>NZ_JBXAEW010000016.1:44680-94151 GCF_056782315.1 Arthrobacter paludis
AGTTATGCGGCCGGTCATGGATGGCCGTGGACGGGAGGGGGGGCGGCACGGTGACCCACCGCGCCGCCCCGCCGCCGTCGTTCCCGGCTAGGACTCCCCCGGGCCGGCGAGCCCCTCCGGCTCGTCGAAGGAGGCCCGGTCCGCCAAGCGCGGGTCGTCGCCGTCCGGCACGACCATGACCGGTCCGCGCGCGTGGTGGAGCACGCCCTGGCTCGTGGAACCAAGCAGCATGCCGGCGAAGCCGCCGCGCCCCCGGGACCCGGTGACGACCAGCGGGGCGCTCGTGGACTCCTGGATCAGGACCTCGATCGGCGACCCGTCGATCACGTCCGTTTCCACCTCGAGGTCCGGGAAGTGGCTCTTGAGCCAGCGGACCCCGTTGCCGAGCTGCTCGCGGACATCCGCGGTCAGCGCCTCCTGGTCCACCGTGGCCGGCATCCAGGCCACGGAGCCGCTGATGGGCGGCAGCGCGCAGACGACGCGCAGGCGCAGCCCGCGCGCGACCGCCTGTTCGGCGGCGACGAGCACGGCCAGGCGGGCGCGTTCGGAGCCGTCGACGCCGACGACGACGGTGTCCCGCATCGCGGGCGCGTCCGCCGGCCGGTCCTTCACGCACACGGGCACGACGACCGTGGGGCACTTGGAGTGCGCGGGCAGGGCGCTGGAGACGGACCCGAGCAGGCGACCGACGAAGCCGCCGCGGCCCCGCGTGCCGACGACGACGACGTCGGCCTGCTCGCTGAGGTCCAGCAGGACCCCGGCGGCGTCCCCGGACTCCACCCGGGCCCGGACCTCGATCCCGGCCGCATCCACGGATTCCCGCGCCTGGCGGAGGACCTGCTCGGCCCCGTCCCGGATGACCTGGTCGTCCAGGGTCGCGTACCCGGCGTCCATGCTGGAGGCCGCGAAGACCGGGATGGTGTACGCCGTGATGATGTTGAGCGGGACGCCGCGCCGCCGCGCCTCGGCCGCCGCCCACTCCAGGGCGCAACGGCCCGCCTCCGAGCCGTCCACCCCGACGACGACACCGTCCGCCGGCTCCAGGGCCCGATCGTCGACTCGTTCCGCGCTCATCGTCCTCGCTCCTCGTCTCGCTGGACTGTGGGCCTACTCCCATTGTTCACCCTACCCAGCGTGGGGTCCATCACGGTCCGACCTGCGCAAACCGTCGCTTTTCCGGCGATTCCCCCGCGCCCTCCGCCAGTAGGATTTCCCCATGTCCCCTCAGCGCCTCAAGGCACTTGACCGCTACTTCCTGATCACCGAACGCGGCTCCACGTTCTCCCGGGAGATCCGCGGCGGCTTCGCCACCTTCTTCGCCATGAGCTACATCGTGGTGCTCAACCCCCTGATCCTCTCCGGGGCCGACTCCGCGGGCACGACCCTCGGCCTCGACCGCGTCGCCGCGGCCACCGCCTTCGCCGCCGGTGTCCTGACCATCCTGATGGGCGCGTGGGCGAAGCACCCGTTCGCGCTGGCCACCGGCCTGGGCGTCAACGCGTTCGTCGCGATCACGGTCGCCACGAACCCGGGACTGTCCTGGGCGCAGATGATGGGCCTCGTGGTCCTGGCCGGCGCGACGATGATGGTCCTGGTCCTCACGGGCTTCCGGACGGCCGTGTTCAATGCCGTGCCGCCGAGCCTGAAGACCGCGATCGTCATCGGCATCGGCCTGTTCATCGCCCTGATCGGACTCGTCAATGCCGGCTTCGTGCGCCGCGTCCCGGACGCCGCCGGCACCACCGTTCCCGTGGGCCTCGGCGTGGGCGGCGAGCTGCTCGGCTGGCCGACGCTGGTGTTCGTGTTCGGCCTGCTGCTCACGGCCGCGCTGGTGGTCCGCCGCACCCGCGGCGCGATCCTCATCGGCATCATCGCCTCCGCGGTCCTCGCCAACGCGCTCGAGGCCGTGTTCGACATCGGCCCCAGCTTCGACGCCGCCACCGGCGAGGCGAATCCGCAGGGCTGGGCCCTGGTCGTCCCGTCGCTGCCGTCCTGGGGGCTTCCGGACCTGAGCCTCATCGGCGAGGCGGACCTGTTCGGCGCGTTCGCCCAGCTCGGGGTGATGGCGGCGCTGCTCCTGTCCTTCGTGATCCTGCTGTCGATCTTCTTCGACGCGATGGGCACCATGGTCGGCCTGGCGAACGAGGCGGGGACCGTGGACGAGCACGGGAACATCCCGAACGTGGACCGCGTGCTGCTCGTCGACGCGTTCGGCGCGGTCGCCGGCGGCGGTTCCTCCGTGTCCTCCAACCAGATCTTCGTCGAGTCCGGGGCGGGCATCGGCGAGGGCGCCCGGACCGGCTTCTCGGCCATCGTCACCGGGCTGCTGCTCATCGCCGCGATGTTCCTGACCCCGCTGATCTACCTCGTGCCCTTCGAGGCGGTGGCCCCCGCGCTCGTCGTCGTGGGCTTCATGATGACGACCCAGGTCGGCCGCATCGACTGGACCGATTGGGGCGTGGCCATCCCCGCGTTCCTGACGTTCACCGTCATGCCCTTCACGTACTCGATCGCCAACGGCATCGGCGCCGGGTTCGTCTCCTACGTGTTCCTGCGGGCGCTGCAGGGCCGGTCGCGGGAGATCCACCCGCTAATGTGGGTCGTCGCGGCCGCGTTCGTGCTCTTCTTCGGCGTCGGCGTCATCGAGCAGGTCGTCGGCGTCTAGCCGCCGCCCCGCCGGGCGTGCGCGTGCGGGCTGGGCGGGGGCCGCACCCCCTGCCCAGCCCGCACGCTCCGGGGAATCCCCGCCGGGACGGCCCCTACCGGCCGGTGGGCCGCGCCACCGACTCGCCGGACTCCGCGCGGCGGGCCCGGTCCTCGGCGTCGAGGGCGTGGAGGGAGGAACCGCGGGTCTCGCGCAGGGCCAGGACGGCCACCACGGTGATCCCGCACGCCACGAGCAGGTAGATGTTCACGCCCAGGTACCCGCCCGTGGTCTTGAGGATCTGGGTCGCGATGATCGGCGCGAGCGAGCCCGCGAAGATCGACGTCACCTGGTAGCCGAGCGAGACGCCGGAGTAGCGCATGCGCGTCGGGAACATCTCCGCCATGAGGGCCGGCTGCCCCGCGTACATCAGGGAGTGGAAGACCAGGCCCACCGCGACCGCGGCCAGGATGACGGGGACGCTGCCCGTGTCGAACATCGGGAAGGCGAAGAAGCCCCACGTCGCCCCGAGCAGGGCCCCGGCCAGGTAGACGGGCCGGCGGCCCACGCGGTCCGAGAGCCGCCCGGCCAGCGGCACGGCGACGAAGTGGATGACGTGCGCCACCGCGAGCAGGCCCAGGATGGACGCGGTCTCCACGCCGATGTGGCCGAGGTAGACGATCGAGAAGCTGACCACGATGTAGTAGAGGATGTTCTCGGCGACGCGCAGGCCCATGGCGGTGAGGATGCCGCGCGGATAGCGGCGGACGACCTCGCCGACGCCGTAGGAGACCTCCTTCGTGCGGGCGACCTCCTCCTTGGCCTCCTTGAAGATCGGGGCCTCGTCGATGTGCCGGCGGATCACGTAGCCGACGACGACCACGACGGCGGAGAGCCAGAACGCCACGCGCCAGCCCCAGGCGAGGAACGCCGCCTGGCTCAGGACCGAGGACATGACCCACAGGACCACCGTGGCGAGCAGGTTCCCGACCGGGACGGCGGCCTGCGGCCACGACGCCCAGAAGCCGCGGGAGTGGTCCGGCGAGTGCTCGGCGACGAGCAGCACCGCCCCTCCCCACTCCCCGCCGAGCGCGAGGCCCTGGATGAAGCGCAGGAGCACCAGCAGGACGGGCGCCGTGTAGCCGATCTGCTGGATCGTCGGCAGGCAGCCCATGAGGACGGTCGCGACGCCGATCAGCACGATCGTCAGCTGCAGCGTGTACTTGCGGCCGAGCTTGTCGCCGATGTGGCCGAAGACGATGCCGCCGAGCGGGCGCGCGACGAAGCCGACGGCGTAGGTCAGGAACGCGGCGATGACGCCGTCGAGCGGGTTGCCGGTGGTCGGGAAGAACTGGGTGCCGAAGACGAGGGCGGCCGCCGACGCGTAGAGGAAGAAGTCGTACCACTCGACGACGGTTCCGGCCATCGAGGCGCCGACGATCTTCTTCAGGCCGGACTGCGGGCGGGCCTCGGGACTGGGATCGGCCATGATGCTCCTTGGGGTGATGCGCGGGTGTGATGCGTGCCACTGGGGCTCATCCCGAGTATGTTCTCTTGATCTCTGCACGACAATGACAAAGGATGCAGGCCGGACCTGCAATTTCGCACGTGGAAGGGGGCGCCGTGGGACCGGTGGGGGAGGACGACGGCGGGGCCCCCGCGGGGTGGTCCCCCGCGGAGGGCGGTGCGCCGCGGGACGGACTGCATGCGGCCGACGGCGGCGGCGTTCCGGGGCGCCAGCCGAACGCGGACGACCTGCTCGTCCTGCGCTCGGTCGCCCAGACGGGCCGCTTCGGCACCGCCGCGGAGCAGTTGGGGGTGAACCACACGACGGTGTCCCGCCGGATCGCCGCGCTGGAGCGGGACCTCGGCGCGCGCGTGTTGCTCCGCACGGCCGGCGGGTGGGAGCTGACCGACCTGGGCCGGCGGGCCGTGGAGGCGGCCGACGGCGTGGCCGAGGCGCTGGCGGCCCTCGCGGCGCGGCCGGCCGCGGTCCCGGGCGTCTCCGGTGTGGTCCGGATGAGCTCGACGGACGGGATCGGCGCCTACGTGGTCTCCCCCGTCGTCGCCCGGCTGCGCGAGGACAACCCGGGCCTGCGCGTCGAACTGGTGGCCGCGACGCGCCGCGCCTCCCAGATCCGCTCCGGCATGGACCTCGAGGTCGTCGTCGGGCGGCCGCAGGCCCACCGCGCCAAGGCCGTGCACCTGGGCGACTACCGGCTGGGCCTCTACGCGTCGCGGCGCTGGCTGGACCGGCACGGGGCGCCGGGGTCGCTGGCGGAGGTCGTGCGGCACCCGCTCGTGTACTTCATCGACTCCATGCTCCAGGTGGACGCCCTGGACACGCCGCGGCGGCTGCTGCCGGGCATGCGCGACTCCGTGTCCTCCACGAACGTGTTCGTGCACGTCCACGCGACGCGCGCGGGCGCCGGGATCGGGCTGCTGCCCTGTTTCATGGCCGGTGAGCACCCGGACCTGGTCCGGATCCTGCCGGAGGTGCACGAGCAGCTGCCGTACTGGCTGGTCGCCCGCCCGGAGACCCTGCGCCAACCGGCGCCGGCGGCCGTGGTGGAAGCCCTGCGCGCGGGCATGGTGGAGGCGCGGGACTTCCTCCTGGGCACCGCGCCCTCCCCGTTCCTGGGGTAGCCGCCCGCGGGCGGACGCCGGGGGCAGGGCCCCTAGCGGGCGAAGGCGCGCACGCGGGCATCGTCCCAGTGCTGCGCCGGGACGCCGCCGCCGAGCAGCTCGCGCAGCAGGGACGGCCCGGCCGGGATCGGGGCGTCCGAGCCGGCGATGACCACGTTGCCGTGGCGCCGGCCCTTGAGCATCGCGGGGTCGGCGACGATGGCCGCGTGCCGGAAGACGGAGGCGACGACGCGGGCCTCGCGGCGGGCCCGCTCGAGCCTGGGCGTGTCGCCGCAGTTGGCCAGGTACAGCCCGTCGGGGGCCAGGACGCGGCGCGCGTGGGCGGTGAACGCCGCCGTCGTGAGCTCCTCGGGGGTGCGGTCGCCGGCGAACACGTCGCGGACGACGACGTCGCGCGTCCCGTCCGTGAGCGAGGCCAGCACGGCGCCGGCCTCCCCGACGCGCAGCCGCAGCAGCGGCGCCCGCGGCAGCCCGAACCAGTCGCGCACCAGCTCGGCCAGGCGCCCGTCCAGCTCGACCACGGTCTGCCGCGCGTCCCGGTACCCGGCCGCGACCCAGCGGGCCATCGAGCACCCGCCCCCGCCGAGGTGCAGGACCCGCAGCCGGCGCGCGCCGCCGTCGTACTCCCCCGCCGGGAACCGCTCGCGCAGCAGCGCGGCCATCCAGCGCATGTACTCGAAGTCGAGCCGCGCCGGGTCGGCGAGGTCGACGTGCGAGGACGGGACGCCGTTGACGCGCAGGATCCAGGAGGTGTCGGAGTAGGGGTCGCGCTCCAGGGTCGCCGTGCCGGTGTCGATCGGGTAGTCGCCGGGCGCGGGGCCGCCGGCCGCGCGGTCGTCGCGGCGCCCGCCCCGGGGCCGCCCGCCGGAGCGGCCGGCCACGTCAGGCCCCCGGCCCGCGGCGGACCATGCGGATCTCGTGCAGGCCCTCCCAGGGGCCGACCATCGGCTCGCGGCGGCCGTCGGGCCCGAAGCCGTGCTTGCGGTAGAACGCGTGGGCGCGGGGGTTGTCCTCGAGCACCCAGAGCAGGGCCGGGCCGGGACCGATCGCCGCGTCCATGAGCCGCAGCCCGAGGCCCGTCCCGTGGTGCGCGGCGAGCACGTAGAGCATCTGCAGTTCGTTGGGGACGCCGGCGTCGGCGTCGTCGTCGATCACGGGGGCGCCGCCCGCGCACCCCAGGATCCGCCCGGCGGCGTCTTCCGCGATCAACAGCTCGGCCCCGGCCTCGAGCCCGCGCGTCCACCAGTCCGCCTGCCGCTCGCGGCGGGCCTCCTCGGCGGCGAAGAACGACTCGGGACGCTGGCCCGCGTAGGTCTCCCGCCAGGCGGCGAGCTTCATGGCCAGGGTGGCGGGGACGTCGGCGACGGTGGCGCGGCGGATCGCGGGGGCGTACTCCATGGGCCCATCCTCCCCGACGTCCCGCGCGGGGCGCGAACCGGCGCCCTACCGCACGACGGCGAGCGCGAACCCGTCCCAGCCCTTGGCGCCCGTGGTCTGCAGGGCCGTCGCATCGACCCGCGGGTCCTGTCCCAGCAGCTCCAGGGCGGCGCGCGTCCCGGCGACGTCCCGCCCCTCGGGGGTCTCCGAGTCGCCCGCGGTCAGCACGCTGCCGCCGCGGACCACGTTGTCCAGCACGATCACGGCGCCGCTGCGGGCCAGCCCGATGGCCTGCTCCGCGTAGGCGGCGTTGTTCTCCTTGTCCGCGTCGATGAAGACCAGGTCGAACGGGTCCCCGCCCTCCGCGGCGAGGGCGGCCAGCGTGTCCAGGGCGGCGCCGACGCGGATCTCGACCCGGTCGGCGACGCCGGCGGCCTCGAGGTTGGCGCGGGCGACGTCGGCGTGCCGGGGCTCGTACTCGCACGTGACGACCCGCCCGCCGGCGGGAAGGGCCCGGGCGAGCCACGTCGTGGAGTACCCGCCGAGCGTGCCGATCTCCAGGATCCGGCGGGCACCGACGAGGCGGGCCAGCAGGTGCAGCAGCTTGCCGGACCCGGGCGTGACCTCGATGTGCGGCAGGCCGGCCTCCTCCGCGGCCCGGCGGCCCTCCGCGAGGGCCGCGTCCTCGCCCACGACCGTCTCCGTGAGGTAGGCGTCGACGGCCTCCGGGGTCGCGTCGGTGTCCGGGGCGTCCATGCTAGGCCTCGCCCTGGGTCTCGAGCGCCTTCTGCAGGCGGTCGATCTTCCCGGTCAGCTCACCGGTGCGGCCCGGCCGGATGTCGGCCTTCAGCACCAGGGACACCCGGGAGGCGCCCTGGCCGGCAGCCTCGGTGGCCCGCTTGACGACGTCCATCACCTCGTCCCAGTCGCCCTCGATCTCGGTGAACATCGAGGACGTGCGGTGGGGCAAGCCGGAGTCCTGCACGATCCGCACCGCGGCGGCGACGGCCTCGTGGACGGAGCCGTCCGGATTGGTGGTGGAGGGGGCGACGGAGAACGCGACGATCATGGGCCCAGCGTCCCATGTGGGGGTCGGGTTGTCACGGCACGGCGGTGGCCTGGGTCACAAGTGGGGTCCACGATGTGAGATACTGGTCGGCGTGCCCGAATCCGGGCGCCACCCCAACCCATGCCGCCGACACCCCAGGCAGGACCATGCAGACCAGCACGACCACCCGTCCCGCAGCCCCCGCGGACGGCTCCCTGCGCCGCTCGCTCTCGCTGCGCCACATCCGCTTCATCGCCCTCGGCTCGGCCATCGGCACGGGCCTGTTCTACGGCTCGTCCGAGACGATCCAGGCCGCGGGACCCGCCGTCCTCATCGCCTACCTCGTGGCCGGCTGCGCCGTCTACGTCGTCATGCGGGCCCTCGGCGAGCTCGCCGTCCGGCACCCCGTTGCCGGGTCCTTCGCCCAGTACGCCAGCCGCTACATCGGGCCCCGGGCCGGGTTCCTGACCGGCTGGACGTTCGCGTTCGAAATGATCATCGTCGCGATCGCCGACATGACCGCGGCCGGCAAGTACATGGGGCTCTGGTTCCCCGACACCCCCGGCTGGGTCTGGATGCTGGCCGCCATGCTCCTGATCGGCGGCCTGAACCTCCTGCACGCCGGCGTGTTCGGCGAGCTGGAGTTCTGGTTCACCCTCATCAAGATCTCCACCATCATCGCGATGATCGGCGGCGGCCTGTGGCTGATCGTCTTCGGCGTCAGCACGGGCGGCTACGAGCCCGGCGTCCACCACCTCGTCGACCACGGCGGGTTCGCCCCGTTCGGCGTCTGGGGCATCGTCATGAGCCTCGGGATCGTGGTCTTCTCCTTCGGCGGCATCGAGACGCTCGGCATGACCGCCGGCGAGTCCGACGACCCCGCCCGCGCGATCCCCAAGGCCGTGAACACCGTCCCGTTCCGCGTCCTGATCTTCTACGTCCTGTCCCTGGGCATCATGCTCTGCCTGTTCCCGTGGGATCGGATCGGCTCGCAGGGCAGCCCGTTCGTGCAGGTCTTCGCCGGCCTGGGCATCCCCGGCGCCGAGCACATCATCAACGCCGTGGTCCTCACGGCGGCGCTCTCCGCCATGAACGCGATTTTCTACGCCGCGACCCGCACCATGTACGGGCTCGCCGAGCAGGGACACGCGCCGGCCTCCTTCACCCGCGTCTCGCGCTTCGGCGTGCCGGTCTGGCCGGTCGCGATCATCGGCGCGTGCCTGGTCGCCGGGCTCGGCCTGTTCTTCTGGATCCCGGACCAGCTGTTCCTCGTCGTCGCGTCCATCGCGACGTTCGCGACCGTGTTCACCTGGTCCTCGATCCTCCTGGCCCACCACCGGATGCGCCGCGAGCTGGCCGCCGCCGGCGAGCGCCCGGGCGGGTACGCGCTGCCGGCGTGGCCCGTGCTCAACTTCCTGGCGCTCGGGTTCATGGCGGCCATCGCCCTGATCCTGCTGTTCACGCCCGCGGGGCGCACGGCGCTGGTCGTCGGCGCGGTCTGGATCGGGCTGCTGCTCGTCGCCTACCGCTTCGTGGTCGGCCCGTCCGGCCGGCGCCCGGCCGAGCTGGCCGTCAGCGCCGCCGCCGGCGACGCCCCGGGGGCGGGCCGCTAGGTCCGACGACGACGCCGGGGCCCGGCGCGCGTTCCGCCCCTTTTCCCGGGGCCCGGGACACGCGCCGGGCCCCGGCGCTACCGTGGGCGGCAACGCCACCACAGGAGGATGCGCCCGTGCTCGTGCTCGTCGTCAACGCCGGCTCCTCGTCACTGAAGTACCAGCTCCGCGACACGGCTGACGGCTCGCGCCTGGCCGGCGGGAAGGTCGAAGTCGGCGGCGACGGCGCAGCCGACCACGCCACTGCCCTGGCGCGGGCCCTGGACGACCTCGGGCCGGACGCCCGGCGCATCGAGGCCGTGGGCCACCGGGTCGTCCACGGCGGGGGCCGGTTCGCCGGCCCCACGCGGATCACCCCGGCCACGGCGGACGCCATCGAGGAGCTGGCCCCGCTCGCCCCGCTGCACCACCCGGCCAACGCGGCGGGGATCCGTGCCACGCGCGCCCGCTGGCCGGGCCTGCCCCAGGCCGCGGTGTTCGACACCGACTTCCACCGCACGCTCCCGGAGCGGGCCCGGCGCTACGCCCTCCCGCCCGAGCTGTCCGACGGGCACGGGATCCGCCGGTACGGGTTCCACGGCTCCAGCCACGAGTCCGTCACCGGCGCCGCCGCCGCGCACCTGGGCGTCCCCCGGACGGAACTCAACGCGGTCCTGTGCCACCTCGGCAACGGCGCGTCCGCCACCGCCGTCCGCGGCGGGGCCAGCGTCGACACGTCGATGGGCTACACGCCCCTGGAGGGCCTGGTCATGGGCACCCGGTCGGGGGACCTCGACCCCGCCGCGGCCCTGCGCCTCGTCGCCGCCGGACACTACACGGCCACGGAACTGGAGCGGCTCCTCAACTCCGGCTCCGGGCTGCTCGGGGTCGCCGGGGACGCGGACCTGCGCGCCGTCCTGGACCGCGCGGACCGCGGCGAGGCCGACGCGCTCGTGGCCCTGGACCTCGCCGCGTACCGGCTCGCGAAGTACGTCGGCGCCTACCACGTCGCCGTCGGCGGGGCCGCCGCCGTCGTCTTCAGCGGCGGGATCGGCGAGAACTCCCCCGACTTCCGGCACCGCGTCGCCGCGCAGCTCGGACCCCTCGGCGCGGTCCTGGACCCGGAGGCCAACGCCGCCGCCGGGTCCGTCCGGGACCGGGTGGCCGCCATCTCGGCGGCGCACTCCCCGGTGGCCCTGCTCGTCGTGCCGACCGACGAGGAGGAGGTCATCGCCCGGCGCACGGCGGAGCTCCTCGCCGCGGACGGGACGGGCGCCGGGGCGCCGCCGTCGGTCCGCTAGCGGCGCTGCCTGATCTGCTCGAGGAGCTCCTCCTCCGCGGCCGCGCCGGGCGCGACGCCGGCGGGGATGCGGATCAGGAGGACGAGACCCAGGACCCACCACAGGCCGAAGAGGATCCAGGGTGGCGGGGTGAGGGCGGCCGGCATGCCGGGCAGGTACAGGCTCAGGAGACCCACGCACAGGACCACGGCGGCGACGCCGATGACGACGCCGGCGTTGCCGCTCCCGCCGACGCGCAGGGGGCGGTCCATCCGCGGCTCCCGGCGGCGCAGGACGACGAACACGAGGGCCACCAGGATGTAGGCGATGACGATGCTGGGAGCGCCCGAGTCGACGAGCCACACCAGCATGGCCTCCCCGAAGAACGGGGCCAGGAACGAGAGCGCGCCGATGAACAGGAGGGAGTTCACGGGGGTCCGGTACCTGGGGTGCAGCCTCCCGAACCAGGCCGGGAGCATCCCGGAACGCGCCATCGAGAACATCAGCCGGGAGGCGCCCAGCAGCAGTGAGTTCCAGGAGGTCAGGATGCCCGCGATCCCCCCGGCGATGAGGACCTTGGCCATGAGGTCGCTGCCGAACAGCGCGCCCATGGCGTCGGCCGTCGCGATGTCCGCTTGGGCGATCTCGCCGGGAGGCATCGCGGAGGACGTGGTCAGCACCGTCATGGCGTACCAGATGGTGGCCAGCAGGACGGCGACGACGACCAGCTTGCCGATCTGGCGGGCCGGGATCTTGACCTCCTCCCGAAGACGAGCGTGAGTCCGATGGCCAGGAGGAAGAGCACCACGAAGGTTTGGGCTGCACCCGCCAGCTTGACGCCGAGGATGTTGATCGCGGTGATCACCACTGCGGCCAGGGCCCCGACCAGGGCCCACGTCAGGTGGACCTGGGATCCGGCCACCTCCCACAGCGGGATCTGGCTCAGCCCGGGAAAGAGGTATTCCGCGGTGCGGGGAAGCGCCACGGCCTCGAAGGCGACGATGGTGATGTACCCGCCGGTGATTCCCCAGGACCCGATGAACGACCAGCGCGGGCCCATGCCGCGGAGCAGGAAGTTGTGCTCGCCGCCCGCTTTCGGCATGGCCGCGGTGAGTTCGGCGTAGGTCAGTCCCACGACGCCCATGATGACGCCGCCCGCGACCATGGCGAGGACTGCCCCCCACGTGCCGGCGGACGAGATCCAATCGCCGGTGAGGACCACCCACCCGAATCCGATCATGGCGCCAAAGCCCAGGGCCAGGGCGTCCCAGTTGCCCAGGACCTTGAGCAGGGAACCGTCCTGCGGGGGGATGTTCGGAGAAGCCTTCATGCGTCCTCGCTCGGTGTAGCTCCGCCGGGGCGACGCCCGCCCCGGGTCCACGCGCGGCGCCCGGGAAGACCACACGACCCGCTGCCGTTCCCCGGCCCTTGCCACGGGAGTGTCTTGCCGGCGGGCCTTCCGTGTCAAGACGACCGGGGCCGCCGCCGCAGGTGAACCGGCCGGGCCCGCGGGAGGAGGGGTGTCCCCTAGAGCATCTCCAGCGGCGCGCCGGGTGCGGGCGGCGGGAACCGCGCCTCGATGGCGGCCAGCTCGTCGGGCGCCAGCTCGAGCCCGGCGGCGGCCGCGTTCAGCCGCGTGTGGTCCGGGTTGGCCGCCTTGGGGATGGCGAGGACCCCGCCGTCGCGCAGCACCCACGCGAGCGCCACCTGGGCGGGCGTCGCGCCGCGCGCGTGCGCGACCTCGCGCAGGACCGCGTCCCCGAGCAGGCGTCCCTGCTCGATCGGCGAGTACGCCATGGGCACGATCGACTGCCGGCGCAGGGCCGGCAGCAGTTCGTGCTCCGGGCCGCGCCGCGCGGGGTTGTAGAGGATCTGGTTCGCCGCGGGGACGGCCCCGGCCGGCAGGCCGGCCAGGTCCCCGGTGTCGAAGTTGCTCACGCCCCACGCCCCGATCAGGCCCTCCGCGACCAGCGACTCGAACCCGGCCACGGTCTCCTCGAGCGGGTGCGGACCCGGCCAGTGCAGCAGGTAGAGGTCCAGGCGGTCGGTGCCCAGCCGCTCCAGGGAGGCGCGGCAGGCCGCGACCGTGCCGGACGCGCTCGCGTTTCCGGGCAGGACCTTGCTCACGAGGAACACCTCGTCCCTGCGGCCGGCGATCGCCTCCCCGACCAGCTCCTCGCTGCGCCCGTCCCCGTACATCTCCGCCGTGTCGATGAGCGTCAGCCCCAGGTCCAGTCCCGTGCGCAGCGCCTCGATCTCCGTCTGGCGCGTGGTGCGGTCGTCGCCGAGGAACCACGTCCCCTGGCCCAGGGCCGGCACGCGCGTGCCCGCCAGCTCAAGGTGCTTCATGCCTGCCAACCCCCGGTGTTGTGCGTGTGACTGCACCCGACCCTACCCAAGCGGGGGCACGGACTGCGGATCGGCGCGGCATGGTGCAGGATGGGAGTATGACGCACGCCACACCGGCCGACGACGAGCGCGAGTACACGGACGGGCCGGCCGCCCGCCGCGGGGGCGCGGAACCCCGCCGGGGCGGCCACGGACCCGACGACGGCGGCCCCCTGCTCCGGGTGGAGTCCCTGGCCATCGACTTCGAGACGATGGACGGGACGGTCCACGGCGTCCACGACGCCTCCCTGCGCCTGGACGCCGGCCGGACGCTGGCGATCGTGGGCGAGTCCGGGTCCGGCAAGTCGACGACGGCGATGGCCGTCATCGGCCTGCTGGCCGGCAACGGGCGCGTCGCCGGAGGGAGCATCACGTTCGACGGCCAGGAGCTGGTGGGCCTGCCCGAGGCCCGGATGCAGCGCATCCGCGGGGGCCAGATCGGCCTGGTGCCGCAGGATCCGATGTCCAACCTCAACCCGGTGTCGCGGATCGGCCAGCAGGTGGCGGAGACGCTGCTGGCGCACGGGATGGCCAGCCGCAGGGACGTCGGCGAGAAGGTCGTGGCCACGCTCGAGGCCGCCGGCATCCCGAACGCCGGCGACCGCGCCCGCCAGTACCCGCACGAGCTCTCCGGCGGCCTGCGCCAGCGCGCCCTGATCGCCATCGGGCTGGCCTGCCGTCCGCGGCTGCTGATCGCCGACGAGCCGACGTCGGCGCTCGACGTCACCGTGCAGCGCACCATCCTGGACCAGCTCGACGCCATGACCTCGGAGCTGGGGACCGCGGTCCTGCTCATCACCCACGACCTGGGCCTCGCGGCCGAGCGGGCCGAGGACCTGGTGGTCATGCACCGCGGGCGGGTCGTCGAGTCCGGCCCGGCGAAGCGGCTGCTGGAGGACCCGCAGCACCCCTACACGCGCTCCCTGGTGGGGGCCGCTCCCTCGGTGGCGGCCGTGCGGCTGCAGCCGGCCGCCCTCGCCGGGGACGCGCAGCGGCGCCGCGCCGCGGCCGCGGCGCTGGTGGCGGACGACGGCGGCGGCGCCGGGGGCGGGGCCGCCGCCACGGAGAACATCGTCGAGCTGCGCGACCTGACGAAGACGTACCGCCGGCGGGGCTCCGCCGAGGACTTCCACGCCGTCCGGAACGTCAGCCTGCAGGTCCCGCGCGGCTCCACCGTGGCGCTCGTCGGCGAGTCCGGGTCCGGGAAAACCACCACCGCCCGGATGCTGCTCAAGGTCGTCGAGCCGACCAGCGGGTCCATGCTCTTCGACGGCCGCGACCTGGGCTCCCTGTCCAAGGCCGAGCTGCGCGACTTCCGGCAGCGCGTGCAGCCGGTCTTCCAGGACCCGTATTCGTCGCTGAACCCCATGTTCACGGTGGGGCGGATCGTCGAGGAGCCCCTGGTGGAGTACCGGCGCGGCGGGGCGCGGGAGCGGCGGGCCCGGGTGGCGGAGCTGATGGACCAGGTCGCCCTGCCCCAGTCGATGTTGCGCCGCTACCCGACCGAGCTCTCCGGCGGGCAGCGGCAGCGCGTGGCGATCGCGCGGGCCCTGGCCCTGAAGCCGGAGCTGCTCGTGTGCGACGAGCCCGTCTCCGCGCTCGACGTGCTCGTGCAGGACCAGATCCTCAAGCTGCTCGGCGACCTGCAGACCGAGCTGGGGCTGAGCTACCTGTTCATCAGCCACGACCTCGCTGTCGTGCGCCTGGTCTCCGACTTCGTGTGCGTGATGAAGGACGGGGAGCTCGTGGAGGCCGCGACGTCGGAGGAGATCTTCACGAACCCCCGCCACCCGTACACGCGCCGGCTGCTGGCCTCGATCCCCGGCAACGAACTGCGGATCGAGTTGGACCCCGACGCCGCCTAAGGAGGGACGCGCCATGGACGCCGCAGGACCGCGGAACCCGTCACTTCCCGGGGATCCCGGACCGCCGGACGGTGGCGACGGGCCGGACCCCGCCGAGTGGCGCTTCCCCGACCTCCACCCGGACCACGGGCCGGCCTCCGGTCGCCACGGGCAGGGGCCCGAGCCCGGGGCGCGCGACCGGGAGCCCCGCGGGGAGCACGAGCCCGCCTACGGCGAGCGCGCGCCGGAACCGCCCCCGCCGCGGCCGGAGGGCTTCGGGCTGCGGACCGGCGTGCGCAGCCACGCCGTCGCCGTTGGCATCGCCGTGTTCCTGCTCGTGATCGCCACCCTGCTGCTGCTGATGGGCGCCTACCTGGCGGCCCAGGCCGGGGACTGGTGGGCCGTGGCCGTGCTCGCGGTCCTGGAGGCCGGGTTCATCGGCGCGTTCCTGGCGCTGCGCGGGCAGGCGCGGGGCCGGTAGCCGGAACCCCGGACGGGCGAGGGCCCGGCAGCCGGCATCGCGCGGTCCCCGGCCGGGCCGGCGGGCCAGACCGCGGGGCCCGGGCCCGCGCTCAGCGGGCCCGCGACTTCGGGTCCAGCGACTCGCGGAGGGACTCCCCCAGCAGCGTGAACCCGAGGGCCGTGATGGCGATGCAGGCGCCGGGCAGGAACGCGAGCTGCGGCGCGATCCCGAGTTCGGCCTGCGCGTAGGTGAGCATCCGCCCCCACTCCGCGGTCTGCGGCACGCCCCCGCCCAGGCCGAGGAAGGAGAGGGCCGCGGCGTCGATGACGGCGGTGGCCAGGGTGAGCGTCGCCTGCACGATCACGGGCCCCACGGAGTTGGGCAGCAGGTGGCTCATGGTGATCTTGCGTGTGCTCAGGCCCAGGGTCTGCGCGGCCAGGATGTAGTCGGACTCCTTCTGCGCCAGCATCGAGGAGCGCAGGAGCCGGGCGAAGATCGGCACGGCGGAGACGCCGATGGCGATCATCACCGCGTACTGGCCCTGGCCCAGGACGGCGGCGATGGAGACCGCGAGCAGCAGGTTCGGCACGGAGAGCAGGATGTCGACGAAGCGCATGATCACGTTGTCGACCCAGCCCCCGATGCCGCCGGCGAGCAGCCCCAGCAGCATGCCCCCGACCAGCCCCATGGCCGTGGAGACGACGCCGATGGTCAGCGAGGCGCGCGCGCCCCAGATGAGCTTGGAGAGCACGTCCCCGCCGAAGCGGTCCAGCCCCAGCGGGTACCCTTCGACGTCGCCCGGCCCCGGGATGGCCGTGGGCGTGATGTGGGTGCGGCCCGGCAGGGCCTCGCCGCCGTACGGCGCCAGCCACGGGGCCAGCAGGGCGACGAGGACGAACGCGCCGACGATGGCGGCGCCGGCGAGGGCGGCCGGGTTCCGGCGCAGTCGGCGGAAGGCGTCGCCCCACACGCTGGTGCCCCGGGGGGCGCCTCCGCCGCCGTCGCCGCGGCCCTGCTCCGGGACCGCGGCGTCCGCCGCGTCCGGGCCGTCGGGGCCGAAGCCGCCGGCTGGGGTGGGGGGAAGGGTTGTACTCACTGCACACGCACCCTCGGGTCGATGAGGCTGTAGGAGACGTCCACCGCCAGGTTGATCAGCGAGTAGATCAAGGCGATGAAGATGATGAACCCCTGCAGGACGGGGTAGTCCAGGGTGAAGATGGCGTCGCGGAGGAACCGGCCGATCCCGTTGAAGGCGAACACCGTCTCGGTCAGGACGGCGCCGGAGATCAGCAGTCCCAGCTGCAGGCCGATCGTCGTCGTCACGGGGAGCATGGCGTTGCGCAGCACGAACCGGTTGCGGATCTGCGCCTGCGGCAGGCCCTTGGCCCGGGCGGTGCGCACGTAGTCGGCGTTGACGACCTCGAGCACCGAAGCCCGGGTGATCCGCACGATGATGGCCAGGGGGATGGTCCCGAGGGCGATGCCGGGGAGCACGAGGTGCATGACGGCGTCCCAGGACGCGTCCCATTCCCGGGTCAGGATCCCGTCGAGGACGTAGAAGTCGGTGACGTGTGTGGCGTCGATGCGCGGGTTCTGGCGCCCGTCGGTCGGGAACCAGGGCAGCTGGATCGCGAAGAGCCACTTGAGGATAAAGGCCAGGAAGAACACCGGCACGACGATCCCGCCGAGGGACAGGACCACCGACCAGTGGTCCTGCCAGCGCCCGACGTGCCGGGCCGCCCAGTAGCCCAGCGGGATCCCGATCCCGACGGCGAAGACGAGCGCGAACGCCGTGAGCTCGAGCGTCGCGGGGAACCGCGTGGCGAACTCCTCCAGGACCGGCCGGCCCGTGCGCAGGCTGACGCCGAAGTCCCCGGAGAGCAGCTTGCCCATGTAGGTGGCGTACTGCGCGAGGATCGGCTCGTCGAACCCGTAGAGCTCGTTGATGCGGGCCACCGCCTCGGGCGTCGCCTTGTCCCCGAGCAGGGCCGTGGCGGGCCCGCCGGGAAGGTTGCGCACCCAGAGGAACAGCAGGATGGACAGGCCGAACAGGGTCGGCAGCAGCAGGGCCAGGCGCTTGCCGATGGTGGCCAGCACGCGGGTCCCCCTCTCGGGTCGGCGGTCGGCCGGGTGCGGCGGCGGGGGCTGGCCCCGCCGCCGCGCCCGCGGCCCTAGCGGTTCAGGACGATCTGGTTGAAGACCTCGTCGTTGACCGGGCTCGTCGGGTAGGACTCGACGCGGTCGCTGAAGGCGAGCGACGGCGCCGGGTGGGCCAGCGGGATGGCCGGGACGAACTCGGCGATGTCCGCGTTGATCTCCTCGTAGAGCGGGGTCTGCTCCTCGAGCTTCGGGGTGGATCGCGCCTCGGCGAGCTTGCGGAACAGCTCCGGGTTGTCGAACCCGAACTCGGGCTTTTCGCCGCCGAAGAACACGCCGACGAAGTTGTCGGTGTCGTTGTAGTCGCCGGTCCAGCCGAGCAGGTGGATCCCGTGGTCCGCGCCGCCCTGGATGCGGTCCAGGTAGTCCGGGCTCCACTTGTCCGGCTGCGCGTTGACGGTGATCCCGACCTCCTTCAGCTGGGCGCTGATGTTCGTGAAGATCTGATCCGGGGTCGGCATGTACGGCCGGGAAACGCCGGTCGGGTAGTTGAAGTCGACCTCGAAGCCGTTCGGGTAGCCGGCCTCGGCCAGCAGCTGCTTGGCCTTCTCCGGGTCGTACTCGTACGTGGTGACGTCCGGATTGTAGCCGTTGACGGACTCGGGGATGAACTGGGTGGCCTTCTTCGTGCCCTCCGGCAGCGTCTGGCTGATGAGCGCGTCCTTGTCGATCGCGTGGGCGATGGCCTGGCGCACCTTCGGCTTGGCGAGCTCGTCGACCTCGTGGTTGATGCCCAGGTAGAGGATCGTGAACGGGTCGCGGGCCAGGATCTTGAAGCCCGCGTCCTCCAGGGCCTGCGTGTCGGCGGGGGCCACCAGGTCGTAGCCGTCGATGTCGCCGGCCTCCAGGGACTGGCGCCGGGCCACCGGGTCGTCGATGACGCGGAAGATGATCTTCTGGATCTGGCCCTGCTCGCCCCAGTAGTCCTCGTACGCGGAGAGCTGGATCTGCTGGCCGTTCTCCCACGAGTCGAAGGTGAACGGCCCGGTGCCGACGGGGTGGGCGGTGGCGTACTCGGACAGGACCGGCGCCTCGGCGGTGCCCGAGATCTTGTCCGCCCCGTACTTCTCCATCGCGGCCGGGGACTGCATCGCGAACGCGGGCAGGGACAGGGAGGCGATGAACCCGGCGAACGGCTTGGCCAGGTTGACGGTCGCCTGCGTGGGGGACGTCGCCTCGCAGGACTCGTAGACGGCGTCCTCCGGGCTGTCCGCGTAGCCCTTGAACAGGGCGTTGTAGTAGTACCCGACGCTCTCGGCCTGCTGGATGCCCTTGAAGTTGTACCAGCGGTCGAAGTTGGCGCAGACGGCCTCGGCGTTGAACTCCGTGCCGTCGTGGAAGGTGACGCCCTCCTTGAGCGTGAAGTCGTAGCTGAGTCCGTCGTCGGACGCCTCCCACGACTCCGCGAGCAGCGGGGCGGGGTCCGCGGTGCCGGGCTCCACGCCGACGAGGCCCTCGAAGATCTGGCGCGAGACGCGGAACGACTCGCCGTCGGAGGCGAACGCGGGGTCGAGGGACTGCGGGTCGGACGACGCGGCGAAGATGAACGTCGGGTTCACCTCGCCCTCGGCGGCCTGGCCGCCGTCGTTGTCCCGCTGGCTCTCGGCGCACCCGCTGAGGACGAGCGCGCCGACGGCCAGCAGCGAGGTCGCGGCGGCGAGGCGCCGGCGGGGGCGCCTGGAGGTGCCGAAGGGCTTCATGCTGTGGCTCCTGGGTTGGTCCGCGCACCCGGGCCGGTCCTGCCGACGGCGGGCGCCGGATGTGACGTGCGTCGCATCCACTCGAGAGCCTAATCTCATTCAGCGTTCGTTTCACGCCCCCGGCGCCGGGAATCCCCCGCCGGAGGGTCACGATTGCGTCACACCGGCCGCCCTTGGCCGCCGCGGCGGGGCCGCCTAGCGTGGGGGCTCCGGCCGGGCGCGGGCCCGGCGGACCCGAGACGGAAGGGAGCGCGGCATGGACGAGGACGGCATCCACGACCGGATCGAGCGGCTCGTGGCCAGGGAACAGTCCCTCCGCGAGGCGGCCCCGGACCAGGGCGGCTCCGAGGAGCGGACGGCGGAGCTGCGGGACATCGAGGTCCAACTGGACCGCTGCTGGGACCTGCTGCGGCAGCGCCGCGCGCGGGCGGACGCGGGGCAGGACCCGGACCAGGCGCGGGCGCGCCCCGCGGACGAGGTCGAGGGCTACCGGCAGTAGGCCCGGCGCAAGCTCTCCGCGGGCCGGTGCAGCGGACCCGCCACCGGCGGGTTCGGGCGGCGGGCGGTCACCGCCAGCCGGCGAGGCGCAACAGGGCGGCGGCCGCCGCGCCGACGATGACGACCGCCAGGAACGGCGCCCGCAGCAACAGCGCGACAGCGGCGGCCGCGAGCGCCCCGGCCCGGGCGTCGAGGGCCAGCTGCGGCCCGGAGGTGAACGCGTTGACCGCGGTGAGGGACGCGAGCAGGCCGATGGTCAGCGTGCCCGCCACCCTGGTCATGCGCGGGCTGTCCAGGACCTTGGCCGGCACCAGGTAGCCGAGCAGCTTCGTGGCGTACGCGACGGCGCAGGCGATCAGGACCCAGCCCCACAACCCCATCAGTGCGCCTCCCCGTCGCCGCGCCGCGCGCCGTGCGGCTCGCCGAAGTCCGGCTCGAGCCCCTCGTCCGACGGGCCCCGCCCGAACCAGCCCCACAGCCCAGCCACGAGCGCGGCGAGCAGGATGGGCAGCCCCGCCGGGACGAAGGGCGCCGCCACCAGCGTCACGAACGCGGCGACGACGGCGATCGCGACCGGTTCGCGCGCCGACAGGCGCGGCCACAGCAGCGCCAGGAACGCGGCGACGGCCGCACCGTCCAGCCCCCAGGCGGCCGGGTCCCCCAGCGCGTCGCCGAGGAGCGCGCCCACCAGCGTGAACGCGTTCCACAGGACGTAGACCCCCACGCCGGCGGTCCAGAAGCCGCGCCGCCGCTCCCCCGGGTCCGTCTGGCCGGCCGCGGTGGCCGCCGACTCGTCGATCGTCACGTGCGCGGCGAGGACCTTGCGCAGGCCCCGGGGCCGGGCGAGGGCGTTGAGCTGCATCCCGTACACGGCGTTGCGCACGCCCAGGAGGGTCGCGGCGCCGAACGCCGCGGCCCCGGAGCCGCCACCGCCGACGACGCCGATGAACGCGAACTGGCTGCCGCCCGTGAACATCAGGGCCGACAGCGCCACGGTCTGGCCGAGGCTCAGCCCGGAGGCGACGGACAGGGCCCCGAAGGAGATGCCGTACAGGCCCGTGGCGACGGCGATGGACAGGCCGATCCGCACGGCCGGGGAGTCGAGGTAGCGCACCGGCCGTCCTACCGGCCGCTGGCGTCTGGGTGGCGCTGGGGGATCACGCCCCCGATTCTAGGCGTCTCCGGCCGCCGGTCCCGCAGCCGGCCGGCCGCGGTCCCCGGCGCCCGTCGGTCCGGCCCGCCGGGTGCCCTATCGTGGACTCCGCGCGGCCCCGCCGCCGCCCCCACGCGAGGAGGTCCCATGGCGATCGAGGTCACCACCGGTCCCGGCGGCAGGCTGCCCACCGACGCGGAACGGGCCGAGGCGCTGCGCCGGATGAAGGCGCTGGCCACGGGCCTGCTGGCCGGCATGGCCGTGGTGTTCGCCGTCGCGTTCGCCCTCGAGCCCGCCGTCCCGTGGCTCGGCTACGTCCGGGCGGCGGCCGAGGGCGGGATGGTCGGCGCCCTCGCCGACTGGTTCGCGGTCACCGCCCTCTTCCGCCACCCCATGGGCCTCCCCATCCCGCACACGGCGATCATTCCGCGCAAGAAGGACCAGATCGGGGCCAGCCTGGGCGACTTCGTCGAGGAGAACTTCCTGGACGACGAGGTCGTGGCCCGGAAGCTGGGCACCCTGCGGTTCGCGGCCGCGGCCGGCGGCTGGCTGTCCCGCCCGGAGGGGGCCGAGCGGGTGGCCCGCGAGGGGTCGGCCGCGATCCGGGGCGTGCTGGAGGTCCTCGACGACGAGGACGTGCTGCGCCTGCTGGAGGCCCTGGCCCGCCGGCACATGCTGGCGCCCGAATGGTCCTCGACCCTGGGCCGGATCCTGGCCACGGTCGTGCGGGACGGCCACCACCGGCAGCTGGTCGACCTGCTGGCCGACCGGGCGGCCGACTGGGTCCGCAACAACCCGGAGACCATCGTGTCCCTGGTGGCGGAGCGCTCCCCCTCGTGGGTCCCGGCCATGGTCGACCAGCTGCTCGGCGAGCGCCTGCACCACGAACTGGCCGGCTTCGTGGACGCGGTCCGCCGCGACCCTCAGCACCAGGTCCGGCGCAGCATCGACGCGTGGCTCGAGGCGTTCGCGGCGGACATGCAGGCCGACCCCGCCACCGTGGCGAAGGTCGAGCGGCTGAAGCACTCGTTGCTCGGGGACCCGCAGCTGCGGGAGCTGGCGGCGGCCAGCTGGTCCAGCGTCAAGCACGCCCTGATGGACGCCGTCGAGAACCCGGAGTCGGAGCTGCGCCGCTCCTTCGTCCGCGCGGTCGCGGACCTCGGGTCCCGCCTGCAGTCGGACGCCCGGCTCGCCGGGAAAGTGGACGGCTGGGTGTCCGGCGCCGTCCGCTATCTCGTCCGCACGTACCGGCACCAGATCGCGGCGCTCATCCGGGAAACCGTCGCCCGCTGGGACGGCCGGGAGACCAGCCGGAAGATCGAGCTGCAGGTCGGGCGCGACCTGCAGTTCATCCGCATCAATGGCACGGTCGTCGGCGCGCTCGCGGGGCTGGCGATCTTCGCGGTGGCCGACCTGCTCCTGCGCTGACCCGCGCCCGCGTGCTTCCCGGGGCCCGGGCCCGCCAGCCGCCGGCCTACGGGGCCGTCCGCCGCCGGCGCTCGGCCTCGATGCCCTCCTCGACGTCGCGGGCGGCCCGTTCGCGGACGCCGCCGTCGTCCCCCGGCGCCTCCGCGGAGGCAGCGGCGCCCGGCGTGGCGGCGAGCTCCCCGGGAATCACCGTGGGCAGCGGGCCGAACGCCAGGGCGGCGGCCTCGACGACCTTCTTGCCGAGCACCCGGTTGCCGACGCCGCCGACGGCGGCGCCGATGCCGAACGGGATCGCGCGCCCCAGCATGGACGCGCCCTGCGTGGCGAGCATGCGGCGCAGGAAGCGCTTCTGGATGCTCCGGCCCACCACGCCCCACAGGCCCGACTGGGAGCCGGAGCCGAAGACCTCGCCCCAGCCCTGGACCGGGCTGGCGCTGCGGCCGGCGACCTGGTGGGTGAGGGAGGAGATCAGCGAGGAGCCCTCGTCCCCGAGGAGGATGGCCATGACCATGGTCCGCGCCTTCTGCGGGTCCTCGGTCGTGATGCCGTGCAGCTCGGCCAGGGACTGCGCGTACAGGGCGCTCGCCTCCAGGAAGCCCACCGTTGCCGCGGCCGAGAGGCCGAGCGAGGCCACGGTGCCGATGCCGGGGACCGCGGCGGTCGCGCCGACGGCGGCGCCGGAGCCCGTGACGGCGAGCATGTAGTCCCGCTCGACGAGGCAGGCGAGCTCGGCGGCGGTGGCCTGCGGGTGCTTGCGGCGCAGCCGCCGCAGGTAGGCCAGCACGAAGGGGCGCTGCAGGCCCACGGCCTTGAGGATGGCGCCCTGGACGCCCTCCACGGGCTTGCCGTCGGGGCCGACGATCCGGTCGGGGAGCTGTTCCTTCATACCGGGAACTCTACGGGCTGGTGGCCCGGGCCTGCGAGGGTTGCCGCCGCGGCGGAGCTGCCGCGGGCCGGGCGGGCGGCGCGGCGCTCACGCGGCGGCGGGCGCGGCGCTCACGCGGCGGAGGGCGCGGCGCTCACGCGGCGGCGGTGGCGGCCGCGCGGCCGGGGCCGGAGGGTTCCGTGGCCCGGATCGCCCGGCGCAGGGACAGGAAGAGCAGGACCGTCGCGGCGGTCAGGAGCATGTGGCCCAGGCCCGCGGCGCCGGCCAGCGCCTTGGACCCTGCATCCCCGCCGAGGACGGTCAGCGTGCCCTTGACGAGCATCATCCCCCCGGTGAGGGCCACGCCGGCGGTCCAGGTCCCGTGGAACCAGGCGAACAGGCGCGGGGCCGCCGCGGGCAGCCGGAACTGCCGGGCCAGGGGCAGCACGACGAGCAGGGTCAGGAAACCCAGGACCAGGAAGTGCGTGTGGGCGAGCGGCAGCTGCGACGCCGACCGGTCGGCGAAACCGGTCGCGCGGGTCAGCTCCCGGTAGTAGAGGCCGGAGGCCAGCCCGGCGGCGGCGAAGGCGAACGAGGTGTAAAGCAGGCGGAGCACTGGGGCCTTTCGGGTGTTGGCGGACGGGAGTCTCCCGTCCCACCTCCAGCCTGCCGCCCGCCGCGGCCGGCGGCATCAACCATTCGGTGGATTCCCGCGGGCCCTCGACTTCCGTTGGGCCGGGGGTAGGTTGGGCCCACGGGGCGGGTACGCCGCCCCGGAGCGAGACGGAAGGGGATTCGCCATGCGGATCGGACTCTCCATTTTCCTGCTGGCCCTCGGCGCGATCCTGGCGTTCGCCGTCCGGGACGCCGTCCCGGGCGTGGCGCTCGGGGTCGTCGGCTACATCCTCATGGCCGCCGGCGTCCTCGGCCTGATCCTGTCGCTGGTCGTCGGCATGGGGGCGCGTCGCCGCGTCTCCGAGTCGCACACCGTGCGGGACCGCGGCCTCGGGGACGAGCGGACGCACCGGGAGACGCGCGACGGGTTCTAGCGCCGCGTCCTCCTCCCGGCGGGGGTCCTAGGAGCCGCCGGCGACGCGCACCTCGACCCACACGAGCCGGTGGTCGCTGGAGCGGGGCGGGTGCATGGCCACGAGGCCGGCCCCGTCCTCGCCGCGGCGCGGCCAGAACACGCCCGCGTCGACCACGTCGAGGCCGCGCGCGGGCAGCACGTAGTCGACGCGCAACGGGCCGCGGTCCCCGAAGTCGGCGGTCCGCAGGGCCGACGCCCCTCGGGTCGCCGGCGGGGCGACGTCGGGGTCCAGGGCGCCGCCGAAGCCGCCCAGGCCGCCCAACGCGCCGGCGGAGGCGGGCCGGGGGTCCGTGATGCGGGGGTGCTCGAGCAGTTGCCGGGCGGCGCCGTCGACGGACCCGCCCGCCTCCGGGTCGGCGTTCAGGTCCCCGAGGACGACGAAGTCCTCACCGGGGCGGAGCCCGCCGCGCGCCCCGGCGTCGTCGTAGATGTACGCGGCCCGGTCCCCTCCGGCCACGTAGTCCGCCCAGAACCTGATTTCGTCGTGGTTGCGCAGCGCGTTGCGCCGCTCGGCGCCGTCGAAGGCGGGGGGCGTCGGGTGGGAGGCCAGCAGGTGCACCGTGCGTCCGCCGACCCGAACCGGAACGTCCCAGTGCGACTTGCTGCTGAGCCGGAAGACGTTGGAGACCAGCGGGCCGTAGTAGTCGGCCGGCATGAGGTTCCCGGGCATGTCCTTCCAGCGGAACGTCTGGAACGTGCGGACCGCGTCCCCGTCGATCGGGTGCTTCGAATACAGGACCATGCCGTACTGCCCGGGGAACTCCCCGTAGCCGAAGGCGTCTTCCGGGCCGCCGACGCTCCCGTCGCGGTCCAGGTCCGCGCCCATGGGCAGGCCCGTGTTGGACGGGGCCGTGTAGACGTACGGGAACTCGACCGGGCTTTGCCCGTTCTGGCCCCGCTCCAGGTAGTGCTCGCGGAACAGGGCCGCCGCCCGGTGGTCCTCGTCGTAGTCGAACTCGTTGAGCAGGAGGACGTCGGGCCGGGTCCGCTGGACGATCTCGGCGACGGCCTGGGCCTGGGAGTTGTTCGGGCTCTCCAGGTCATCCACGAGGGCGCCGGGTTCCGCGCGGAAGAGGGAGGCGTTGAACGTCGCGACCCGCAGGCCGACGGCCCGTGACGGGTCCGCGGAGTCGGCCCGGTCGATCCGCAGGGCATCGTTCACCGCAGCCTCCGGGGTGCTTGCGCCGCGGGGCATCCCGTGCGCGTGGGCAGGGGCGACCGCGGCGAGGGCCAGGCAGGCCGCGCTGAGGGCGGCCCAGGCCGCCCGAACGATCGGTCGCATGGGGCCCAGCGTAGGGGACTCCGGACGGCCGCGGGCGGGCCGGACCGGTCCTGTGGACGCCCCCGTTGGGCTGTGGAGGGCCTCTCGGCGGGGATCGACCCGCGCCATTCCGGGCCTGGGGCCCCGGTCCGCGCGCGCGGACATCGTTGCGCGATCGCAACCCGGCCGGGCCAGGGGTTCCGCGTGCGGCGCACGCGGGTGGGGTGGGCCCTGCGGGGATCGAACCCGCGACCAGCGGATTAAAAGTCCGATGCTCTACCGGCTGAGCTAAAGGCCCTCGGCCGCGGTGCGGCCGGGTCCATGCTATCGCACGGCCGGGCGGCGCCCCGCGGGGCATCGCCCCGCGCCGGGCCGCGGAGTATCGTCTGGGGACATGAACGCAGAGCCCACGGGCGGGGCCGGTTCCGGCGCCCCCCGGCACCACAAGCCCAAGCCGTTCGCGCCGGAGGACTTCGAGCCGTTCGAGGGCGGGGCCGACCCCGCACGCGTCTCCGAGGCGGCGCATCTGGCCGCGCAGGCCCTGGTCAGCCGCGGGCGCGCCAACGAGGACCCGGAGGTGACGCGCCGGCTGGTCAAGCTCGCCGACAAGGAGGGGCTGGAGGCCATCGCCGAGATGTGGGCGGAGAGCCCGGCCCACTCGCTGCCCGGGGCCCTCTGGAGGCTCTACGCGCTGCGGGCTGCCATCGTCAGGGACCCGGAGCGCATGTCCGCCTACTTCCGCGACGGCCGCCACGTCGCCCACGTGTCCCACGTGGTCGCCGGCGCCGCCGAGCCCCCGGGCGCGGACGAGCTGCGCACCATGGCCGATTCCATCCTCTCCGGCGCGTTCGACGGGGAGTTCGACGTGGCCCTGGAGCGGACCGCGGCGTTCTGCCGCGTCGTCGCCCTCGGCCAGACCCACCACGCCGAGGCGGCCCAGGCCTCCGACGCCGGGCACGCCGCCCGCCTGGCCCGCAACGCCGGCCGCCTCGAGAAGACCGCCGGGGACCTCGACGCCGCGGCGCAGGCCTGGCGCCGCGGCGAACTCGTCTGAACCGGGGGCGGTTGACAGCGCCGCCGTCCGGGGAGAACACTGGAGTGCGGTGTCGGGCCGCGGTAGCCCCGGGCTCCAACTTGCAGCCGCTTCGAGCGGCCTTCCGCCGAGAGGCGCTCCCGGTCCGGCACCATTAATCCCCCGCGGCAGACGGCGCATCTCACGCCCGCCGCTCCGGCCCGCGCCGGCGCGCCCTGCGTACACTGAAGCCGTTCCCTTCATCGAGCCTACGGTGCGCCAGTGAGACTAAACCTTTTCCCCCAGGAGACGCGGGGCCTCGAACTCCTTTTGGAGCTTTGCGGCCAGGTGCGCCGCCAGGTCGACGCGCTCTCGGAAATGCTGGGCGTCTCCCCGGAGGACCGTCCGCCACTCGTGGACCAGCTCGCGGCCGCCGAGTCGAAGGCCACCGACCTGCACTATGCGCTCCTGACGCACCTGCGCACCAGCTTCGTGAACCCCTTGCCGCGGGAGGACCTCTACGCGTTCTCCCGGCTGCTCCACGCCGCCGCCGGCCGCCTCGTCGCCGTCGGCGACCTCGTGGTGCAGATGAGGCTCACGTGGCTCTCGGCCCGCGCCGCGGAGCAGCTGGAGCTGCTCGGGCGCCAGGCCGAGCTCGCGGAGTCGGCCCTGGGCGAGATGGACCAGCTCGACGAGCTCGAGGAGACGTGGCTCCAGATGGTCCAGGCGACCCGCCGCGTGGAACGCACCCACCGCGTCTGGCTGGGCGAGATCACCGAACTGCAGAAGACCTCGTCGATGGTCAAGCACCGCTCCGTGGCCGACCAGCTGCTCGCCTCCGGTCTGGCCATGCGCGACTTCGCCGACCACCTCGGCCGGGTCCTCGTCAAGGAGTCCTGACCCCCCCGATGGCAGCAGTCCTCCTGGCCGCCACGCTGGCGGCCCTGTGTGCGTTCACCTTCCTCAACGGGTTCCGGGACGTCGCCAACGCGACGGCGGCCGCGGTCCGCACCCGGGCCCTCGCGCCCCGGGCCGCCGTGCTGACGTCGGCCGGGTTCGCCCTCGTCGGCACGGTGCTGGGCATCGGGCTGGGGGACGCCCTGTTGTCGGTCGGGGCCCTCCGGCTGCCGACGGGCGCGGGCGGCCTGGCCCTGCTGCTGTGCTCGGCCCTGATCGCGGGCGGCTGGTGCCTGGTCTGCTACTGGCGGGGCATCCCGACGTCCTCCACCCACTCGCTGCTCGCCGGCCTCGCCGGAGCGGGCGCCGCCGGGCACGTGCTGGGCCTGGAGGGGGTGGGGAACCCGTGGCTGCTGCTGCTGACCGCGATCCTGCTTCCGCTGGTCGTGACGCCGCTGCTCTCCGCCGGCCTGTCCTACGCGCTCGTCATCCCGCTGACCTGGCGGATGCGCCACGCCACGTCGTCGTCCGCCAACCGCTCGAGCCGGACGGCCCAGGCGATCGCGTCCTGCAGCGTCGCGCTGGGGCTGGGCCTGCAGGACGGCCAGCGCAGCGCGGCGATGCTCGCGCTGGCCGTCGCCGTCGCCCAGTCGGCCCGGGTCGACACGGTGCCGCTCTGGGCCAGCCTGGCCGCGGGTGTCCTGCTCGCGGGCGGCGCGCTGTTCGGCGGGTGGCGCATCGCCCACACGATCGGCTACCGCCTGGTCCGGCTCGACCCGCTGCGCGGGTCCGTGGCGAACGGCGTCTGCGCCGCGCTCATCTACGTCGGCTCCCTGATCCTGCACCTGCCGCTGTCGACGACGCAGGCAGCGACCGGCGCCATCGTCGGGGCCGGCGCGAACCAGCGCTTCGAGACGGTCATGTGGGGCAAGGTGCTCGGCGTGGCCGGGTATTGGGTGGCGACGCCGGCGGTCTGCTTCGCGGGCGGCGGCGTCCTGATGCTCGCCTGCGGCGCGTTCCTCTAGGAGCCGCGGGCCCCAAGAGGGTTCGGACAGCGGAACGGCGGCGGTCCGACCACCCGTTCGCATGGTCGGCCGCCGCCGTCGATCCCCCTCAAGATCCCCCGGAGATCCCCCTCCGGGGCCGTCCCCCGCCCCTCGGCGGGGAACCCTGTGCGTCCCCTACCCGAAGCGGCCGGAGACGTAGTCCTCGGTCGCCTTCTCGGCGGGGTTGTTGAAGATCGTCGACGTCTCCGCGTACTCGACGAGTTTGCCTGGCTTGCCCGTGCCGGCGATGTTGAAGAACGCCGTCTTGTCGGACACGCGCGCCGCCTGCTGCATGTTGTGCGTGACGATGACGACCGTGTACTGGTCCTTGATCTCGTTGATCAGGTCCTCGATGGCCAGCGTGGAGATCGGGTCCAGGGCGGAGCAGGGCTCGTCCATGAGGATCACCTCGGGCTCCACGGCGATGGTGCGGGCGATGCAGAGGCGCTGCTGCTGCCCGCCGGACAGGCCGGAGCCGGGCTTGTCGAGGCGGTCCTTGACCTCGTTCCACAGGTTCGCCCCACGCAGGGACTTCTCCACGACGGCGTCGGCGTCGGACTTCGACATCCGCTTCGCGTTCAGCTTCAGCCCGGCGAGGACGTTGTCGCGGATGGACATCGTCGGGAACGGGTTCGGGCGCTGGAAGACCATGCCGACCATCGTCCGCACGGTCACCGGGTCGACGCCGGGGCCGTAGATGTCGTCGCCGTCCAGCAGGAGCCGGCCCTCCACGCGGGCCCCGGGGAGGACCTCGTGCATGCGGTTCAGCGTGCGCAGGAACGTGGTCTTGCCGCAGCCGGAGGGGCCGATGAACGCCGTGACGGACTTCGGCTCGATGTTGATGTTGACGCCCTCGACGGCCAGGAACTTGCCGTAGTAGACGTTGAGGTCGATCGCGTCGATTCGCTTGGACATGTTTTTCCTTCGGGAAGTCTTGGGGGGGGCTGCTAGCGGCCGGTCTTCTTCGGCGCGAAGACCTTGGCGATGAAGCGGGCGGCGAGGTTGAGCAGCATGACGATGATGATCAGCAGGAGGGCCGCGCCCCAGGCGCGCTCCTCGGAGGGGCCGGGCGCGGCCGGCGCGGTCGGGAACATCATCTGCCGGTAGATGTAGACCGGCAGGGACATCATCCAGTCCTTGAGCAGGTTCCAGTTCGTGCCGACGGCGACGCCGGCGGTAACCAGGATCGGCGCGGTCTCGCCGACCACGCGGGCGATGGCCAGGGTCACCCCGGAGGCGATGCCGGAGATCGCGGTCGGGATGACCACCTTGACGATGGTGCGCCACTTGCGCACGCCGAGCGCGTAGGAGGCCTCGCGCAGCTCGTTCGGGACGACGCGGAGCATCTCCTCCGTGGAGCGGACGACGACCGGGATCATCAGGACCGACAGCGCGATCGCCGCGGTCAGCCCCATCACGTTGTCGCCGGGGCCGACGATCAGCAGCAGCAGGCCCGCGCCGAAGAGGCCGGCGACGATGGAGGGGATGCCCGTCATGACGTCCACGAAGAACGTGATGGCCCGGGACAGCAGGCCGCCCCGGCTGTACTCCACCAGGTAGATGGAGGTCAGCAGGCCGATCGGCACCGAGATCACGGTCGCGGCCAGCGTGATCAGCAGCGTCCCGACCAGGGCGTGCTTGACGCCGCCGAGCGGGCTGGTGTCCTCGCTCGCCGACGCCTGGTCCACGACGCCGGTGACGCCCTGCATGTCCGAGGCCGTGAAGCCGGGGTTGAGCAGGCCGGGGACGCCGTTGGCGAGCACGGTCCAGATCACGGACACGAGCGGCAGCAGGGCGATGATGAACGCGCCCGCGACCAGGTTGGTCCACAGGCCGTCGGTGGCCTTGCGCTTGTTCTCCAGGACGCGGGTGGCCACGTACAGGGAGGCGATGTAGAGCACCGCGGTGAGCAGGAGCCAGCCGGAGACCGTGAAGCCGGGGACGGCCAGGATGGCGGCGGCGACGACGGCGGAGCCCGCGAGGCAGGCCAGCCACAGCCAGCCGGGCTTCTGACCGGCGGTCAGGCGGGAGCGGTTGCGGCGCGCGCCCTCGGGCCCCTCGGGGCCGAAGCCGTGCGGGGCGGGGGTATCGACTTGGGCGTTGCTGGGCATGGTCATCAGTTCGCTCCCGAGAATTCCTTGTGGCGGCTGACGATCCAGCGCGCGACCATGTTCACCGCGAGGGTGATCACGAACAGCACGAGGCCGGCCGCGACGAGCTCGCTCTGGCGCATCCCGAACGCCTCCGGGAAGTTCAGCGCGATCTCGGCGGGGATCGTCTGGTTGCCGACGTTGATCAGGTTCGCGGTGAGCACGCCTGGCGAGAGCACGAGCGTGACGGCCATGGTCTCGCCGAGGGCCCGGCCGAGGCCCAGCATGACGGCGGAAACGATGCCGGCCCGGGCGAACGGGAAGATCGCCATCTTCGCCATCTCCCACCGGGTCGCGCCCAAGGCCAGGGCGGCCTCCTCGTGGAGCTTCGGGGTCTGGACGAAGATCTCGCGGCAGAGCGACGTGATGATCGGCAGGACCATGACGGACAGGACCACGGACGCGGTGAACAGCGTCCGCCCGGTGGTCGAGTACCCGCCCGCGAAGAGCGGGATCCAGGCCGCGTTCTCGCTGAGCCAGCGGTAGGCGGGCACGAGGGCGGGCCCCAGGAAGGTCATGCCCCACGCCCCGTACACGACGGACGGGATGGCGGCCAGCAGGTCGATCACGTAGCCGATGGGCTGGCTGAGCCGCTTGGGCGCGTAGTGGGAGATGAACAGCGCGACGCCGATGGCGACCGGGGTCGCCAGGAGCAGCGCGATGGCCGACGCGATGAGCGTGCCGACCGTCATGGGCCAGACGTAGGCCCAGAAGCTGGTCTTGCCGCCGGTCAGCTCGCCCTCGCCCGCGGTCATGGCGGGGATGGATTCGCTGACCAGGTAGGCCGCGACGAAGGCGAGGACGACGAGGATCAGGATGCCGGCGCCGAGCGCCGTTCCCGAAAAGACCTTGTCCCCGGCCCGGCCGCGGGCCGACGAGGGGTCGGCGGCCAGACGGTTCTCGGTGGTGGTAGTCAAAGTGACCTCGAACGGTTGTGAGGGGTGGGGTGCGCCCGGAGGCGCGGGCGGGGCGGTGGCCCCGTCCGCCGGAGGGGTCCGGCGGAAGCGGTGTACCGGCCCGCCCGGGGGATCGGGCGGGCCGGCTGGAGCGGTCGGCTAGCCCGCGACCGCGATGGCGTCGATGGCCTGCTTGGCCTCGTCGCGGAGCTTCGGCGACATCGGGGCGCTGCCGGCGGACTCCTCGGCGACCTTCTGGCCCTCCTCGGAGACGACATACTGGCCGAACGCCTTGACCATGTCCACGGTCTCCTGGTCCTCGTACTCGTTGCAGTAGATGTGGTACGAGACCAGGACGATCGGGTACACGCCGGACTCGGTGGTCTCGCGGTCCAGCTCGACGGCCATGTCGTTCTCGGAACCGCCCTCGACCGGCTTGGCCTTCTCGACGGCGGCCGCGGCGGCCTCGGCGGAGTACGGGACGTACTCCTCGCCGACCTTGACGGACACGGAGCCCAGCTCGCCGATCGCGGAGGCGTCGGCGTACGTGATCGCGCCCTCGGTCTGGGAGACCAGGCCGACGACGCCGGAGGTGCCCTGCGCGGAGTCGGCGGCGATCTCGGCCGGCCAGTCCTCGACGACGTCGTGCGTCCAGGCCTTCGGGGCCGCGGCGGTCAGGTAGTCGGTGAAGTTCTCGGTGGTGCCCGAGGAGTCGGAGCGGTGGACGACCGTGATCGGCAGGTCGGGCAGCTCGACGCCCTCGTTCTGCTCGGCGATCTTCGGGTCGTTCCACTTCTTGATCTCGCCGGTGAACACGGCGGCGATCGTCTCGGCGTCCATCTTGACCTCGTCGACGCCGGGCAGGTTGAACGCCACGGCGACCGGGGAGATGTAGCCGGGCACGTGGAAGGCGCCCTCGGGGCCGCACTGCTCCTTCGAGGCCTCCAGCTCCTTCTCGTCCATGGCGGCGTCGGAGCCGGCGAACGTGTACTGGCCGGCAAGGAAGCCCTCGCGGCCCGCGCCCGAGCCGACCGGGTTGTACTGCACGGTCATGCCGGACTGGACCGAGCGGAAGCCATTGATCCAAGCCGTCATCGCGGCCTCCTGGGACGAGGCGCCGCCGCCCGAAAGGGTGCCGGACAGGCTGCCCGCGGAGTCGGCGGAGCCGCCGTTGGCGGCCCCCGGGTTGTTGGCCTCGCCGCACGCGGTGAGGGCGATGGCGGCCACGGACAGGACGGCGGCCGTCTGGCCAAAGCGAACGAGCTTCATGTGTGTCTTCCTTTGTGGGATGAAAGGGGACCTCGCGAGAAGTGTGCGGCCCGGCAACGGCGCCGGGCGCACGGCGCGGCTCGGGTGGAGTCCCCAAGCGCTCCGCCGTCGACGGTATGCGCGCCAAGTAACGCGCCGGAGCGGGCAAGGTGAACGGACGGTGAACTGGTCCGGTCGCAACCGGTAAACCACCCCCTCGATCGTTGATCTGGCGGGTGCATCCGGGGTATTGGCCTCGCCCGTGAGAGATCGGTCACCCGGTGCCCATGCCACACTGTACCCATGAGTCGCAGCGGGGCCCGGGGCCGGGTGGTGGGTTTCCTGCGCTCCCGCAGCCGGGCCGGCGCGGCGCGCGTCCGCTCCTCGCTGTTCCAGTTGCTCCAGACGACGTTCTGCGCGGTCGCGGCATTCTGGGCCGCGGAGGCCCTCCTCGGGCACGAGGAGCCCCTGTTCGCCGCCACGGCGGCCATCGTCTCGCTCGGCTTCGGCCGCGACCCGCGCGTGCGCCGCACCCTCGAGGTCGCCGTCGGTGTGACCGTCGGCATCGCCGTCGGCGACCTACTGGTGACCCTGCTCGGGGACGGCCTGTGGCAGGCCGCCGTCGTCCTGTTCACGTCGCTGGTGCTGGCGCGCTTCCTCGACGGCGGGGCCATCTTCACCACGCAGATGGGGCTGCAGGCCCTCCTCGTGGTCCTGCTGCCGCTGCCCGAGGGCGGGCCCTTCACCCGCAGCGCCGACGCCGTCGTCGGCGGCCTGCTCGCGATCGCGGTGACGGCCCTGGCCGCGCGCGATCCCCGGACGGAGCCGTCCAACGACCTGCGCCTGCTGCTCGGCGAGCTGGCCGGCGTGCTCCGCGAGTGCTCGAAGGCGCTGCGCGACGGCGACTCCACCCTCGCCTGGCACGCGCTCGTGCGGGCCCGGGCCACGCAGAAGACCATGGACGCCCTGCCGGTGGCCCTGCGGAGCGCGCGCGAGCTCGCGACGCTCTCGCCCGCCTACCGGCGGCGGCGCGACGAAATCGCCCGCCTCTCGCGGGTCGCGGAGAAGACGGACCTCGCGGTCCGGAACGCGCGCGTCTTCGCGCGCCGTCTCGCCTCCGTGATCACCAACGCGGCCCTGACGGACCACGGCGTCGCCGCCGTCACCGAGTTCCTCGACGAGCTGGCGGACGCCGTGGACACGCTCTCCCGCACGGCCGCGGACCCGCAGCAGGCGGTCCGGCTCGGGGCCGAGCGCCGGGCCCGGGACGAGCTCTCCGCGTGCGCGGCGTCGCTGACTCCCGCCCAGTTGGGCGTCGAGGGCCTGCAGGGCGAGGGGCTGGTCCTGCTGCTGCGCCCCCTCGTGGTGGACCTGATGGAGGCGTCCGGGATCGACCGCCCCGACGCCGTCGCCTACCTGCCCCGGCTCTGAGCGGGCGACGGCGGCGTCCACGCGTCGGGGGCCGCCGATACGATGGTCGCCATGGCCCAGAAGACCGCCTCCCGCCCGAAGTCCGCGCCCGCGTACCGCTGCTCGGAGTGCGGCTGGAGCACCGCGAAGTGGGTGGGCCGTTGCGGGGAGTGCCAGGCCTGGGGGACGGTCGAGGAGGCCACCGGGCCGGCCGCGGCCCGCACCACGGCGGCCGCGACCGTGGCCGAACCCGCCCGGCCGATCGCCGAGATCGACTCGACGCCTGCCGGCTACCGGGAGACCGGGGTGGGCGAGCTGGACCGCGTGCTCGGCGGCGGGCTCGTCCCCGGCGCCGTCATCCTGCTCGCCGGGGAGCCCGGCGTCGGCAAGTCCACGCTGCTGCTGGACGTGGCCGCCCGCACGGCCGGTGGCGGCCGCCGGGTCCTCTACGTCACGGGCGAGGAGTCGGCGGCGCAGGTCAAGCTGCGCGCCGAGCGCATCGGGGCCGTCGCGGACACCCTGTTCCTCACGGCGGAGACGGACCTCGGCATCGCCCTGGGCCAGGTCGAGCGCACCGATCCAGACCTGCTCGTCGTGGACTCCGTGCAGACCCTCTCCTCCGCGGAGGTCGACGGCGCCGCAGGGGGCGTGACCCAGGTCCGCGAGGTCGCCGCGTCGCTGATCGGGGCCGCCAAGCGCCGGCACATGACGACTTTGCTGGTCGGGCACGTGACGAAGGAGGGCTCCATCGCCGGTCCGCGCCTGCTCGAGCACCTCGTCGACGTCGTCTGCCAGTTCGACGGCGAACGCCACTCCCGCCTGCGCCTGCTGCGGGCGGTGAAGAACCGCTACGGACCCACCGACGAGGTCGGCTGCTTCGACCTGACGGAGGGCGGGATCGAGTCCCTGGCGGACCCGAGCGGGCTGTTCGTCACCCGGACGAAGGACCCCGTGTCCGGGACGTGCATCACGGTCACGCTCGAGGGCCGCCGGCCGCTGGTCGCCGAGGTCCAGTCCCTGCTGGCCGCGTCGTCCACGTCCCAGCCCCGGCGCGCCACCAGCGGCCTGGACTCGGCGCGGACCGCCATGGTCCTGGCGGTGCTGCAGAGCCGGGCGGGGCTGGACCTCGGGAACCTGGACTCGTATGTGGCCACGGTCGGCGGGGTCCGGCTCTCGGAACCGGCCACGGATCTGGCGACCGCCCTGGCCATTGCCGGGGCGAAGCTGGACCGCCCGCTCCCGTCCCGGTTCGTGGCCTTCGGTGAGGTGGGCCTGGCCGGGGAGGTCCGTCCCGTGCCGGACATCAACCGCCGCATCACGGAGGCGGAACGGCTCGGTTTCCGGTACGCGCTCGTCCCGGCGTCCCCCAACGGCCCGGGCGAGGTGCCCGAGGGGTTCCGGGTGCGCGAGGTCGCGACGCTGGGCGAGGCGCTGGAGACGATGTTCACGTAGCGGACGCCTACGATGGGGAGCGACACGAAGCGGAAGGAACCCCATGGCCAAGAGCCCCGAGGAGGCGCTGCGGACCACCCTGGCCCGCGTCGCCCCGGGCACCCCGCTGCGCGAGGGACTGGAGCGGATCCTCCGCGGCCGCACCGGCGCGCTGATCGTGCTGGGCACGGACCGGGTCGTCGACTCGATCTGCTCCGGCGGCTTCGACATCGGCATCGCCTTCTCCCCGACCCGGTTGCGGGAACTGGCGAAGATGGACGGAGCGATCGTCCTGGACCGGGATGCGTCCCAGATCGTCAAGGCCGCGGTGCAGCTGGTCCCCGACCATACGATCGAGACCAACGAGTCCGGGACGCGCCACCGCACGGCCGAGCGGGTGGCGATCCAGACCGGTTTCCCGGTCGTCTCGGTGTCCCAGTCGATGCAGATCATCGCGATCTACGCCCAGGGAGTGCGCCACGTGCTCGAGGGCTCGGAGCCCGTCCTGGCCCGGGCCAACCAGGCGCTGGCCACGCTCGAGCGGTACCGCATGCGCCTGGACCAGGTCACGGCGGCCCTGTCCGCCATGGAGATCGAAGCCAGCGTGACGGTCCGCGACGTCGCCCTCGTGCTCCAGCGCCAGGAGATGGTCCGCCGCATCGCCGAGGAGATCTCCCAGTACGTGGTCGAGCTCGGCGTGGACGGGCGCCTGCCCGCCCTGCAGCTCGACGAGCTGGTCGCCGGGCTCGGGCCGGGTGCGGACATGATCGTCAAGGACTACACGCTGCGGGGCCCCGAGCAGTCCGAGGTCGATGCGGCCACCGCGCGGCTGCGCTCCCTGTCCCCGGAGGACATGGTCGATCTGGGCCGGATCGCCGCCATCCTGGGCTTCCAGCCGGGCACGGACTCCCTCGAGGCGGTCGTCCACCCCAAGGGGCACCGGCTCCTGGCGGGGATCAAGGCGATGCCGCGGGCCGTCGCCGAGCGGCTCGTGTCCCGCTTCGACGGCCTGCAGGAGCTCATGGCCGCGAACATCGAGGACCTGAAGGCGGTCGAGGGGATCGGCGAGCAGCGCGCCCGCACGGTCCGCGAGGGGCTCTCCCGCGTGGCGGAGACCAGCCTGATGGACCGCTTCATGTAGCGCGGGGCGCTACCGGAGCGTGAACGTGGCCCGCTCGCTTTCGGCCCCGCCGAGGCGGGCCGTGAACACGTAGGTGCCCGGCCGCGGCTCGGCCGGCACGTCGGCGCACCCCTCCGCGCTGCGGTTGCGCTCCCAGGTGAACCGGGCGGTCTCCGGCTCGCCGGGCCGCAGGACCAGGTCCACCGTCGTCGGGTCCGCCAGGCAGTCCTTGGACGAGAAGATCCGGTCGGAGCCGCTGACCACCACGAACTCCTGGGCTCCGGTGCCGACATCGACCGCGCACGGGGAACCCGACGTGTTCTCGATGCCCATCTCCAGCACCGGCTCCTGTCCCTCGCCGTACGACGGCCGGTCCGTGCTCGCCGTGATCCGCAGGTCCGCCTCCGCGCAGCGCGGCGCCTGCGCCGCGGCAGAGGCGGAGGCCGACGACGACCCCGAAGGGGACGCCGCGGAGGACGAGGGCGATCCGGTGCCGCCGGAAGGGGGCGCGGCGCCCGCGTCGGCGGAGGACGACGGCGGGGCCGCCGTCCCGGCGCCGTCGCCCGGGCCCGCGAAGGCGCCCGCGAGCGAGACCGCGCCCCAGACGAGCAGCGCGAGGACGAGCAGCAGGACCGTCGCGGCCACGATGCGCCGACGGCGGTACACGGCGGGACTGGGGCGCCGGGGGCGGCCCGCACCGGGGCGTGGGGTGGACATGGGACTAGGCTATTCAGGACACCCGCCGGGGCCGGGTTCCCACGCCGCGCCCCGCACCGAATGGCGGCCCCGCGGGCCGCGCCGCCCGAGGAGGACCGTGCCCCTGGAGACCCGTGACGCCGGCCCGGCCGACGCCGCACCGGTACCGGCAGCCGTCCTGCACCGCCGGGTCGCGGACTGGTTCGCCGCGAACGCGCGCGACCTGCCGTGGCGGCACGCGGAGCGCACGCCGTGGGGCGTGCTGGTCAGCGAGTTCATGCTCCAGCAGACCCCCGTCGTGCGGGTGCTGCCCGTGTGGCGTGAGTGGATGGGGCGGTGGCCCTCCCCCGCCGACTTGGCGGCCGAGCCGGCCGGCGAAGCGGTCAGGGCGTGGGGCCGGCTCGGCTATCCGCGCCGCGCACTGCGCCTGCACGCGGCCGCCCAGGCGATCGTCGAGCGGCACGGCGGCCGAGTCCCCGGGGATCCCGCGCTGCTCCTGACGCTGCCCGGCGTCGGCGCCTACACGGCCGCGGCCGTTGCAAGCTTCGCGTTCGGCATCCCCGAGACCGTCGTGGACACGAACATCCGCCGCGTCCACGCGCGCGCCGTGTCGGGACGCGCCCTGCCCGAACGCGGCCCGACCGCGGCCGAGTGGCGGCTCGCCGACGCCCTGATGCCCGCGGCGGACGACGACGGCGGGGCACTGGCCAACGCCTGGAACGCCGGGACCATGGAACTCGGCGCCCTCGTGTGCACCGCCCGGTCCCCGCGCTGCTCCGAGTGCCCGCTGCTCGACGCGTGCGCCTGGGTGGCCGCCGGGCGCCCGGAACCGCACTACACGCCGAAGGGGCAGGCCTGGGCGGGCACGGACCGGCAGGTGCGCGGCGCGATCATGGCGGTCCTGCGGGAGGCTCCCGGGCCGGTGCCGCGGGAGGTGCTGCTGGCGATCGACGGCGGCGCGGTTCCCGAGGGGGAGGCCGGGGTCCGGCCCGGCGGGAACGGCGGCGGCGCGCCGGGGGCGGCCCGCGAGGGGACGCCGGGGGCGGCCCGCGAGGGGACGCCGGGGGCCCTGGCCCGCCTGCGCGCGCTGCCCGCCGAGGGCGCCCAGCGGCGGCGGTGCCTCGAGGGCCTGCTCGCCGACGGCCTGGCCCACGAGTCACCGGCCGGCGTGGCGCTCCCCCACTGACCCGCGCCCCCGGTCGGCGCGCCGGCCAGCGGAGCCCCGCGCCGCCGGTCCGTGTGCCCGCCAGCAGAACCCCGCGCCGCGCCTCCGCGCGCCCGGGCCGGCGCCAGAAGGGCCCCGCCCGGCGGATGCCGAACGGGGCCCTTCCCTGTGCGCTGGCAGGCTACTGCTGCTGCTGGTCCTCCGGGTTCTCGCCGCCCTGGCCACCCTGGCCGCCGCCCAGGAAGTTCTCCTGCGCGCCGTCGATGGCCTCGCTGTGCTGGCCCAGCTTGTCGCCGTGCTGCTCCTGCGCGTCGTCGATGCCCTGGTTGATCTGGTCCCCGTGCTGTTCCTTGAACTCGTTGGCCTTGTCGCCGAGTCCGCCGAGGTTGTCTCCGAAGCCCATGTCCTACCTTCTTTCGTTGGAGGTTGTTATCGGTCGGCGCCCGGTCCGGGGATCGGGGCGCCTGGTGGGCCGCCGCGGGCGACCCGTGGAGCCACGGTACGCACATTCGACAGTCCGCGTAAACCACTTCAGGGTGAACATCGGGGGATTGCGCCGCAGGCGAAACACGCGTCACGAAGGCGCGCGGCGGCCCTCCGGCGCGGGGCCGGCCGGTCAGTCCACGAGCGCGATCATGCGCGTGTTGCCGAGCGTGTTCGGCTTGACCCGGGCCAGGTCGAGGAACTCCGCGACGCCCTCGTCGGTGGAACGCAACAGCTCGGAATACACGGTCGGGTCCACGGCGGTCTGGTCGCGCATGACCTCGAACCCGTGGCGGCTGAAGAAGTCGACCTCGAACGTCAGGCAGAACACGCGCCGCACGCCGAGCTGCCGGGCGTTGTCCATCAGGCGGGCCAGCAGCGCCGCGCCGACGCCTCGGCCGCGCCATCCGGCGTCGGTGGCCAGGGTCCGCACCTCGGCCAGGTCCTCCCACATCACGTGCAGGGCGCCGCAGCCGACGACGTTGCCGTCACCGTCGACGGCGACGAGGAACTCCTGGAGCGACTCGAAGTAGGCCACGGCCTCCTTCTCCAGGAGCACCCGCCGGTCGGCCAGGGGACGCACAAGTTCGCGGATCCGGGCGACGTCTCCGGTGCGGGCGGGGCGGATGGTGTAGGGCTGCTCCATCCCGTCATCCTATGCCTCGCCCGCCGCCTAGCCACGGCGCGGGGACCGCGGCCCGGACACACGGCGGGGCCGCCCGCGCTGCTGCGCGGACGGCCCCGGTGCCCGTGTGGACGGTCAGCCGGCCCGGTGGGCGGCGTGCGACTCGATGGCGCCCTTCGGGGTCTCGCCCTCGAGTTCCTCCTCCGTGGCGTGGCCGGCGAACGTGAACTTCGCCAGCTCGTCCTCGCCCTCGACGTCGACCGTGACGGTCTGGCCGGTGGCCAGGTCGCCGAAGAGGATCTTCTCGGAGAGCTGGTCCTCGATCTCCCGCTGGATGGTCCGGCGCAGCGGCCGGGCCCCCATGGCCGGGTCGTAGCCCCGCTCGGCGAGCAGCTCCTTGGCCTTGCGGGTGAGGACCACGTGCATGCCCTTCTCCGCCATGCGCTTCTCCAGCCGGGCCACGAAGAGGTCGACGATCTGGACGATCTCCTCCTTGGACAGCTGCGGGAAGACGACGACGTCGTCGACGCGGTTCAGGAACTCCGGGCGGAAGTGCTGGCGCAGCTCCTCCTGGACCTTGGCCTGCATCCGCTCGTAGCCGGTCTTCGTGTCCGAGGCGGACTGGAAGCCCGTCATGACGCCCTTGGAGATGTCGCGGGTGCCGAGGTTGGTGGTCATGATGATCACCGTGTTCTTGAAGTCCACGACGCGGCCCTGCGAGTCGGTCAGGCGGCCGTCCTCGAGGATCTGCAGCAGCGAGTTGAACAGGTCCGCGTGGGCCTTCTCCACCTCGTCGAACAGGACCACGGAGAACGGGCGGCGGCGGACCTTCTCGGTGAGCTGGCCGCCCTCCTCGTAGCCGACGTACCCGGGAGGGGCGCCGAAGAGCCGGGAGACGGTGTGCTTCTCCGAGTACTCCGACATGTCCAGGGTGATCAGGGCGTCCTCCTCGCCGAAGAGGAACTCCGCGAGGGCCTTGGCCAGCTCGGTCTTGCCCACGCCCGTGGGGCCGGCGAAGATGAACGATCCGCCCGGGCGGTTCGGGTCCTTCAGGCCGGCGCGGGTGCGGCGGATGGCCGTGGAGATCGCCTTGATCGCCTCGTCCTGGCCGATGACCCGCTTGTGCAGCTCGGCCTCCATGTTGAGCAGCCGCGTGGACTCCTCCTCGTTGAGCTTCACGACCGGGATGCCGGTGGAGTTCGCGAGGACCTCGGCGATCAGGTCCTCGTCGACCTCGGCGATCTCGTCCATGTCGCCGTTGCGCCAGGCCTTCTCCTTCTCGGCGCGCTCCTCCTGGAGCTTCTGCTCCTTGTCGCGCAGCGAGGCGGCGCCCTCGAAGTCCTGCGAGTCGATCGCGGCCTCCTTCTCGCGGCGCACGTCGGCGATCTGCTCGTCCATCTGCTTCAGCGCGGGCGGGGCCGTCATCCGGCGGATGCGCAGGCGCGCGCCGGCCTCGTCGATCAGGTCGATGGCCTTGTCCGGCAGGAAGCGGTCGGAGATGTAGCGGTGCGCGAGCTGCGCCGCGGCCGCCAGGGCGCCGTCCGTGATGGAGACGCGGTGGTGGGCCTCGTAGCGGTCGCGCAGGCCGCGCAGGATCTCCGTGGTGTGCTCCACGGACGGCTCGGCGACCTGGATCGGCTGGAAGCGGCGCTCGAGCGCCGCGTCCTTCTCGATGTGCTTGCGGTACTCGTCGAGCGTCGTCGCGCCGATGGTCTGCAGCTCGCCGCGGGCCAGCATCGGCTTGAGGATGCTGGCGGCGTCGATCGCGCCCTCCGCGGCGCCCGCCCCGACGAGCGTGTGGATCTCGTCGATGAACAGGATGATGTCGCCGCGCGTGCGGATCTCCTTGAGGACCTTCTTCAGGCGCTCCTCGAAGTCGCCGCGGTAGCGGGACCCGGCCACCAGGGACCCGAGGTCCAAGGTGTAGAGCTGCTTGTCCTTGATGGTCTCCGGCACGTCGCCGCGGACGATCGCCTGGGCCAGGCCCTCGACGACGGCGGTCTTGCCGACGCCGGGCTCGCCGATGAGCACGGGGTTGTTCTTCGTGCGGCGGGAGAGCACCTGCATCACGCGCTCGGCCTCGAACTCGCGCCCGATCACGGGGTCGAGCTTGCCCTCGCGGGCGGCCTGGGTGAGGTTGCGCCCGAACTGGTCCAGCACGACCGAGCCGGCCGGGGTGCCCTCGGACTGGCCGCCCTGGCTGACGCCGGCGCCCGCCGTCTCCTTGCCGCCCTGGTAGCCGGACAGCAGCTGGATGACCTGCTGGCGCACCCGGTTCAGGTCGGCGCCGAGCTTCACGAGGACCTGGGCGGCGACGCCCTCGCCCTCGCGGATCAGGCCGAGCAGGATGTGCTCCGTGCCGATGTAGTTGTGGCCGAGCTGCAGCGCCTCGCGCAGCGACAGCTCCAGCACCTTCTTCGCACGCGGGGTGAAGGGGATGTGGCCGGACGGGGCCTGCTGGCCCTGGCCGATGATCTCCTGCACCTGCTCGCGCACGGCGCCCAGCGAGATGCTCAGCGATTCGAGGGCCTTGGCGGCGACGCCTTCCCCCTCGTGGATCAGGCCGAGCAGGATGTGCTCGGTGCCGATGTAGTTGTGGTTGAGCATGCGCGCCTCCTCCTGGGCGAGCACGACAACGCGACGGGCACGGTCGGTGAATCTCTCAAACATGCGGCACACTCCTCGCTAGCACGTACTGACGATGCTACGCACCGCGCCCCCGCTTGTGGGGCGTGTTCGCCGTCGGGATAACCCGGGCTCAGGGGTGGGCCGCGCGGTAGGCCTCGATGACCTCCGTGTTGAGCCGGCCGCGTTCGCTGACGTGGAACCCGTGCTCGGCGGCCCAGGCGCGGATCGCCGGGGCCTCCGCCGCGGAGTAGGCGTTCGAGCGCCGCGCCGCCGCCGTGTAGGGCGCCAGGGCCTCGCGCAGGCGCGCCGCGTTGGCCTCGGAGAGGTCGATCTCGTAGTGGTTGCCGTCGAGCCCGAAGTGCACGGTCTCCGCCGCCGGGGTGCCGTCGAGGTCGTCGACGTAGGTGATTTCGACTTTCCGTGCCACGGCGCCAGTCTAAGCGGTGGGGGCGGGCCCGTCGGTTCCGCCGCGGCGGCGGTTCTCCTCCGCGGCCCGGCTCTCGGCCTCGGCCGCCCGCTCGGCGGCGTGGGGGTCCCGCGCCGGGGCGCCGCCGTCGGGCGCTTCCCCGCCGGGCACCGCGGCCGCGGCGCCGCCGTCGGGCCCCTGCCCGCGCTGGCCGCCCTCGGCGACGCGCCGCTCGGCCTCCGCCTCGGCGCGCCGCTCGTTCCGGTCCACGCGGAACAGCGTGCGCACGACGAACCAGAAGATCAGCGCGACGACGATGGTGGGCGTCAGGACCTCGACGTACTCCACCCGGCTCAGGCCTCCGGCTTCAACAGCGGGAACAGGATGGTCTCGCGGATGCCCACGTCGGTGAAGAGCATGACCAGCCGGTCGATGCCCAGGCCGATGCCGCCCATCGGCGGGGCGCCGTACTCGAGCGCGCGCAGGAAGTCCTCGTCGAGCTGCATGGCCTCGTCGTCGCCGCCGGCGGCCAGGCGCGACTGCTCCGTGAGGCGCTCGCGCTGGATGACCGGGTCGATGAGCTCGGAGAACGCGGTGCCGCGCTCCATGCCGCCGATGATCAGGTCCCACGCCTCGATGACGCCCGGCTTGGAGCGGTGCGGGCGGGCCAGCGGCTGGGCGGCCGGCGGGTAGTCGTAGACGAACGTCGGGTCCATCAGGGTGGGCTCGACGATCTCGCCGAACAGCTCGATGACGAGCTTCTCGGCGTTCCACTTCGGGTCCGTCTTAATGCCGCGCCCGTCCGCGATCTCCCGCAGGCGGGACTCGGGGGTCTCGGGCGTGATCTCCTCGCCGAGGGCCTCCGAGAGCCCGGGGTAGACGCCGAGCCAGCGCCACTCGCCGTCGAGGTTGATGGTGCCCTTGGCCGTCTCGAGCAGGCGCCCGGCGCCGAGGGCGTCGGCGGCGTTGAGGATGATCTCCTTGATCCGCTCGGCCATGACGAACTGGTCGGCGTAGACCTCGTAGCACTCGAGCGTCGTGAATTCCGGGGAGTGCGTCGAATCGACGCCCTCGTTGCGGAAGAGGCGCCCCACCTCGAAGACGCGCGGGATGCCGCCGACGACGGTGCGCTTGAGGTACAGCTCCGTCGCGATGCGCAGGGTCATGTCCTGGTCGAACGCGTTCAGGTGCGTGTGGAACGGCCGGGCGGAGGCGCCGCCGTGGATCAGCTGCAGCATGGGCGTCTCGACCTCGACGTAGCCGTGGCCGTAGAGGGTGTCGCGGACGGCGCGCGTGACGGCGTCGCGCTTGTAGATCATCTCGCGGGCCTCGTCGCGCACGATCAGGTCGGCGTAGCGCTGCCGGACCCGGGTCTCCTCGTTCAGGTCGGCGTGCAGGACCGGCATGGGCCGGATGGCCTTGGACGCCATCTGCCACTCGTCCGCCATGACGGAGAGCTCGCCGCGGCGGGAGGAGATGACCTTGCCCCGGATGTGGACGTGGTCGCCCAGGTCGACGAGGCGCTTGAAGTCGGCGAGCGCCTCCTCGCCGACGTTGGCCAGGGAGAGCATGGCCTGCAGGCGCACGGCCTCGCCGTGCGGGCCGGACTCCTGCAGCGTCGCGAAGCAGAGCTTGCCGGTGTTGCGCTGGAAGACGATGCGGCCGACGACGCCGACCTCGTCGGTGGTCTCCTCGCCGGCCTCGAGGTGGGCCCAGCGCTCGCGGACCTCGGTCAGGGTGTGCGTGCGCTCGACGCCGACCGGGTACGCCTCGCGTCCGGACGCCAGCAGCTCGGCGCGCTTATCCAGGCGGACCTGGCGCTGGTCGTTGGTGTCGGTGGTCGTGGCGGTGGGGGAATCGGCAGTCACGGTATCCGATTCTACCGGTGGCGGCCCGGGCGCGGGCCTGCCGGTGGCGGGGACCACGGGCCGCCCCCCGGCGCCGCCCGTCCCGGGCGGGCGCGCGCCCGGGGCGGACGGAAGCGGACGACGGCGGCGTCCGGGCCTTCGGCCGCCGTCGACTGCCCGCCCTACCAGATGGCGACGCGCTCGGCCGGGTCCAGCCACATCCCGTCGCCCGGCCTGGTGCCGAACGCCGCGTGGAAGGCGTCCATGTTGCGCGGGACCTGGTTGCAGCGGAACTCGCCCGGGGAGTGCGGGTCCGTGGTGATGCGGGTGACCATGGTCTCCGGGCGGGTCAGGGTGCGCCAGACCTCGGCCCACGCGTGGAAGAACCGCTGGTCGCCGGTGAGCCCGCCGACGACGGGGTCCTCCTCCACGCCCCGGGAGGCCAGGTCCAGCCGGTACGCCTTGTACGCGATGCCCAGGCCACCGAGGTCGCCGATGTTCTCACCAAGGGTGAGCCGGCCGTTGACGTGGTGCTCCGGAGCCTCGGGCGGGACCAGCGCGTCGTACTGCTCCACCAGCCGGGCCGTGAGGGCCTCGAACGCGGTCCGGTCCTCGTCCGTCCACCAGTTGCGCAGCTGGCCGGTCCCGTCGAACTGGGAGCCCTGGTCGTCGAACCCGTGCCCGATCTCGTGCCCGATCACGGCGCCGATCGCCCCGTAGTTGGAGGCCGCGTCGCGGTCCGCGCCGAAGAACGGGGGGCGCAGGATGGCGGCCGGGAACGCGATCTCGTTCAGCAGCGGGTGGTAGTAGGCGTTGACCGTCTGCGGGTACATGAACCACAGGTCCCGGTCGACGCCGTCGTCGATCTTCTGCAGCTCCCGCGCGAACTCGAACGCGTTGGCGGCCGCGACGTTGGCGATCAGGTCCGCCGGGTCCGCCTCGATCGGCGAGTAGTCGATCCACTTGACCGGGTAGCCGATCTTGGGCCGGAACATGGACAGCTTCTCCAGCGCCCGCTCGCGGGTCTCCTGCCCCATCCAGGCCAGGCCCGCGATCGACTGGCGGTAGGCCTCGATGAGGTTGGCGACCAGCCGGTCCATCAGCTCCTTGTGGGCCGGCGGGAAGTGCCGCTCGACGTAGAGCTGGCCGATGTCCTCGCCGACGGCGCCCTCGGTGAACGCGACCCCGCGCTTCCAGCGCTCCCGCAGCTCGGTCGTGCCGGCGAGCTTGGCGGAGTAGAAGGAGAAGTTCTCGCGGACGAAGGCCCCGGAGAGGTAGGGGGCGTTGGAGCGGACGACCTGGACCGCGAGCCAGTGGCGCCAGGCGTCGAGCGGCTGCGCGGCCAGGACCCGCTCGAGGCCCTCGAGGTAGTCGGGCTGCCAGACGTCGACCTCGGCGTAGTACTTCGCTTCGATGCCCGCCCCCTCGAGCCACAGGGCGATCGACGGGTGGAGCGCGAGCAGCTGCTCCGCGGTGAGCAGGTTGTAGCGGGCCTGGGCGTCGCGGCACTTGACCCGGTCCCAGTGGTGTGCGGCCAGCGCGGTCTCGAGGCCGACGACGGCCTCCGCCGCGGCCTCCGCGTCCGGGACCTCCGCGAGGGCGAGCAGGCGGCCGAGGTGCTCGCGGTACTCGCCGAGCAGCTGCGCGAAGGACTCCTCGCGGTAGTAGGACTCGTCGGGCAGGCCGAGGCCGGACTGCAGGAACGTGAGGAGGTTCCGGTCGGGGGCGCCGGGGTCGCTGCTGGCCCCGGCCTGGTAGAAGCCGGAGACCCCGCGGCGCTGGAGTGCCCCGGTGAGGCGGACGAGGCCCTCGACGGAGTCCACGGCGTAGACGTCGGCGAGGTCCGCGCGGATGGGGTTCATGCCCTTGGCCTCGATCGCCTCCTCGTCCATGAAGCTGGTGTAGAGGGCGGCGATGCGGCGCTTCCGCGCGTCCCCGGTCCCCTCCGCCGCGTCCCTCTGGGCGTCCTCGATGAGCGCGCGCACGGAGGCCTCGGACTCGTCGCGCAGCGCCATGAACGAGCCGTAGCTGCCCTGGTCGGCGGGGATCTCGGCGGTCGCGAGCCAGGCCCCGTTGACGTGCCGGTAGAGGTCGTCCTGCGGGCGGACGGCGTGGTCGCGGTGGTCCGGCGTCTGGCCGGAGGACAGGGCGGTGGGTTCGGCGGTCATGGCTCCTGCGCATTCGTCTCGGGGGCGCCGGCGGGTGTGGCGCGCGCTGCACTGTGCACCACACCCTACTGCCCGCGGGCCCGGCCCCACACGGGGGCGAGGCGGGTTCGCCTCACCGCGAACGCCCGGCGCGCGGGCGCCGCCGTCGTTCATTCACCCAGGGGCGCGCCGAGCGTCCACTCCGAGATCTCCGGCGCGTCGTCCCCGTGGCGCCGGGTGTGGTCGCGGGCGCGGTCCAGCGCCGCCTCGTAGCGTCCGCGCAGGTCCGGGTGCCGGGCCCCGAGGCCGTCGACGCGGGCCAGGACGTCGAGCGCCAGGTGGTACCGGTCGATCCGGTTGAGCATGGCCATGTCGAAGGGCGTCGTGGTGGTGCCCTCCTCGATGAAGCCGTGCACGTGCAGGTTCGCGTGGTTGGTGTGCCGGTAGGCGAGCCTGTGGACCAGGGACGGGTAGCCGTGGAACGCGAACACGATGGGCTTGTCGCGGGTGAACAGCTCGTCGAACCGGGCGCGGGACAACCCGTGCGGGTGGGTGCGGTCGTCCTGGAGGCGCATCAGGTCGATGACGTTGACGACGCGGATGCGCAGGCCCGGGGCGTCGCGGCGCAGCAGGGCGGCTGCGGCGACGGTCTCCGTGGTCGGCACGTCGCCCGCGCAGGCGAGCACGACGTCGGGCTCCTGCCCCGGCTCCTCGCTGCCCGCGAAGTCCCAGACGCCGACGCCGGCCGCGCAGTGCTCCGCGGCCTCCTCCGGACCGAGCCACTGCAGGGCCGGGGCCTTCCCGGCGACGACGACGTTGACGTAGTCGCGGGAGCGCAGGGCGTGGTCCATGGTGAGCAGGAGCGTGTTGGCGTCGACGGGGAGGTAGACGCGCACGACCTCGGCCCGCTTGTTGGCGACGAGGTCGAGGAAGCCGGGGTCCTGGTGCGAGAACCCGTTGTGGTCCTGCTGCCAGACGTGCGAGGAGAGCACGTAGTTCAGGCTCGCCACCGGGGCGCGCCAGTCGAGGCGGCGGCTGGCCTCGAGCCACTTGGCGTGCTGGTTGAACATGGAGTCGACGACGTGCACGAACGCCTCGTAGCTGTTGAACACGCCGTGCCTTCCGGTCAGGAGGTAGCCCTCGAGCCAGCCCTGGCACAGGTGCTCGCTGAGGACCTCCATGACCCGCCCGGCCCGGGCCAGGTGCTCGTCGGTGGGCTCGATCCTTCCCTGCCAGACCTTGTCCGTCGCCTCGTAGGCGTCCTGCAGGCGGTTGGACGCGGTCTCGTCGGGCCCGAACAGGCGGAAGGTGTCGGGGTTCCGCTCGATGACCTCACGCAGCCATCCGCCAAGGTGGCCCATGGCCCCGGCGCGCTCGGTGCCCGGCGCGGGGACGTCGACCAGGTGGGCGGCGGGGTCGGGGAGGGCGAGGTCGGCGAGAAGCCGGCCGCCGTTGGCGTGCGGGGTGGCTCCCAGCCGGAGCCCGGGCGGCGGGTTGAGTTCGACGACGGCGGGGCGGACGGCGCCGCGCGCGTCGAACAGCTCGTCCGGCCGGTAGCTGCGCAGCCACTCCTCGAGCTGCCCGAGGTGCTCCGGGTTGTCGCGGACCCCGGAGAGCGGGACCTGGTGGGAGCGCCACGTGCCCTCGACGGGTTTGCCGTGGACGTCGCGGGGCCCGGTCCACCCCTTGGGGGACCGGAGCACGAGGGCGGGCCAGGCGGGGGCCGCCCGTCCCGGGTCCCGGGCTCCGGCGCGGGCGTCGGCCTGGATCTCGGCGATCCGGTCCAGGCACGCGTCCAGGGCCCGGGCGAAGGCGGCATGGGCGCCGGCGTGGTCGTCGGGGTCCTCGATGTCGACGAAGTGCGGCTCCTGGCCGACGCCCTCGAGGTAGCTGCGGAGCCGGGCCCGCGGCATCCTCGCCAGCACGGTGGGGTTGGCGATCTTGTAGCCATTGAGGTGCAGGATCGGCAGGACCGCGCCGTCGTGGACGGGGTCCACGAAGGACGTCGAGTGCCAGGACGCGTTGAGGGCTCCCGTCTCGGCCTCCCCGTCGCCGACGGCGCAGGCGACGACGAGGTCCGGGTTGTCGAAGGCCGCGCCGTAGGCGTGGGCCAGGGAGTAGCCGAGCTCGCCGCCCTCGTTGATGGAGCCGGGCGTCTCGGGCGCCGCGTGGCTGGGGATCCCGCCCGGGTAGGAGAACTGCAGGAAGAGCCGGGCCAGGCCGGCCTCGTCGCGGCTGATGTCGGGGTACGTCTCGGTGTAGGTGCCCTCGAGGTACGTGTTGGCGACGTTGGCGGGGCCGCCGTGGCCGGGCCCGGTCACGAGGAGCATCGGCTGGGCGCGCTCGCGGATGGCCCGGTTGAGGTGGGCGTAGACGAAGTTGAGGCCGGGCGTGGTGCCCCAGTGGCCGAGGAGCCGGCTTTTGATGTGCTCGGGGGCGAGGGGTTCGCGCAGGAGCGGGTTGGCGCGCAGGTAGATCTGGCCGGCCGAAAGGTAGTTCGCGGCCCGCCACCACCGCTCGAGGGCGTCGGTGTCGAGCGGTCCGGCCGTGGGGCGGGCCGGTGGGGTCGCTGCGGTGTCCATGGCCCAGACCCTAGGTGGGACCGGCCGCGGCCGGAAAGGGTGCCGGGTGGTTAAGCGTCAGGACCCCCAACCCTGGTGGGGGTTGGGGGTCCTGGTAATGGTTGTCCGGCGGTGTCCTACTCTCCCACACCCTCCCGGGTGCAGTACCATCGGCGCTGTGGGTCTTAGCTTCCGGGTTCGGTATGGGACCGGGCGTTTCCCCCACGCTATGGCCGCCGTAACCCTTTCACCGCCCTGTCGTGGCAACC
>NZ_JBXAEW010000017.1:0-92949 GCF_056782315.1 Arthrobacter paludis
CCGCTGCGGATGAGGTGGTGGTCCCGTTCGAGCATCGCCTGGGTGGCCTCGCGTTCCCCGAGCTTGGGGTTGGCCAATCCCCAGATCACCGGCATCCCGTCGGGGGTGCTGATCAGGTAGAGGCGCAGTCCCCAGAAGAACCGGGAGTGCGAGGCGCAGTACCCGTAGCCTGCGTGCCCGGCCAGGTCGGAGCGTTTGACCGTCTCGCGGGAGGCCGCGCAGGGGACGGGGGTGGAATCAAGCAGGCGCAGGACCTCGTGCCAGGACTCGGTGTCGCGGGCCAGCGCGGTGATTGCCGCCGAAATGAGCGGTCCGGCGGCGCGGATGCGTTTGTTGTAGCCAGACTGGCCCGGGATGCCGGGGAACATGCCCCGCAGGTGGGTGTGCGCGTAGCGGACCCACCGCGTCTCGGAGGAAGAGCCGTGCAGTAGGTGCTGGGCCACGGCCAGGCACAGCAGCTCCGCCTCGGCCAGGACCGGCTTGCGGCCTGGCCGCGTGGAGGGTGAATGACCCAGTCCGGGCAGGACGCTATCGGTGAGGAAGACGTAGAGTGAGGTCAGGAGGGTGTTTAGTTTTGGGTTCACATACGAGGCTTAACACCCTCCGCTAACGATTAACAGGCCCCGGCGGAAACCGCCGGGGCCTGTCTTCATCCCAAGAGTGATTGGGAATTACTCATCTAGGCGACGAATTTGCGACAAACGGCCCGACGTTTAGGGCCGCCCAGACGCTCTAGCGAGAAATTGGTAGAGCTCAGTGTCTTCGCGCAAGAGGAAGGTCAGCACATCGATCATTTTCTTTTGCCACTCATCGCTTTGATACATGTCATAGCTGAGCTGAAACCGGGCGTGACAATCCTGATGGAGGACTGCCAGTCCATTCTGAACACGAATTAACCCGGTCCGCTGTAGGGCAGAAGCCAGCGCCTCGTTCACCGGGCTCCGACCAACGATGTGCTTCAAGAACTTATCCGCATTAAGGCTCAACGAATGCGTGCCTTTGCCACGAAAGCTCGAAAATATGCGACGAAGCGCCAAGATTCCTTCATAGGACCGCCGCACGGAGAGTTCCCGAAGTGTCTCGATGCTGATCTTGAATGGAAGCAGCCGCGCGTCCTCATTCGCATAGACAAGGCTGACCCGCGACTTCTCTGGAATGACTTTTACTTTAAAGTCACCGACTAGTTGCATTTTATCGGTGGCGATCACTGCAGCCCAGCTGTCTGTGTCAGTATCACTCTCCAAACCCCCCACGAAAATCAGTTCGTCTAGTTGAATCGATTCAATTTCGGATGCCGTCATCGTGACCCGCGGCCCAACGGCAACACTCCCGCTGGCCGATTGGATGGATATGGCGTTGTCGGTCGCAACCGTTAGGTCTGAAAACTTCGCTGGCAGCGCCAAAACACCAGATTTGTCAAGAATTCGAAACTGCAGTCTGTCAGGTTCTCCGTCGCCTGGTGCGCGCACCAGATCAAGAACGGGTTGGCCCTCACCAATATCAAAGTAGTAGGCATGAACTTCACCGGGCCGGGAGGCGCTGGTTATCCATGATGCCAGCAGATCACCAACTGGGTCTTCGGTCTGGATTTCAGCAATTTCAGATTCCGAAATTTCGCTCGAAGACAATGCGAACGAGTGCGAAAACCGCGCGTAGAACGGTCCAAGTGGCAACAGTCCCTGGTGCTCGCGAGTACTCCGACTAGCAATTGCTAGGTACGTGGAGGAAGAATCCATTAGGGCTCTCAGGTAATCCGAGAATATGACATTCCTAGGCCGCAGATCATCTCGCCCATCCAAGAATGGGTGATCGGCCACGAATATCTCAAGCTTTTCCTCGTATTCGCCCCGCAACTCGTCCGGTAGCGACGCTGGCATCTGGACGGCGACCTTGTACCCCAAGGCATCGAGCACCCTCTGCACCTGCTCTTCAGGGGTGTACAGCGTCCTCAGGATGTGAGCAGGCAATTTTCCACCGAGAGACTGCCCGAGACTGTCCTGCACTTTTTTCGACTCGCGATCTGCGAGGTTCTCGACGATGCCGATAAGTAGTGCACTGCGCCCCTTGGCGCTCGTCAGCTTGTCCGCGCCCTCTGTGGTGCCTAGGGAATAATTCGGGCGCTCAAGGGAGGGAGCGAGAGCAGAAACAACCGGTGGGTACCCCAGGAAATCCGACACCAGATCCCACTGTTCCGTCTGGATTTGCTGGACGTCGCCCGTGATTAGTCCTCCGAGCTTGAAGAGGTAGTTGGACCACCAAGCACGAGCAGGCCGGCGAAAAGCCTTGTGTGAGGTGGCGCTCCCTTCGTCTAAACGCAGCTCAATGAGCTCCAATGTGGCTTCGAGCGACAAGGCATCTAGATCGACCACAGGCGCCGTCATCTCAGCCGCGTGGCAGTACTCTCGAAACAATTCAATCGTTTGCGGACGGCCCAAAACGATAATCTGATGGGCCGGCGTGCTGAATTGCTTGGCGGTAGCAATTAAGGAATCCAGAAATGCGAAGTACGCCCTTTCACCGCTCCGAAGCGGTGCCTCGTCCAACGAATCGACCACAAGTGCCACACGTCCGTCATCCCAACGTTGGAGAAAGTCTCCAAAAGATTTGAATCTGAGGGTCTTTGTGAGCGCTCCGAGGTGCGTATCCGTTCCAACTGTGATCCGCGCCAGGTCCAAGCGGGGACTCATGAGTCGATTTGCGATGGACTTGCTCGTCAGTGACTTTCCCATGGCCGCCGCTGCAGAAACCAAGAGAAACGGACTAGCCGGCAGATCTTCGAATCCGGAAACTGAGGGCTCCACATATGATTTTGGAGGTTCAACCTTTATTTCCAGAGCGATTTGCGGCACCTGCTCTTCGAATTCAAAAGGTTCCGTATCGAAGGTGTTCTCGAGAAACTCATAAAGCCCGAGCGAGCGCGCTTCTTTCATTATCCCCCCGTTTAGTTCTTGTTCGACAACCATAGTGTCGTGTAACACACCTGTCAGTAGAGAGTCGAAATCCTGTCACCGTCGCGTATCGTCCGGTCACCGTTGCCGTAGGAAACAGTTAATGCGGCCCCGGAACGGTGGTGACGGCCGGCTTCCGCAGCCGGCCGTCACCCACTCGACCGGAAGGTACATCGTGTCACCGATCAACCGCCCGACCACCCGCTTCGCGGCCGGGGCGCTCGCCCTCGCCGCCACCGGTGCGCTGCTGGCTCCCGCCGCGACGGCCGCCCCCATCGGCACCCCGACCGGGGCCGACTGGCCCGAGGCCGCCTATCGCGGCGCCGTCGACGTCGTGAACGGCGCCGACGAGAACCAGGACGTCCTGGACGGCACCGTCTTCGACGACAAGAACCAGAACTCGAAGCAGGACGCCAACGAGCCCGGCATCGCCGGCGTCACGGTGTCCAACGGCCGCGACGTCGTCACGAGCGATGACCAGGGCCGCTACGAGCTGCCGGCCTACGAGAACATGACGGTGTTCGTCACCCAGCCGCGCGGCTACCAGGTGCCGGTCGACGAGGACAACGTCGCCCAGTTCTCCTACACCCACCTGCCGGAGGGCTCCCCCGAGCTGCGCTACGGCGGCATCGCCCCCACGGGTGCCCTGCCGGACGCCGTGAACTTCCCGCTCGCCCAGAGCAAGCTCACCCAGTCCCCGGAGCAGTCCTGCCTCATCGGCGGCGACATCCAGACCTACACCGAGCAGCAGGTCGAGTACGCCAAGAAGGGCGCCTTCGCCGACCTCGCCGAGCGCGACGACTACATGGGCTGCGGCGCCCTCTTCATCGGCGACGTCGTCGGCGACCGCCCGGACCTCTACACGCACACGCGCGACCTGGCCGGCATGCTCAACGGCCCGGCCCGCTTCCTGCCCGGCAACCACGACCTGGACTTCGACGCCCCGGACAGCGAGCACGCGTTCGACTCCTACCGCGCGCAGTTCGGCGCCGAGTACTACTCGTACGACTCCGGCAAGGCCCACGTCGTCGCCCTGAGCACCGTCGAGTACCCGCTCGAGGGCAGCGGCAGCTACAACGGCGCCCTCGACGAGCGCCAGCTCGAGTGGCTGCGCAACGACATCGCCCAGGTCCCCGAGGACAAGCTGATCGTCCTCGCCGGCCACGTCCCGCTGCTGGACTTCGCCGACCAGGGCAGCGCCAAGCACCAGATCGACCAGGTCAAGGAGATCTACGAGATCATCGGCGACCGCGAGGCCATCGCCCTCGGCGGCCACACCCACAGCCTCGAGAACCTGCGCGAGGGCGACTCCATGGAGGGCTGGAAGGAGGTCATGGGCGTGGACGAGCTGCCGTTCACGCACATCACCGCCGGCGCGATCTCCGGCGACTGGTACTCCGGCCGCCTGAACGAGGACGGCCTGCCGACCGCGATCCAGCGCGACGGCGCCCGCCCGGGCGTGCTGACCCTCGACATCAAGAACACCGAGGTCACCGAGCGCTTCACCGTCCGCGGCCAGGACGCGGACCACCAGATGGCCCTGGGCCTGAACACCCCGGCCTACCGCGACTGGTACGGGGAGAACGTCGACAACAAGGGCGACGCCCCCGAGTTCGAGAACCCGCTGGCCGTCGCCCAGGCCGACCTGGCCGGCACGTGGCTGACCACCAACTTCTGGATGGGCTCCACCGGCTCCGAGGTCGAGGTCGCCATCGACGGCGGCGCCGCCGTCGAGGCCGAGCGCACCCAGCAGATGGAGGGCGAGGCCCCGCGGATCGGCGCCGAGTGGTCCGACCCCGTCGCCGTCCAGGAGCAGCTGGTCCACGGCGGCAGCCTGGCCGACCGCTCCATGCACCTGTGGCGCCTGCAGCTGCCGGAGAACCTCTCCGTCGGCACGCACACCGCCGAGGTCACGGCGACCGACGTCCACGGCCGCGAGTTCACGAAGACCATCGAGTTCGAGGTCACCGAGTAGGCGACACCCTCGTCTGGACATCACGGCGGCGGGGCCGGCTCACTGCGAGCCGGCCCCGCCGTCGTCGTTCCCCCCGCCGGGCCCGGGGACAATGCCGGCGCGCTACGTGGCCTTGACCGCGAGGACGGGGCAGTCCGCCTCGATGAGGATCCGCTGCGCCCGGCTGCCGAGGATCAGTTTCCCGACCCGGGACCGGCGCCGGAGCCCCAGCACGATGAGCGTCGCGTCCAGCTCCTGCTGGGTCTGCAGGACCAGGTCCGACGGGTCGTGGACCGTCTCTGACGCGGGGAGGACGCGGACGCTGCGTCCGGAGGAGCGGAACCCGTCCAGGTCCACTCCCTTCAGGCCGCCGCCGTCGCGCTGGCCACCCATGTCGACGATCACGAGCTCGTCGTCGAGCCGGCAGGACTCGATGAACGCGCGGTCGACGGCGGCGCGCCCCTCCGCGGTGTCGGTGTAGCAGGCCAGGACGGCCATGGTGGGCTCCTTGGAGTCGAGGTCGGTCAGGACACGAGGCGGCCGAGCCAGCCGGCGGGCAGGTCGATCGGCAGCAGGGACGGCAGCACCAGCAGCACAGCGTAGAGGACCGCGGTGTAGATGACCGCCGTGCGGGTGCGGGCCCGGGCGACGACCAGCAGGAACGCCGGGACGAAGACCATCACGGCTGCCAGATACCCGACCGTCGCGGTGAGGACCAGGAAGCCGGCCATCCACGCGAACGTCTTGAACGCGAACCCGGTCCCGGCGGGTGCGGGGACGGAGACCGGCGCCGGCTCGTCCTCGACGGCCGCGGCCTCGGCCGGCGCTGCCACGGCGACGGAGCCGGGCGCGACGGCCTCGCGGGCCGGGCCGCCGGCCTCGGCGCCGTGGGCCGGCGTGCCCGCCGCGCCCGCCGGGGCGGCGGGGGCGGATGCCGCCGCGAACCCCGCGCCCGGGAGGACGGCATCGGCGGACCGTCCGGGCACAGCGGGCGCCCCGCCGTCGTGGGCTCCCGGGGCCGCGGAACGGAGGCGGCGCACGCGCAGCTCCTGCGCCAGCAGCGCCGCGGACATCGCCAGTCCGATCCACCCGATGAGCTGCGGGACCAGGCGGGCCTCCGGCGAGAAGGACGCCGACAGCAGCAGCGAGAAACCGAAGACGGCGACGGCCACGGCCGCGGCGCCCAGGGACCAGCGCGTGTTCGTCAGCGGCGCCTCGGCGTCCGTCTCCTCAAGGCGGGGGTCGTCGTCGCGGTCGAGGCGGCGACGGGCGCGGAACCACTTGAAGACGTTCCACAGGATCGGCAGGACCAGGACCGCGATGAACACGAGGGTGCCGGGCCGGAGCATCCATTCGAAGCCGGTGTAGAGGCTGTCGGTGAGGAAGTAGTAGCGCTCGAGCGGGATCGCCAGGACGAAGCCGATCAGGAACGGCGCCCGCGGGAAGCCGGTGGACTTCAGGACCCAGCCGGCGACGCCGAGCAGGAGCATGATCCACAGGTCACCGAGCTGGCCGCCCTCCTGAAAGGAGCCGAGCAGCATGATGGCGACCAGGCCGGCGGCCAGGACTGCGAACGGGACCTTGGTCAGCGACGCCAGCGGACGCACGCTCAGGAAGCAGAACAGGGCGCCCAGGACCGAGGCGATCGCGAAGGACCAGACGATCAGGTACATCAGGTCCAGGTGGTCGGTGATGATGGTCGGGCCGGGCTGGATGCCGTACGTGAGCAGCATGCCGAGCAGCATCGCGGAGGGGACACCGCCGGGGATGCCGAACAGCAGGGTCGGGATCAGGTCGCCGGACTCGACGGAGTTGTTGGCGCTCTCCGGGCCGACGATGCCGCGCGGGTCGCCCTTGCCGAACTTGCGCTTGTCCTTCGCCGTGGCGACGGCCTGGCCGTAGGCCAGCCAGGTGCCGGCGGTGGCGCCGACGCCGGGCAGGACACCGGCCCAGATGCCGATCAGCGAGCCGCGGATGACCTGGTTCCAGTGGCGGAGCCACTCGAGGATGCCCGAGCCCCAGCCGCCGGTGACCTCGATGGGCGCGTCTTCGCCGCGGCGCTGGCTGGCGCGGGAGGCGATCTCGGCCAGGCCGAAGATGCCCAGCGCGACGGCGACGAGGGACAGCCCGTCCGCGAGGAACAGGTTGCCGAACGTGAACCGCTCCTCGGCGGTGGTGGGCGAGGTGCCGACCATGCCCAGCAGCAGGCCCAGCAGGCCGGCGACGAGGCCCTTGACGACGTTGCCCCGGGACAGCACGGCGGCCAGTGCCACGCCGAGGACCGTGAGCATGAACAGCTCGGGGCTGGCGAAGGACAGCACGAGCGGCCGGGCCAGCGGGATCGCCAGGGTGAGGCCGATGGCGCCGATCACGCCGCCGGCCATCGAGGAGAGGAACGCCAGGCTGAGCGCGCGCTTGGCCTGGCCCTTCCGCGCCATCGAGTAGCCGTCGAGCATGGTGACCGACGCGGACGCGGATCCGGGGGCGCCGAGTAGGACGGCGGAGACGGTGTCGGAGGTGTGGACGACGGCGAGGGCGCCGATGAGCAGGGCCAGCGCGGGGGCGGGCTCCATGCCGAACGTCACGGGCAGGAGGATGGCGACGGCTCCGGTGCCGCCGAGCCCCGGGATGAGGCCCATGACCAGTCCCGCGACGACTCCGAGGAGGAGCATGAGCAGCAGCGACGGGTCTGCCAGGGAGGCCAATGCGGCCATGGCTGATTCGAGCATGGTGGGTCCTTAGTCGACGGTGATGCCGTAGGTCTCGTGCAGCAGGCGCTGGACGTACTGCTTGGTGGATTCGGTGACGGTGTAGGCGGTGGCGACCCGGTCGCCGAGCGAGGCGTCGGCCGCGATCGGGTAGCCGCCGAGGACCTCCTTCGCCCGCTCGTTGAAGTCCCGGTCCGCGGACATGCGGTGGGCGGACTCGCGCAAGAGGGCCACCGCCTTCTCCGGGGTGTCGTGTGGGACCCACAGGCCCTTCTGGTACGTGTAGGTCAGACCGAGCAAGGTCTTGTACGCCTCGAGCTTCTCGCCCGAGGGGGCCTGGCCGTGGATGCTCTCGTACGCCTCGACGACGGTCGGCACGTCCGGGAAGTTCGGGTCGCGGACCACCTTCCCGGCGGAGTCGAGTTGCCCGAAGGACATGAGCACGGTGGCCTTGCCCTCCTTCGCGATGCCCTCGACGGCCGAGCCGTAGGAGCTCGTCGTGCTGTAGTCGAGGTCGACCTCGCCGCGCTGCAGGGCCAGGTTGACCGGGCCGCGTCCCTCGAAGCCGAACGTGGCGGAGACGTCGGCGCCAAGCAAGTCGAACGCGACGAGCGTGGTCAGGTCGAGACCGGTGGCGCTGATGCCTCCGAAGACCAGCGGCTTCTCCCGGTCCACGAGGTCCTTCAGCCCCTTGACCCCTGCGGCGGCCCGCCCGTAGATGACGCCGCCCGTCCCGTTGACGAGGATCGGGGTGAGCCTGTCGAACGAGTACTTGACCGCCGAACGGCCCAAGACCCACGGGACGACGGTGCTGGCCGTGCTGACCAGGATCTCGGTGCCGTTGTCGCGGGCCGAGGTCGCGAAGCGGTTGGAACCGCTGATGCCCTCGCCGCCGGACTCGTTGACCGGTGCGAACCCGGGCTCGCCGGGGATGAAGTGGGTCATCTCGGAGCCGATGAAGCGGGCCCACGTGTCGGTGCCACCGCCCTCGGCCAGCGGGATGACGACCTTGAGCGTCTCCCCGGCGTAGTCGCCGTCCTCGGTCGTGGCCGGAGGGTTGAGCAGCCGGCCGCCGAAGACGGTGGTGCCGAGCCCCAGCGCAGCGAAGAGCCCGACGGCGGTGAGCACCGTGCGCCGGGAGTGCTGCGGCGGATCGGCGCGCTCCATGAGTTCCTCCAGTGGCGAGGGCCGGCCCGGGGCGTGGTGCGGTTCCTGCTTCACGGTGTACTCCTTCGGTCGCAGGGTGTCGACCGTCTGGTGGGTGGCGGGTGGGGGAAGGGGAAGGTGGGCGCGGGCGAGGATGCGCGCGGTGCGGACGGATCCGACGACGTCGGCGCCGTCGATCATGCGCCGCCAGGTGGAGATGACGCCCGCGGGTGTCCGAAGCAGCAGGTCCTCGCCCGCCGCGCGGCCCAGCGCCCGTGCGACGACCGTCCCGGGCGTGGCCGCCGCGATCGTGAGGCCGACGCTGCCGGTGATGGCCAGGGCCGGGTGCGGGTTGCCCATGGAGAGCATGAGGACCTCGAGGTCCGCCCCCTCCCCCATGCTTCCGGCCGGACGCTCCGGCCCGACGACCGCGAGCTTTGGGACCGCGCGTGCGGCCGCCTCAGGCGAGGCGGCCATGCCCATCGCGACGGCGCCGGCACGCCGGACTGCGTCGAGTCGGTCGAGTTCCGGCAGGACCTGGAGCCGCCAGTCCTCGTAGGGCACCCCGGCGAGGCCGGCCGTCTCCGGGGAGACGATCACCAGCGGCGCGCCGGCGTCGAGCAGCGTGGCCTCGACGGCCCCGTGGGGCGTGTGCAGCGTGTCGGCGGGGCGGCCCGTCGGCAGCAGGGACCCGGTCGTGCGGCCCGCCGGGTCGACGAACCCGAGGCCGACGGCGGTTCCGGGGAAGGCAACGCCCGGGATCGTGGTGTCGAGTCGCGGGTCCCACCGGCCCCCGGGCGTGGACACCCGTTCGAGGATGGTCTGGCCGGTGTTCGTGTTGCGGCACCGGACCACGGTCTCGCCCGTCTGGGGCTCGACCCAGCCGCGCTCGAGGGCGAAGGGCGCGACGACGGCGGAGCAGTTGCCGCAGTTGCTGCCCCAGTCGACCTTGCCCTCGTCGATGCCGACCTGGGCGAACGTGTAGTCCACGTCGACGCCGGGCTCGGCGGACCGCGACAGGATCACGGCCTTGCTGGTGGTCGACGTCGCGCCGCCCACGCCGTCGAGCTGCCGGGGGTCCGGGCTGCCGTAGAGCCGCAGCAGGGCTTCATCGAGGCTGTAGCCGTCGATCTCGAGGTCCTCCCGTTCGAAGACCCAGCATTTGCTGGTGCCGCCGCGCATCCAGAGCGCGGGAACAGCCAGGGGGGTGGTGTTCATGTGCCGTCCAAGGGTAGTGCTCCTGGGCCGGGGATGTGACCTCCGGCACCTTCTCTTACGTCGATGGTGGAGCACTCGTGCTTGAATTACTATTTATGGAAAGTTGAGAACCCTGTAGCTTTGCTTCAATCATTGATGCGGAGCCGCTGCTACGCCTTGAACGACCGACGATGCGCGAACACCCTCCGTCACGTCGTCGCGCCGGAGGGCGGCCTATTCAGTGGAATCCGCGTATGCTTCACCGGGATGTAGAACTGCTACAAGGAGGCGCGGTGCTTGACGTCAAGAGACTTCAGGTTCTCCTGAAGGTGGTGGAAACGGGGTCGGTCAGCGCGGCCGCCGACGAGCTCTTCTATACGCCCTCGGCCGTCTCGCAGGCCCTGCGCAAGCTGGAAGAGGAGGTCGGCCAGCCGCTCCTTCGCCGTCACCCCCGGGGCATGGTGCCGACAGACGCCGGGCACGTCCTGGCAGGGCACGCCCGGACCATCCTGCGGCAGATGGATGCGGCCTCCGCGGACCTCGCCAACCTGGCCGGCGTCAACGGAGGCAGCGTCGCGGTCGGCACGTTCCCCACACTCGGCGGCTCGTTCCTGCCCTTGGTCATCAGCAGCTTCCGCCGCGACTACCCCGCGGTCAAGCTCGACGTGCGCAGCCACCGGCTTGACCGGCTCCTGGACCTACTCGGCCGCGGCGACGTGGGGCTGTGCCTGCTGTGGGAGTACGAGTGGCATCCGCTCGACGACCGGCAGTTCGACCTGACGCCCGTCTTCGACGAGCCGACGGTGCTGGTGGTTGGGGCGGGACACCCGCTGGCCGGGGAAGCGCAGGTCGCCATGGAGGACTTGCGTCACGAGCAGTGGATCGTCCGGGCCAACGAGCATCCGGTCGCGGAGGTCCTCGAGCGCTCCTGCAACGCCGCGGGCTACTCGCCACGGATCTCGTTCCAGGCCAACGACTACCAGGAGGCCCAGGCCATGGTCAGCGTCGGGCTGGGCATCGCACTCGCGCCTCTTTCCGCCGTCGTCAACCACCACCCCGGCGTGAAGATCCTGCCCCTGGGCGACGGCGCCCCGTCGCGCCGCGTGGTCCTCGGCCAACGCCACGACCGCGTGCGGGCGCCCGCGGAGGTCGCGTTCCAGTCCCTGCTTCTGCGGGTGGCCGAGGACTGGCGCCGCGACCTGGACAACGCCCGGTAGGCGCACCCGACCGGCCACGGCATGACGGCGGCGGGGCCGGTCGGGTGCGAGCCGGCCCCGCCACCGTCGTCTTCCCGCCCCTAGGCGAGCGTCGCGCGGTTGATCGCGGACAGCGCCTCGTTGACCTCGAAGACCTTGGCGTTCACGTCGGTGACGCCGAAGCCGCGCAGGCGATCGGTGTGCATGCGCAGGTAGTTCTCCGCGTCCGCGCGGGTCTCGAACAGGTAGATCCCGCCGGCCTCGCCCGCGTCGGCGTTCTCGGTCCAGACCTTCCAGAGGAAGCCGGGTTCGTCGTTGATGCTGTGCGCCAGATCGGTGAAGGCCTCCGTCATCGCCTGGCCGAACGGGCCGGGCAGCGGGAAGTCCACCTGCAGCAGATGGGGCATGGCTGTTCCTCCTCGGGGTGGCCGTCAGCCGGCCAGGTCGACGACTTCGAACTCCAGCAGCTCGTTGCCGCTGGCCACCGGCTTCTGCCCGCCGGCGTGGGCCGCGGGCGCCCGGTTGTCGCGCCAGTTCTCGTAGTCCTCGCGGCTGGCCCACTGCGTGTAGACGAAGTAGCGGTCCTCGCCGGCGACCGGGCGCAGCAGCTGGAAGCCCTCGAAGCCCGGGGCGGAGTCGACCGCGTGCTTGCGGGCGGCGAAACGCGCCTCGAGCTCGGTCCCGGAGCCCTCGGGGACGTTGAGCGCGTTGATGACGACGATGGACACGGTGCCACTCCTTCCGGGCCCGGGCCGTCCGGGCCGCCACCCCCACGGTACCGCCGCCGGGAGCGCCGTCCCGCCGCGGCGGCCCGGCCCGGGATCAGTAGACGCGCTCGGACTCGAACCCCAGCGGCTCCAGCTCCGCCCGCCGCCGCACCAGGTCGACGGCGTGGGCATCCAGCCGCCGGTCCTCGTCGGAGCGCAGCACCAGCTGCGGGACGGCGGCCGCGGACCCCTCGGGCGTGCGCGTGACGAAGACGGTCATGCAGTGCGTGGTCTCCCGCCACTCGCCGCCGCGCGGGTCGCGGGCCCGCACGTGCACGGCGATGTGCATGCTGTGCGGGCCGGTGTGGATCATCCGGGCGGTCAGCTCCACGAGGTCCCCGATGTGGATCGGGTTCACGAAGTGGATGCCCCCGGAGTAGACGGCGACGGCGTCGGCCCCGCACCAGCCCATCGCGCACGCGCGGGCGACCTCGTCGATCCAGCGCATCACGATCCCGCCGTGCGCGTTGCCGCCCCAGTTCACGTCGCCCGGCGCGGCCAGGAAGCGGAACCGCTCCGACGGCGTCGTCCCGGCGTCCGTGTAGGCCTGAGCACGCATGGCGTCCCGGATCTCGCGTCGGGCCTCGACCCGCCCCTCGATCCCGCGGGCCAGGCGGGCCGCGGCGTCGTCCGACGGCGACCACCGGGGCACGGGCCGCGGCCGCCCGTCCTCCCCCACCGCGACGAAGACCAGGATGCAGTCCATGGCGGGCCGGAACTCCCGCGAGCGCACGTCCGCGCAGTCCACGGTCACCACCACCTGCATGCTGGAGCGCCCCGTGTGGGCGACGCGGGCGACGACCTCGATCAGGTCGCCGTTGCGGATGGGCCGCGTGAAGTGCACGTTCCCCACGTACGCGGTGACGCAGTAGCCGCCGCTGAAGCCGACGGCGCACGCGTACCCGGCCTTGTCGATCCACTCGAGCACGCGCCCGGCCTGGACCGTGTCGCCGTCGGCGGAGACGTCCGTGGGCGAGGCCAGGAACCGGAGGGTGATCGAGTCGTCCATGGCGCCATGCTAGCGGCGCCCCACCCGCCGGCGGCGCCTTTGGAGAATCCCCAAGAGAGGACGCGCAAGGTTCTCATCGGGGACAGCGACAGTGGCGCGGGTCACAACAGAAGGTGGAGTCCACCGGTTCCCGATCGGCCCACCCGATCCGTTCGCAAGGAGTCCACCATGCACCCCACCGCACCACCGGCCGCCGCACCCACGATGGGCCGCGCCTCCCTGTCGATGGCCTGGTACGGCCTGGTCAGCGCCATGTTCTTCGTTTACATCGGCGCCTCGCTGGCACTGGCCTACGGCACGCTCGACACGCTGGCAGGCCTGGTCCTGACCATCGCGGCGTACGGCGCCATCAACCGCGTCCTGTCCCGCCACGCGATGCGGAACGGCCTGACGGTCGCCCTGTTCTCCCGCCAGCTGCTGGGCCGGCACGGGGCCGTCCTGGCCACACTGGTCTTCGCCGCCACGGCCATCTACTACGCCGTCTTCGAGGGCAGCATCCTCGCGTACGCGCTCCAGGCCCAATTCGGTGGCCCGGCCGCCCTCTGGTACGCCGCCGTCGTCGCCTACACCGTCCCGCTCGTGGCCGGCGGCATCGACAAGCGGCTCGACAAGGTCAATGGCTGGCTCCTGCCGCTGTACTGGGGCGGGCTCCTCGCCGCCGTCGTCTGGGCGCGCGTGGCCCACGGCCCCGCGGACGGCTGGCTGTCCCACTCGGTGCCCGCGCTGGGCCTTGCGTCCGGTGGCCCCGGCTGGCTGGCCACGTTCGCCGCGTTCATGGGCGTGTGGATCCTGATGATGTACACGATGGACTTCGCCGCGCTCGGCCGGCCCGGGGACGCCGCCTTCCACGGGCGATACACCTTCGGCTGGGTGTTCTATGCGCTGGCGTTTGGGGCCAACGCCCTGGTCGGCATCTACCTCACGTTCGCGATCCCGGGCCTGGAGGCGACGGAGACGGGAGTCGCCGGCGGGCTCGTCGACCTCATGGGCCCGCTCGGGCTGCTCGTCGTGTTCGTCTCCCAGACCCGCATCAACACCGCCAACTACGCGCTCGGGATCTCCAACCTCGGCGAGTTCGGCGAACGCGCGCTCGGCGTCCGCGCCCCGCGCTGGGTCTGGACTGCGGCCTGCGCCGTCGTCATCTACCTGCTCATGCTGCTGCCGGTCGTCCAGTACCTCCTGGTCGCCCTCGCCTGGCAGGGCGCGCTGGTGACCGGCTGGGTGGCCATCGCGCTCGTGCAGGTCGCCCGCGAGCGGCGCGGCCACGCCATCCCGGTCCCGGCGGATACCCCCGACTCCGGGTTCCCGGCAGTGAACGCCGCCGGCGTGGCCGCGTGGCTCGCCTCGGCCGCGTTCGGCATCGCCCTGGTCCAATCCGGGACGGGGTGGGGCGCGACGGTCGGGAGCATCGGCACGCCGCTGGTCGCCGCGGCCGCGTACGCCGTGCTCGCCCCGCGGTTCGGCCCCGCCCCGCGCCCGGCCCGGACGCCCACCGCGACCGGTCAGCTGTTGGAATAGAACACCCCCAACGCCTCGCGCAGCCCGTGCCGCGCCGACACCGGGTCCTCGCCGGCGGCCCGCACGGGCTCCGCGTCGGCGAGCGCCTCCCAGAACCCCTCCGTCGGCATGCAGGCCGGCGGGACGATGAACCAGTGGTGCGCCAGCGGGTCCGGCGGCCCGGTCATGTCCGCGGCGTCGAGGTAGTCCTCGATCGAGGCCTCGTCGCCGGAGGCCGACTCCGCCCGCTCCCGCTCCAGCCGGTAGAGCGCGTTCGGCACCCCAAGCTCGAGGATGCACGCGACCGCCAGGAACCCCCACCCGTTCTCGGTGACCTCGACGGCCCCGGGCGGCGGGGCGGTCACGGGAACCGAGTCCCAGTCGACGGCGGCCATGGACCCTCCTTCGCTCTTCGCTGCGGCGCGCGCACTCGCGCACAGACTAGCGCCGGATACTCCGCGGGGGTAGGGGGCCACGGAGACGGCGGCGGCGATCGTGCCGTTTCCGGCGGCCCCTACTCCAAACCCTTGATTATCCGCCGCTGACGTGTGACGTTACCCACTGACAGCTTCACGGCGGAAGGACAACGATGTCCGAACATACTTCCCGCCTCACGGCGGAGTCCCGAACGCGCGCCCTGGACGCGCTGCGGACCACGTCCCCGGAGGAGCCGCTCGACGTGCTCGTCGTCGGCGGCGGCGTCACGGGCGCGGGCACGGCCCTCGACGCGGTCACGCGCGGCCTGGCCACGGGAGTGGTCGAGGCCCAGGACTGGGCCTCCGGGACGTCCAGCCGGTCCAGCAAGCTGGTGCACGGCGGCCTGCGCTACCTGCAGATGCTCGACTTCCACCTGGTCCACGAGGCCCTCACCGAGCGGGACCAGCTGATCAACCGGCTGGCGCCCCACCTGGTCCGGCCCGTCTCCTTCCTCTACCCGCTGGAGCACCGCGTCTGGGAACGGGCCTACGTGGGCGCCGGCGTCGCGCTCTACGACACGCTGGCCACGATCGCCCCGGGCAAGCGGGCGCTGCCCCTCCACCGCCACCTCACCCGCGGCGGGATGGAACGGCTCTTCCCCGACCTGCGGCACGACGCCGCCGTCGGCGCCATCCGCTACTGGGACGCCTCGGTGGACGACGCCCGCCTGGTCTCCACCCTCATCCGGACCGCGGCGTCGCACGGCGCCCACGCGGCCAGCCGCACGCAGGTCGTCGACCTGACCAAGGACGCGTCGGGCCGCATCGACGGCGCGCTCCTGCGCGACCTCGAAACCGGCGACCGCTTCCGCGTGCACGCGCGGCACACCATCAACGCCACCGGGGTCTGGACCGAGGAGACGGAGGCGTTGGCCGGGGAGACCGGCGGCCTGCGCGTCCTGGCCTCCAAGGGCATCCACATCGTGGTGCCCCGGGAGCGCATCCGCGGCGAGGCGGGCCTGATCCTGCAGACGGAGAAGAGCGTGCTCTTCGTGATCCCGTGGTCCCGCTACTGGGTCATCGGCACCACGGACACGCCGTGGAGGCAGGAACTCCAGCACCCGGTCGCGACGGCCGCGGACATCGACTACGTCCTGGACCACGCCAACGCCGTCCTGGCCCGGCCGTTGACGCGGGAGGACATCATCGGCACCTGGGCCGGCCTGCGCCCGCTCCTGCAACCCGGCACGAAGGAGGGCACCAGCTCCGCGAAGGTCTCCCGCGAGCACACCACCGCCTCCCCCACGCCCGGGCTGACCGTGATCGCCGGCGGCAAGCTCACCACCTACCGGGTCATGGCCGAAGACGCGGTGGACTTCGCGCTCGGCGACCGGGCCCGGGACAACCCGTCCGTGACGCGGAACGTGCCGCTGGTCGGGGCGGTCAACCTGGACGTGCAGCGCAACTGGAGCCGCAAGTACGCCCGGGAGCACGGCTGGTCCCCCGCCATGGTCGACCACCTGCTGCACCGCTACGGCTCGCTCATCACCGACATCGTCCGCCTGTGCCGGGACGACCCGTCGCTGGCCCGCCCGCTCGAGCACGCCCCCGCCTACCTCCGGGCCGAGATCCACTACGCCGCCAGCCACGAGGGGGCGCTGCACCTCGAGGACGTCATGCTGCACCGCACCCGCCTGAACTACGAGGTGGGCGACCGCGGGCTCGCCGCCCTGGAGGAGATCTGCGGCATCGTCGCCCCGCTGCTCGGCTGGGACGAGCGGACCCGCGCGGCGGAGCTGGCCTCCTACCGGGACCGCGCCGCCGCGGAGGCCGCGGCGGAGCAGGAGGCCGACGACGCCGCCGCCGAGGCGGCCCGCCTGCGCGTCCAGGACGTCTCGCCCATGGTGCCGCTCGACGGCGGGACCGACGGCGGGCTGAAGCCCGGGTCGCCCGAGGAGTCGCCGGGGGCCTCTGGCCCGGTCGGGACGTAAGCCGCAAGGAACGGCGCGCCCCCGCCGCCAACCGGGGCAATCCAGGAACACCGGGCTGTCCGTCCCGGCTCGGCCGGCCGGACACCAGGCAAGCCACCGCACCAGGGGAAGGGGAAACATGGAAGTCACGCTCTGGCAGGTCTTCGTCTCGGAGGTGATCGGGACCGGGTTCCTGATCCTCCTGGGCGCCGGCGTCGTCGCCAACGTCGTCCTGCCGAAAAACAAGGGATTCGACAGCGGCTGGATCGTCATCTCGTTCGGCTGGGGCCTCGCGGTCTTCGCCGGCGTGTTCGCCGGGTTCAAGTCCGGCGCGCACATCAACCCGGCGGTCACCGTCGGCATCCTCGCCAACGGCCAGGAGAACTTCGCCCCGGGCGTCCCGGTCAGCCTGGCCAGCACGCTCGTGTACTTCTCCGGCGAGATGGTCGGCGCCATCATCGGCGCGGCCCTGGCCTACCTGGCCTACAAGAGGCACTTCGACCAGGAGGCCGACCCGGCGCTGAAGCTCGCGGTCTTCTCCACCGGGCCGGCCGTCCGCTCGTACGGCTGGAACCTGGTCACGGAGGTCATCGGCACGTTCGTGCTCGTGTTCATCATCCTCCAGTTCGCCAACACCCCCCACCAGCTCGGACCCCTCGCCGTCGCCCTGCTCGTCGTCAGCATCGGCCTGAGCCTCGGCGGACCCACGGGCTACGCGATCAACCCCGCCCGCGACCTGGGGCCGCGCATCGTCCACGCCCTGCTCCCGATCAAGGGCAAGGGAGCGAGCGACTGGAGCTACGCCTGGGTCCCCGTCGTCGGGCCCCTGATCGGGGGCGCGCTCGGCGGCCTGGCCGCCGGGGCCCTCGTCTGACGGCCCGCGCGCCAGCCACCCCCGACGCCCCTCCCGGACCCGCACAGCAGCAACAAGGAGCAGCCATGAGCACCAAGTACGTCCTCGCCATCGACCAGGGGACCACCAGCTCGCGCGCCATCGTCTTCACGCACGAGGGCACCATCCACTCGGTCGGCCAACTCGAGCACGACCAGATCTTCCCGCGCCCCGGATGGGTCGAGCACAACCCGGAGCAGATCTGGAGCAACGTCCGCGAGGCGGTGGGCAACGCGCTCACCCGCGGAAACATCTCCCACATGGACCTCGCCGCGGTCGGCATCACGAATCAGCGCGAAACCACGGTCGTGTGGGACAAGACCACGGGCAAGCCCGTCTACAACGCCATCGTCTGGCAGGACACGCGCACCCAGAAGATCGTCGAGGAGCTCGCCGGCGACGAGGGCCCCGAAAAGTACAAGTCGCGCGTGGGACTGCCGCTGGCCACCTACTTCTCCGGCCCCAAGGTGAAGTGGATCCTGGACAACGTGGAGGGCGCCCGCGAGGCGGCCGACCGGGGCGACCTGCTCTTCGGCAACACGGACACCTGGGTGCTGTGGAACATGACGGGCGGGGTCGACGGCGGCGTCCACGTCACCGACGTCACGAACGCCTCCCGCACCATGCTCATGGACCTCGACACCCTCACCTGGAACGAGGACATCGCGGCCGACATGGGCATCCCGGTGTCGATGCTGCCGCAGATCCGCTCCTCGTCCGAGGTCTACGGCCACGGCCGGAAGCGCGGCATGGTGCCGGACGTGCCCATCGCCGGGATCCTGGGCGACCAGCAGGCGGCGACGTTCGGCCAGGCCTGCTTCGAGAAGGGCCGGGCCAAGAACACGTACGGCACGGGCAACTTCATGCTGCTGAACACGGGCACCGAGCCCGTCCACAGCAAGAACGGCCTGCTGACCACCGTCTGCTACAAGATCGGCGACGCGAAGCAGGTCTACGCCCTCGAGGGCTCCATCGCCGTGACCGGGTCGCTCGTGCAGTGGCTGCGCGACAACCTGGGCCTCTTCGAGGAGGCCAAGGACATCGAGTACTTCGCCCACAAGGTCGAGGACAACGGGGGCGCGTACTTCGTTCCCGCGTTCTCCGGGCTCTTCGCCCCGTACTGGCGCGCCGACGCGCGCGGCGCCCTCGTCGGGCTGACCCGGTACGTCAACAAGAACCACATCGCCCGGGCCGTCCTGGAGTCCACCGCCTACCAGACCCGCGAGGTGATGGACGCGATGAACGCGGACTCCGGCGTCGACCTGACCGAGCTGCGCGTCGACGGCGGCATGGTCGCCAACGAGCTGCTCATGCAGTTCCAGGCCGACATCCTGAACGTCGACGTCGTCCGGCCCGAGGTCGCGGAGACCACGGCCCTCGGCGCCGCCTACGCGGCGGGCATCGCCGTCGGCTTCTGGAACGGCGAACAGGACGTGGTGGCGAACTGGCGCGAAGGCAAGCGCTGGAGCCCCTCCATGGACGCGGACGAGCGCGAGCGCCTCTACCGCCTCTGGAAGAAGGCCGTCACCAAGACCCTCGACTGGGTCGACGAAGACGTCCGCTGACGCGGACAGGCACCACCCGCACCACACAACCCACGAAAGGAACCATCCGCCATGTCAGGAAACAAGGCCGTCGCGTACAAGGGACCCGGCAAGGTCGAGGTCATCGACATCGACTACCCGACCTTCGAGCTCAAGGACGGGCCCGGGGTGCATCCCGACAACGTGGGCCGGAAGGTCCCCCACGGCGTCATCCTCAAGACCGTCACCACCAACATCTGCGGCTCAGACCAGCACATGGTCCGCGGCCGCACCACCGCGCCCACCGACCTCGTGCTCGGGCACGAGATCACGGGCGAGGTCGTCGAGGTGGGCTCCGACGTCGAGTTCATCAAGGTCGGCGACATCTGCTCGGTCCCGTTCAACATCTCCTGCGGCCGGTGCCGCAACTGCAAGGAGCGCAAGACCGGCATCTGCCTCAACGTGAACCCGGACCGCCCGGGCAGCGCCTACGGCTACGTCGACATGGGCGGCTGGGTCGGAGGCCAGGCCGAGTACGTGCTGGTCCCCTACGCGGACTGGAACCTGCTCAAGTTCCCGGACCGGGACCAGGCCCTGGAGAAGATCATGGACCTGACCATGCTCTCCGACATCCTCCCCACCGGGTTCCACGGCGCGTACACGGCCGGCGTCGGGGTCGGCTCCACCGTCTACGTTGCCGGCGCCGGCCCCGTCGGCCTGGCCGCGGCCGCCAGCGCACAGCTGCTCGGCGCCGCCGTCGTCATCGTCGGCGACATGAACGACGAGCGGCTCGCCCAGGCGCGCTCCTTCGGGTGCGAGACGGTCAACGTCGGCGAGGGGGACCCCAAGGACCAGATCGAGCAGATCCTCGGCGTGCCGGAGGTCGACTGCGGCGTCGACGCCGTGGGCTTCGAGGCGCGCGGGCACGGCGGGGGCAAGGAGGCGACGGAGGCCCCGGCCACGGTCCTCAACTCGCTGATGACCATCACGGCGGCCGGCGGCGCCCTGGGCATCCCGGGCCTCTACGTCACGGGGGACCCGGGCGCCGTGAACGAGGAGGCCAAGCACGGCAGCCTGTCCATCTCGCTCGGCACCGGCTGGGCGAAGTCCCTGTCCTTCACCACCGGCCAGTGCCCGGTGATGAAGTACAACCGGCAGCTGATGATGGCGATCCTCCACGACCGGATCCAGATCGCGAAGGCCGTGAACGCGAAGGCCATCGGGCTCGAGGACGCCCCGCGCGGCTACGCCGAGTTCGACGCCGGCGCGGCCACGAAGTATGTCCTGAACCCGAACGGGTACGTGCGGAACTAGGTCCGCCCGCGGGCACCTCGCCCGTGTCCGACACGCCGACGGCGGGGCCGGCCCCCTTCAGGGCCGGTCCCGCCGTCGCGAACGGCCTAGGCTCGGGCCATGACCACCACCGTCTCCGCGGCCATCGCCGGGGTCGTCGCCGATCACGCGACCGACGTCTTCGCCCTCATGGGCAACGGCAACGCCCACTTCCTCGACGCCCTCGCCCGCGACGGCCGGGTCCGCGTGACCGGGCTGCGGCACGAGCAGGCGACCGTCGCCTCCGCCGACGCGTACCACCGGGTCGCCCGGCGCCTCGCCGTCGCGACGGCCACGTACGGGCCGGGCTTCACGAACGCCATCACGCCGCTGGCCGAGGCCGCGTGCTCGCGCACGCCGCTGCTGTTCGTCGTCGGGGACGCGCCCACGACCGGTCCGCGGCGGTGGGACGTGGACCAGCGGGCCCTGGCGGAGGCTGTCGGGGCGCGCTTCGTCCCGGTCGGTGCCGCGAACCCGCGGGAGACGACGCGCATGGCGATCGGAATCGCGGAGGCCGACCGCCGGCCGGTTGTGCTCTCCCTCCCGTACGACCTCGCCGCGGCCCCGGCGGGCGACGAGCCGGACACCGCGACCGGCGACACCGGGTCCGGCGGCACGCTCTCCCCCGACGGCGGCGTCCAGGACTTCGCGTTCCTCGACGGCGCGCGCCCCGGTCGGGGCCACCCGATGGAGGAGCCCTTCGACCCGGTTCCGCCCGGCGAACAGGTCGACGCGGCGGCCCGGCTGCTGGCCGGGGCCCGCCGGCCCCTGGTGCTCGCGGGGCGCGGGGCACGCAACGCGGCGTCCGCTCTCGGCCGCCTCGCGGACCGCCTCGGCGCCCTGACCGCCAGCACCGCCCCGGCCCGCGGCACGTTCGCCGGCCGCGGGTGGGACCTGGGGGTCTGCGGCGGGTTCGCCTCCGGGCCCTCCTCCGCGCTGATCCGGCAGGCCGACGTCGTCCTGGTGGTCGGCGCGTCCCTGAACCAGTTCACGACCGCGTTCGGGGACCAGTTCGGCCCGGACGCCGCGCTCATCCAGGTCGATCTGGCCGAGGAGCCGACCGGCCCCGACGTCGCGCGGTTCGTCCGCGGCGACGCCGCCGCCGTCGTCCCCGCGCTGCTCGAAGCGCTGGGCGGGCACGCTCCCCCGGCCGAACGCTGGGAGGGGGCCGCGGACCACGCGCGCGGCTCGCGCCTGAACTTCGCGCGCGAGACCGGCACCGGCCAGGCCGCGGACGGGCGGCTGGACCCGCGCACCGCCATGGACCGGCTCAACGCGCTCCTGCCCGCCGACCGGCAGGTGGTCTCCGACGGCGGGCACTTCATCGGCTGGTCCAGCTACCACCTCGACCTTCCCGCGCCGGACTCCCTGACTCTCGTCGGCACGCAGTACCAGGCGATCGGGCTGGGCCTGCCCTCGGCGCCCGGGGCCGCGCTGGCGCGGCCGACGGCGACGACCGTCGTCGTCACGGGCGACGGCGGCGGCCTCATGGGCCTGCCGGACCTGGACTCGCTGGTGCGCGCGGCCCGCAGCGCCGTCGTCCTCGTGTTCAACGACGCCTGCTACGGGGCCGAGATCCACCAGTACGGGTCGCAGGGGCTGGACGAGACGATCATGGAGATCGAGGAGGCGGACTTCGCGGCGCTGGGCCGGGGCGTCGGCGCACAGGGAGTCGTGGCCCGGACCATGGACGACCTCGGCGCGGTGGCGGACTGGGTGGCGGCCGGTGCGCGCGGCACGCTCGTCGTGGACCTGCGGATCAGCCGCGGCGTCGTCGCCCCGTACATCGTGGAGATCATCGAGAAGACGCTGAAGAAGTAGGGTCCCGCTGGTACGTTCGCGGCGTGGAAGCATCCGGCGTCGTCGTCCGACCGCCCGCCGTCCGCGAGGCACGGGCCCTGGCGGAGGTGCAGGTCGCCGCCTGGCGCGCCGCCTACCGCGGGGCCATGCCCGACGGGTTCCTCGACGCCCTGGACGTCCGGCGGATCGCCGAGGTGTGGCGGCAGCGGATCGCCAAGCCCGTGGCCGGGTCCGCCCGCCTGCTGGCGGAGGACGGCGGGGACGTCCTGGGCTTCGCGTTCCTCGGTCCGCCCCTGGAGGCCGCGCCCCCCGGGACGGGGCAGCTGTACGCCCTCTACGTCCGACCCGACCGGTGGGCCCGGGGCATCGGCTCCGCGCTGTTCGCCGCCGCGGAGGGCGAGCTCACCGGCCTCGGCTACACGCGGGCCCTCCTGTGGGTGGAGGAGCACAACGACCGGGCCATCCGGTTCTACACGGACCGGGGATGGTTGTTCGACGGCGGCACCCGGGTGGAGACCGGATTCGGCCCTCCCGTCGCGATCCGGCGCCACAGCCGCACGCTCCCGGGCCCCGCGGCCGGCGAGCCTGACGTCCGGCCCCGATGACGCCCCGCAACGCCGGGTGACGGAGTGTTGCGGGGACGGCCGGCCCCGGCGGGCGCCGCCGTCGGCCTCCCCCGTCGCAATCCGTCACGGCACGACGCCCGCGGACACCGTTGCCGCCCCCGGCCCGCCCCGTTCCTACGCTCGGATCCCACCGGCACCCCGCCGGCGACCCGAGCGCAAGGAGACACCATGACCGTCAACCTCGCCGAGGCCCTCAACGCCTCCCCCTGGGCCAACCGCCCGGCCCCCGCCACGCCGGACGAGTGGGTGCGCCGCGCCCACGACGTCGCGGCGGTCCTCGCCGTCGACGCCCTCTCGCGCGACCGGGCCGGCCGCGACCCGCACGCCGAGGTCCAACTGCTCAAGGACTCGAGGCTGACCGTGCTGCTCGGCCCGGCCGCGCACGGGGGCGGCGGGCAGGACTGGACGACGGCGCTGCGCGTGGTGCGGGCGGTCTCCGCGGGCGACGCGTCGATCGGGCAGCTGCTCGGCTACCACCTGCTCTGGGCGTGGGCGGCGCGGCTGGTCGGGACGGAGGCGCAGATCGAGGCGGTCGAGCGGCTGTACACGGAGCAGAACCTGTTCTTCGGCGGGGCGGTGAACCCGCGGGACTCGGACCTGTCCATCGAGGACCTCGGGGACACGCTGGTCTTCTCGGGGCGGAAGACGTTCAGCACGGGCGCGCGGGTGTCCGACCTGCTGGTGCTCGAGGGGACCCTGCCGGACGGGCGGCACGTGTTCGCGATCGTGCCCACGGACCAGGAGGGCATCGCGTTCGCCGGGGACTGGGACCACCTCGGCCAGCGGCTCTCGGCGTCCGGCGGCGTGGAGATCGCCGGCGTCGAGGTGGACTGGGCGTCCGCGGCCGGCTTCGTGGACAAGGAGTTCCGGCCGCTGGTCTACAACACGCTGAACGTGCCGCTGGTGCAGCAGATCTTCACGGCGATCTACCTTGGGATCGGCGAGGGCGCGCTTGCGGCGGCCCGCGGCTACACGCTGGCCCGCACCCGCCCGTGGCCGTACACGTCCGACCCGAAGTCCTCCGCCGGCGAGGACCCCTACATCCTGGCGACGTATGGGGAGCTGCGCTCCCGGCTCTGGGGCGCGACGGCGCTGGCCGAGGCCGTGGACGCCGAGCTCGCCGCCGTGCTGCACGCCCCGCGCGGGGAGCTGACGAAGCAGGCCCGCGGCCGGATCGCGGTGCGGGTGGCCGCGTCGAAGCAGCTGGCCTCCGAGATCGCCCTGGAGATCGGGAACCGGGTCTTCGAAGTCACCGGGGCCCGGGCGACGGCGAACTCCGTGGGCCTCGACCTGCACTGGCGCAACATCCGCACGCACTCGCTGCACGACCCCATCGCGCACAAGCGGCGCGAGGTCGGCGAGTACGAGCTGCTGGGCCGCCTGCCCGAGCCGACCTGGTACACCTAAGCCGGCGGGGAGAATTTCGGAGCGTAGTTGCCGCTCAGCCGGCAAAAGGAGCGAACTTGTCGTTATGGGGCGCCCAGAACGACAAGTTCGCTCCAAGATTTTTCCGCTCCGGCGCGGCCGGGCGTGCGGCTACTTGGTTGCCCAGAGGGCCGCGGCGTCGTCGAAGGAGATCGTCTCCGAGACGCGCACCGTCGCGTCCGTGACGGCGGCGGCCGGCACGTCGAAGCAGACCTGGTACGACGCGGTGTCGCCGGGACCAAGGGCGGGCAGGTCGATGCCGTCCCGCTCGAGCAGGGCCATGCAGCTGGTCTCGTCGTAGATGCGGGCGTCGGAGCCGACGAGCTCCGACATCAGCCCCATCCACGCGTCCGCCTCGCCGGGACCGTTGTGGGTCACGGTCAGGTCGGCCACCACGTAGCGGCCCTTCGGCGCCTCGTTCAGGGGATTCGCGGCGGCGACGTCGTCCGTTGCGTCGAGGTCGACGGCGTCGACCGTGACCGTGAAGTCGCCGATGTCCGCGCTGTCGCCCAGGTCGAGGACCAGTGCGTCGTCCTGGACCGCCTCGATGACGTCGGCCGGCGCGTCGACCCCGTCCACCATCGCCCGTAACGCACCATCGACGGCCATGGCCGTCGCCACGGTGACGATCGCCGCCACGACCAGCGCCACGGCCGACAGGATGATCGAGGTGATCGCCGTGCCCGTGCCGGAGCCCGCCTTGGACGCCTGGGCCAGCGACACGATGCCGAGGACCAAGGCAACGAGGGCCACGAGCGCAGCCAACAGGTTCACGACCGGAATCCACGCCAGCAGGACACCCACGCCAGCAAGGATGACTGCGGCCGTGCCAAGTCCCTTGCCGGGCACGGGGCCCGGGGGCGGGACGTGTGGAGTGGACGCATGAACGGACGGGTGCTGGATAGACATGGTTCCCCCTGGAAGCGGCGCCCGCCAGAGCGCCCGTGCGAGCGGCGTCGCGGCCCCCGCGCGTAGGCGTCCCGGCGACCGAGACCGATTAAATCGATCTACTGGATAGCCTAGTACCAGCCTTCCGCTGATCCGGTCTGACCCGAGGCCGGGGATCACGCCGTGGCCGGCCGCTGTTCCGGCCCGACCCGGGACAGATCGTTCCCCGGTCATGCCGAGCAGCCCGGATGGTTCTTAGTTCGTGCCCCGCAGCCCGGATCGTTCTTAGCACACTCCGTCATCGACGAATCGATCTAAGAAATTTCCGGGAATGGGGGCTATTGCGGGCTTTAGCTAAGAACGGTTCGGCGATGCGGGCTGTAACTAACAACGGTTCGGCGATGCGGGCTGTAGCTACCAACGATCCGGCGCGTTGGGCGTCAACTGGATCGGCCCTTGACGAAGTCCTGTGATCGCTGCCAGAGTCTTCCCCGTGAACCTGTCCGACAGCCCTACAGGTGGACTGCGGCCGATCGAGCGCAGCAGCGCCGCCGAGGCCGTGTTCCGTTCCCTGCGCCAAGCCATCGAGCACGGCACGCTGCCGGTCGGCGGCAAGCTCGACGCGGAGTCCCGCCTAGCAGCGCAGTACGGCGTGAGCCGCTCCGTCGTGCGCGAGGCCCTCCGCTCCTGCGCGGCCCTCGGGTTGACCCGCACCGACACCGGCCGCGGCACGTTCGTCGTCGCCGACCACCCGCGCCGCGACCTCGTCCTCGGCTCCTACTCCGCGAGCGACCTCGTCGAGGCCCGCCCCCACGTCGAGGTCCCCGCCGCCGAGCTCGCCGCGGGACGCCGCAGCGAGGCCGACCTCGAGCGGCTGCGTGCCCTCGTGGAGAACATGGAGGCGGAGGACGACGGCGCCGCCTGGGCCGACCTCGACACCGCATTCCACGCCGCCGTCGCAGCCGCCAGCGGCAACGCCGTGTTCGGCAAGATCGTCGCGGACCTCCGCGGCGCCCTCGCCCAGCAGTCCGCGACGCTGAACCTCGTCGCCGGCCGCCGGGAGGACTCCGACGCCGAGCACCGCGCCATCCTCGACGCCATCGAGCGCCGGGACGCTCCCGCCGCCGGCCGCGCCATGGCCGAGCACCTCGGCGCCGTCGGAGCCGCCGTCGTCACGATCACGAAGGAGCGCACCCGATGACCACCCACTGCGGCCACGACGCCGCGTTTCCCGCCCCGCCGGCCCACGCGCCCGTCGCCATGCAGACGCGCGGGGACCTGGTGGAGAGCATCCACTACGGCTCCGCCGTCGTCCTCTCCCCCGCCGGCGAGGTCCTCTTCTCCGTCGGCGACCCCGACGCCCTGATCTACCCGCGCTCCGCGCTGAAACCGCTCTTCGCCGCGGGCATGGTCGACGCCGGCCTCGGGCTCACGACCGAGCAGCTGGCGCTGGCCGCCGCGAGCCACTCCGGCTCCGAGCGGCACCGCCGCATCGCCCACACCACCCTCGCCGCGGCCGGGCTGGACGAGGACGCCCTCGCCAATACGACGGACCTGCCCTACGGGGCCGCCGAGCGGGCCGCTTGGCTGGCCGACGGCGGCGCCCCCACGCGGCTCGCCCAGAACTGCTCCGGCAAGCACGCCGCGCTGGTGGCCCTCTGCGTGGACCGCGGCTGGCCCGTCGCGGGCTACCTCGAGCCCGGCCACCCGGTCGAGGCGCTGCTCGCCGACTCCGTCCACGGACTCACCGGCTCCGGGCCGGGCCCGGTGAGCACAGACGGCTGCGGCACGCCCGTGCACGCGATGCCGCTGACCGGACTCGCCCGCGCCTACTCGGCGCTCGCCACCGCCGCGTCGGGCACGGGAGCCCACGCCGTCGCGGAGGCCATGCGCGCCCACCCGGAGCTCGTCGCCGGCGAGGGCCGCGACGTCACCGCGCTGATGCGCGCCGTGCCCGGCGCCATCGCGAAGGACGGCTTCGAGGCCATCCAGGCCGCCGCGCTACCCGACGGCACCGCCGTCGCGGTCAAGGTGTCCGACGGCGGCGACCGCGCGCGCCTGCCCGTCGCGGCCGCCGCACTGCTCCGCGCGGCAGACGCCGCGCCGGGGTCCCTCGACGCGGCGACCGCCGAGGCGCTGGACGCCTTCACCCGCGTGCCCGTCCTCGGCGGCGGACGCCGCGTCGGCTGGCTGACCGGCCTGCCCTAGCCCCCGCCTTGATCGGCGAGCGCGACGTCCCGGCCGCCGCCTGTGCGGAGGTCGCGGACGGCGCGCTGGCGGAGCAGTTCGTCGTCGACCCGGTCCAGGCGCGTTCGTGCATCTGTCCGGGGAGCTCAAGCGCGTGGCCCTGAAGCTGTCCCAGATCTGCAACGACCTGCGCCTGCTCTCCTCCGGGCCCTATACCGGCTGGCGAAGCGCGGGGGCGTGACCCGCCCATCCTTCCGGATGGCGGCGCCCGCGGCAGTTATCCACAGGTCCGGTACGCCGGCCCGCGGATCTGGCTACGCTTCCGGGACGACCGGGTCCGCCCACCGGGACGGGCCGCCGAGGAAAGGCGCGTTGGATGTCCCCGCAGTCCCGCAAGCGCAAGAAGCCCGTCCGCCGGCCCGCCGCGTCGCCTCCCCGGTCCCGCGGCTTGTCCCGGATCAAGAAGCTGGCGCCCGAATACCTCATGTGGTCGGAACAGCGCGGCTGGAGGCGCGAATTCGCCGCTGAGGATTGGGACCTGCTGGTGGCATTTGCCGAGCACTACACCGGACACGCCTCGCTGCCCGCGCCGGACGCCTTCGACGCCGAGGTGGTCGACCGCATCCTCCAGCGGCTGGAACCCGACAACGCGGAATGGCTATCGGCCGTCCTCTCCGATTACCTGATGTTCTTGAGGGGGACGGGACGGTGGACCCGAGACCGGGACGCCTACTTCGAACTCTGTCTGGTGGTCGAGCCGGCGGATGAACCGGACGACGACGAGTGGGAAGACGACGAGCCGTACCTTCCGCCTGAGGAAGCCTGGCTGGCCTGGCTCTCCACACCGCTCGTCCATTGCTCGATCGCGCTGTTGACGTGGCTCGGAGACGGCTGTGAAGTCACCGCTTCCGGACACTTGCTGCCGCGAGACGCGGAGACAACGGCGTTCCTCCTCGAGCGGGCCCGCAGCCAGTTCACCGGAGTCGACACCGAACCGAACAGGGCTTGGCTGGCCCACCTCTGGAGCGGGTTCCTCGCAACGGGAATGGTGCAGGTGCAAGGCACCTGGGCAGTACCTTCCAGCCGCGCAGTGGACCTCTTGGGGCACAACGCCGAACGAGCCGAGGTGGCGGCGAATCAGCTGGCCGAGGGTTTCTTGCTGGCGATCCTGGGCCCCGCACTTGAAGATCCGTCGAGCGGGAACAAGCGTCTCGGTGTCCTGTGCCTTCTCCTGGCGGCCTCTGGCGAGTACCCGGCGGCTCCCCTGCTGGATGACGACAGCTCCTCCGACTCCGAGCACCACCTTCCCTCCGCTCCACTGCCTTCAGTCCGGAGATTGCTGATGGAGATAGAGGATGCGGGGCTTCTCCGCCTCGACGGGCTTTTGGCCCTTCCGCCCATGGCCGCGGCCGTCGTCGGGCGAACCGCAGCCAACGTCTTCATGGGACGGGCAGCCACGGTGCCCGGATGATGCCGCCGTTGTTGTCCGCTTTCGCGGGAAAGCGGACAACAACCGCGAAGGCTGGGTGCGGCGCACCGCTGCGGGCCGCTACGCTTCCGCGTGAACGGCCGGCCGGCCGAACCCGAAGGAAGGCCCCGAATGTCCCCGCAGTCCCGCAAGCGCAAGAAGAGTCCCCACCGGCACCTCCAAGCGGTACCCTCGGCGCGCCCCACCGGGGTCGCCCGCCTCGAGCTTCTGGCCCCCGCCTACGTGGAGTGGGCCGTCGCTCAAGGCGCGCCGGCCGAGGAGCCGGCGGTCGAGTGGAACGCTCTGGTCCAGTTCGCCGGGGACTACGCCACGTTCAATCCGTTCGGGTCGCCCGACGCTTTCGACGCCGGACCCGTCGCGGAGATGCTCGCCGAGGCGCCGGATTCCTTGGCTCGACTCATGGCCGAAATCCTGGACAAGTACCTGCACTTCATGGACGAGACCGGCCGGTGGACCCTCAGCGATGACGAGTACGAGGACCTCCATTCCGTGGTGGGAGCCGGCAGCGCTCCGCAGCTGAACGCGCCGGAACTCTCCGCCGACGAGGCGTGGGAGGCATGGACGGCGACGCCGCTGGTCCAGCGCTCCCGCCGGCTGCTGGAATGGCTTGGAGCGGGCCGGGATGTCACTCCGGCCGGAGCGCTGCGGCTCGCTGACGTCGAAGAAGCGGCGAAGGCCGTGGACGTGCGCGTGCGGGGCGTACGCCACGCCAAGCGGCCCGACATCGAGACGATCGTCGACGCCATGGATGCGCCTGTCGATACCGAGCCCGTGCCCGTCGGGGCCATGCGGGACGTTCCCCGGCTGTCTGCCCTGTGGTCCGCACTCGCGGACGCGGGACTCACCCACATCGGCGCGACGCGCGCCTGGCCGACGGGGCGCGCCGAGGCCCTGCTCGGCGACGATCCAGGTCCCGCGGCCGACGCCGCCGGAACGCTGGCCGGCGCCCTGCTCTGGGCGACCGCGGCAGGCCCAGAAGACGACCCGTTGGAAGGGCGGGGAGCCGCGGCCGCGGCGGCGGTCCTGCTCATGGCCAGCACGGACGAGCCGCCGGCCGTTTCGATCCTCGGCTCCGCGGCCCCACCCGATTTCGTCGACCGCGCGGATTTGGCGACTGTCACCGCGTGGCAGGAGGCCCGGGCCCGGCTCGTCGATGTCATCGATGCGGGGCTCCTCGGCGTCCACGATGACGATCTCGTCGTGCCGGAGGTCGCCGTGCCGGTAGTTGCCTCCGTTCTCGACGCCCTCTTCCGGGCCGGAGAGGAGGAACTGGCGGAGTAGGCCCGCCCTCCCCGCAAGCATGGCCCCTGCCGTCGCCCCGGGGATACCCTCGCGGCATGGACGCCGCCGTCGGGCACGCCCCGCGCCCGACCCCAGGAGGGGAGCAACCATGTCGCACACCATGACCTCGCTGTGGCTGGACCGGCCGGAGGCCGGGCCGCTCGACGCGTTCGAGCCGGACGCGTACTACGACGCCGTCGTCGTCGGCGCCGGCCTCACCGGGCTGTCGACGGCGGTGCTGCTCGCGCGGGCCGGCCTGCACGTGGCCGTGCTCGAGGCGCGGCACGTCGGGGCGGTGACCACGGGCAACACGACCGCCAAGCTCAGCCTGCTCCAGCACACCGTGCTCTCCGGCATCAGCCGCCACTTCTCCGAGAAGACCGTGCGCGCGTACGTGGACGGCAACCGGGAGGGGCAGGCGTGGCTGCTGCGCTACCTCGAGGAGCACGGCGTCCCGTTCCAGCGCCGCGACGCCTACACGTACTCCACCACCGAGGAGGGCCGGCGCTCCCTGGAGAAGGAGCTGAAGGCGTCGCTGGGGGCGGGCCTCGACGTGCAGCTGCTCGACGAGGCCGGGCTGCCCTACGAGACCACGGGCGCCCTCCTGCTGCGCGACCAGGCCCAGTTCGACCCGCTCGACGTCCTCACCGCCCTGACCGAGGACCTGCGCTCGCGCGGCGGGCGCGTCGTCGAGGGCGCCCGGGTGCTGCAGGTGAAGACCGGGACCCCGGTGGACGTGCGCACCGCGAACGGCTCGGTGAAGGCCGGGCAGGTGGTCCTCGCGTCGGGGACGCCGATCCTGGACCGCGGCCTCTACTTCGCGAAGCTGGAGCCGAACCGGTCCTACGCGCTGGCCTTCGCGGTGCCCGTCCCCGCCGGGCTGCCCCAGGGCATGTACCTCTCGGTGGACCAGCCGAGCCGCTCGCTGCGGACGGTCCCGCGCGGGGACGAGGAACTGCTGCTCGTCGGCGGCAACGGCCACGTCGTGGGGCGGCAGGAGTCCGCCGCGCGCCTCGTCGCGGACCTCGAGGAGTGGACCGGGCAGCACTTCCCCGGCGCCCGCCGCACCCACGCCTGGTCGGCCCAGGACTACCGCTCGGCCAACAGGGTCCCGTTCGTGGGCGCGCTACCCCGGGGCGGGGGCCAGATCCACGTCGCCACCGGCTACAACAAGTGGGGCATGACGAACGCCGTCGCCGCCGCGCTGTCCCTGTCGGCGGAGATCCTCGGCGGAAACGTCGAGTGGGCGCAAACCCTCCACCACCGCATCACCTCGCCCGCGGACGTGGCCGAGGGGGTGCGGATCAACGCCGGCGTGGCCGGGCACCTCGCCGCCGACTGGGTCCGCAAGGGCCTCGGCGTCGGCTCGCACCAGCACAACGGCCACGGGTCCGCGTCCGGCGATGGACCGGCCCCCGAAGGCTCCACTGCGCCCGCGCCGACCACGGACGGCGCCGCGCCCGCCGAGGCGCCGGACGCGTCCGCACCCGTCGCCGCGCCCGGCGTCTCCACACCGATCGCGGCCCCGGACGGGAGCGTCGGCGGGACCTCCGGCGAGACGGCAGCGCCGGCCGCCGCGGACGGCGAGCCCGCCGAGGGCCAGGGCCTGATCAAGCCCGGCGGCCTCCACCCGGTCGCGGTCTCTCGGGCCGACGGCCGGCTCTGCGCGGTCTCGGCCGTCTGCACCCACCTGGGCGGGATCCTGTCCTGGAACGACGCCGAACGGTCCTGGGACTGCCCGCTGCACGGTTCGCGGTTCAGCGCCACCGGGGAGCGGCTGGAGGGGCCCGCGGTCCACGACCTCAAGCGGATGGACTACTAGGGAACCGCGCGCCGGGACGGCCCCGCCGTCGGCCGCCGCCTCCCGCTATCCGTCGGCCGCCGCCTCCCGCTATCCGTCGGCCGGCCGCACCCCGCACCACTCGGCCGTGAACAACGCGATCGACTTCGTGATCCGGCGGACCGACTCGAGGTCGACGCGCTCGTCGTACCCGTGGATGGCCTCGGTGACCGGCCCGTAGACGAGCGCCGGCGTGTCCGCGTAGAGGACGAACACCCGCCCGTCGAGGTAGCCCGGCGTCGTGAAGGAGCGCAGCCCGGCCCCGAAGACCTCCCGGTGCGCCGCGGCGAGCACGGCCTCGGCGTCGCTGCCCTCCTCCAGGACGTACCCCTCGGAGAAGAACCCGGTGCGCTGCGCCGTCGCCCGGATCGGGTGGCCCTGCGCGTCCGTGGTCGCGCCCGCCAGGCACTCCCGCACCTCCGCCCAGACGGACTCGGCGGACACGCCCGGGTAGAGGGCCAGCCGGAGGTCGACGTCGCACCAGGCCGGGACGCTCGAGGGCCAGTCGCCGCCGCGGATCTGCCCCATGTTCAGGTTGATCGGGTGGTCCAGGTCCTCGAAGTACCGGTGCCGGTGCTTCTCGGAGTTCCACCGCTCCTCGAGGCCGCGGAGCCGCCCGACCACGTGGTGGGCGGCGTCGATCGCGTTGAACCCGGCGGCCATCTCCCGCGGGTGTGACGGCCGCCCCTCCACGCGCAGCCGGAACCAGAGCACCCCGACGTTGGCGCGGACCAGCATGTCCTCCTCGGGCTCGGGGATGACGACGGCGTCGGCCCGGTAGCCGCGCAGGTGCGCCGAAAGCGACCCGTTCCCGGTGCACTCCTCCTCGACGACGGACTGCAGGTGGATCCGCCCGGCGGGCTCGAGGCCTGCGGCGCGGATGGCGTCGAAGGCGAACAGGTTGGCGGCCAGGCCCGCCTTCATGTCGCCGCTGTCCCGCCCGTACAGCCAGCCGTCGCGCACGGCCGCGTCCCACGGGGAGCGGCTCCAGTGCTCCTCCGGCCCCTCCGGGACGACGTCGATGTGTCCGTTGAGGATCAGCGAGCGCCCGGCCGCCCCGGGCGGGTCCCACGTGCCGACGACGTTCTCCATCCCGTCGTAGGGGACGACGACGGCGCCCGCGCCGGGGTGGGCGGCCAGCTGCTCCGGGTCCATCGCCCACCGGTCGATGTCGAGCCCGCGCTCGGCGAACGCCTGGGCCATCAGCTCCTGCGCCCCGGCCTCCCGGGTGCGCAGGGACGGGTGGCGGACCAGCTCCCGGGTGAACTCGACCTGGGCGTCGAAGGCGTGGTCGACGGCGGCGGCGATGCGGGCGCGGGCTGCGGGATCTGGCGCTGTGGTCACCCTCGGCAGTCAACTACGCCCCCGGCGCACGGACAAGGCGCGCGCGCCCGATGGTCACCTTCCCGCAGTCTGGCCGTCACCCCAGGCCGCTAGGTTGGCGTCCATGACGGACACGCGCACCCTGAAGGTCCACGTCGAGCTCGAGGTGGAGGTCCACGACGAATCGGCCCTGGCGGCCCACGCCACGCAGGCCACGGGAGAGGCGTTCATCGAGGACTCCTCCGGGCTGCTGGACGCCCGCGAACGCATCGGCAACGGCCCCGAGGGCGCGCTGCAGATGGCCGTCGAGCCGGACGCGCTGGTCGCGGCCGTGCCGGGGGTCGAGGCGCTCGGCGCCCTGTGGTGGGTCGAGGACGGCGAGTTCGCCGGACCCGGCCTCGACGCGGACGACGACGGCGACCTGGACGAGTACGAGCTCGACTCCGGGGACGAGGCCGCGGTGGTGCGCGAGATCCTGGCCTCCGCCGACCGGATCCCCGGGCTGCCGCTGGACCGGCTCGGCTACCTCGAGCGGGAGGCCGACTCGGGCGTCCGCGAGCGCTCCCGGCAGGAGGCCTCGGCCATCGCCGGCGCCGTGCAGTGGGCGTACGAGACGGTCGTGGACGACCTGTTCGACGACGCGTACCTGCTCCGCGAGGACCCCGACGCCGTCGCCTTCACCACGCGCATCAGCGAACTGCCCGCCCGGCACCGCACCGAGTACGACCCGTTCTTCGCGCAGCGCTTCCTGGCCATCACCCTGGACCTCGGCACGGCGATGGCCACCTCCTTCCGCTCCCCCACGTGCGTGGCGCAGGAGCTGGCCCTGCGGCTGGTCCTGGACGAGGTCGAGGTCCTCGCCGGCGCGTTCCCGGCCCTGGGCATCCCGACGGACTGGCGCCGCTGGGCGGACGAGTTCCTGTACGAGGACCTCGACCACGAGTTCCTCTTCGGCGAGGGCGACGCGGACGGCGACGGCGAGCCTGCGCGGCTGGACTTCACCGTCATGGACGTCGACGACTGGTTCGTTCCGTTCGCGGGCCACACCGTGAACCCCTACGCCGCCGGGGAGCGCAGCGCGGTCGACGCGTAGGACTACTCCGACTTCAGCCGGTCCCCCACCAGCCACAGCTCCGGCGGGACCTCCACGACCTGGACGCGCACCGTCTCCAGCGGCGCGTCCAGGGCACGGGCCGCCGCGGCGGCGATCTCCTTCGCGGCGGCGCCGAGCGTCTCCCGGTCACGCCCCTGGACGACCTTGACTTCGATGATGGGCATGGCGGGCCTTTCGCGTCGGTGGTGGCTGCGGTCCCATCATGCCGCGTGGGCTGCGGCGACGAGGGCCCGGTCCTCAGAACAGGTTGACCAGCCCCACGTACACGACGGTCCCGGCGCCGACGCTCAGCAGGGTCCGCCGCCCGAAGAGCAGGTGCGTCGCCACGGTGACCCCGACGGCGGCGAGGGCGAAGCCGACCGCCGGCGGGTCGGCGGCGATGGTCCCGCGCAGCGTCGAGGCCGCCAGGATGGCGAGCAGGCCCGCCGGCATCCACAGGGCCAGCGACGCGACGAGCCGGGAGTCGCGCAACGGGCCGAGCACCGCGAACGGCACGGCGCGCAGCGCCAGGGTGATCGCGAAGACGGTGGCCAGCACCGCCGCGATGTAGCCGGAATCAGGCACCGGCGCGCTCCTTCCGGCGGAGGGACAGGACGTGCCGGGCCAGCAGGAGCGCGGCGAAGAGCAGCAGGGCGGCAAACAGCTCCTGCCCCGGCGCTGCCACCAGCGCGACGGCGAAGGACCCGGCCGCGAGCAGCAGGGACGGGACCTGCCGCCGGGACCGGACCGCGTCCAGGGTCAGCGTCACGAACAGCGCGCACAGGGCGAACTCCAGCCCCTCGATCGGCGCGGGCAGCAGGCCCCCGACCAGCACCCCCACGAGCCCGCCGCCGACCCAGTACGACTGGAAGGCCGCCTGCATCGCGACCAGCCGCGTCGCGCTCCACCTTCCGGGCGAGGCGGCGGTGACGGCGTACGCCTCGTCGACCAGGGCGTACACCGAGTAGGCGCGGGCGAAGGGGTTCCGCACCACGTGCAGCGGGAACGTGAACGCGTAGAACACGTGCCGGAAGTTCACCAGCAGGGTGGTCAGCGCGACGGCGGCCAGCGGGGCGGCCGCGGCGATCATGCCGACGAGCAGCAGTTCGAGGGACCCGGCGAACGCGGCGGTGGACAGGGCGGGCGCCACCCACCAGGGCAGGCCCGACTGCACGACCAGCAGCCCGAAGGCGACGCCGATGGGGAACATGCCGAGCCCGGCCGCGAACGAGGCGCGGATGCCGCGCGCCACCTCGCCGCGGCGCGCCGCGGCGGGCCGGTCCGGCGGGAGGCTGGGGTCGAGACGGTCACGGGACCATTGTGGCAAGTTTCGCCCGCAGCTTGGTTGCCACTGTTGCCCCACTGGGCTATTCGCGTGCAACATATCCGCATGGACCGACTCGATCGCGCAATCCTCGCTGTGCTAGCGGAGGACGGGCGCATCTCCAACGTCGACCTCGCCCAGCGCGTGGGCCTCACGCCCGGCCCCTGCCTGCGCCGGGTCCAGCGCCTCGAGGCCTCGGGTGCAATCCGCGGCTACCGCGCGGAGCTCGACCCGGCCGCCGTGGGCCGCGCGTTCGAGGTGTTCGTCGACGTCGAGCTCGCCTCGTTCGACCAGGACACGGTCTACGGCTTCGAGCGGACCCTCGGGGCGTGCGACGAGGTCGTCGAGATGCACCGGCTGTTCGGCTCCCCCGACTACTTCCTGCGGATCACCGTCGCCGACCTGCCCGCCTACGAGGCGTTCCTGACGGACCGCGTGATGACGATCCCCGGCATCCAGAAGGTCGCCTCCCGGTTCACCATGAAGACGATCAAGCGCTGACGCGCGGTCCCGGACCAGGGGCCCCGCCGTCGTCCTCCGACAAGGGGACGACGGCGGCGCCCGCCGCGCACGGAACCGGCTACAACAGCAGGCGCACGATCGGGGTGGCGATGAGGATCGTCAGCGCGACGCGCTCGAACCAGATCACGACCAGCTGCCCGAGCGGAACCGGGATGTCGGTGGCCAGGATGCAGGGCACCAGCGCGGAGAAGAAGATGATCGCGGAGACGCACACGATCGCGATGACCATGCGCAGTTCGAGCGACTCGTGGCCGGCCAGCAGCGTGGCGGGCAGGAACATCTCGGCGATTCCGGTGGCCGAGGCCTTGCCGGCGAGCAGCGGGTCGGGCAGGCCGACGACCCACGCGAACGGGGCGAACAGGTAGCCCATCCAGTCGAAGATCGGCGTGTAGCGGGCCAAGACCAGGCCGATCAGGCCGACGGACAGGATCGAGGGCAGGATCGCCATGGCCATCTTCAGCCCGTCGAGGAAGTTGTCGCGGACGTTCCGGCCCAGCGACGGGGCCGTGTGCAGCGCGGTGCGCGCCTCGTCCCAGGCCAGCCGGAAGCGGTTGCCGGTGGCCTTCTCCTCGGGCTGGTGCGCGACGCCGGCGAACGGGGCGTCCGGGATGCGGCTCAGCGGCGGGATGCGCACCGTGATCGCGGTGACGGCGAACGTGACGACGAGCGCGATCGTGAAGTAGAGGCCCCAGTGCTCCATGATCCCGAGCGTCTTGGCGACGATGACCATGAAGCTGGCGGAGACGGTCGAGAAGCCGGTGGCGATGATCGCGGCCTCGCGGCCGGTGTACCGGCCCTCGCGATAGACGCGGTTGGTGATCAGCAGCGCCAGGGAGTAGCTGCCGACGAAGGAGGCGACGGCGTCGATGGCCGACCGTCCCGGGGTGCGCCAGAGCGGGCGCATGATCGGCTGGAAGAACACGCCGACGAACTCCATCAACCCGTAGCCGACGAGCATGGCCAGGAAGATCGCGCCGATGGGGACGATCAGGCCGACGGGCACGACGAGCGCGTTGAACAGGAACGGGCCCATCTGCTCGTCCATGAGCCAGGCGGGGCCCCACTGCGCGACCATGGCGACGCCGACGACGAGGCCGAGGATGTTCAGCAGCGCGAAGGCCGTGCGCAGCTTCGATGTGCGCCAGGCGCCCGTGACGAACGGGTACACGGTGCCGGCGAGGATGACGGCCAGGGCGTAGTAGGGGGTGAAGTCGGCCGCGTTCTTGCGCAGCCAAGACACGATGTGGTCCAGGGGGATGGTGCGCGTGCCGACGATGGTGATGGGCACGAAGAACATGAAGATGCCGATGGCGCTGTACAGGGCGAAGCGGACCAGGTCGGCCGGGCGCGTCCGGGGCTGGACGGCCGAGGTGGGGGTGGGTGTCATAGCTGCATCCGATGTCGAATCCGGGGGTCCGGGGCCGGCGGCCTCCGGGACGTGATGGGGGTCACCGCGTCGTCCCTCCATGAAACCCGGCCGCGGTGCCGAGCGCGATGGGGGTTCGGTCGGATCCGTCCGGGATGCCAGACGCGGCGCGGCGCGCCGGTTCTGCGCCCCCGGGACCGGCCCGGCACGGCGCGGGACCCGCCGGCCACCGGGAGCTCCGGGGCAGGCGGGCCTCTTCGCCCGGGCCGGGGCGGCCTAGACGAGCGCGTCCTCCCGGCGGTCGGCGTCGTCCGCGGGCTTTGCGGTCGGCTGCCGGCGGTGGCGCAGGTGCTGCAGGGCGCTGACCACCAGGGCGATCGCCAGGATGCCGTAGAGGGCCACCGTGAGTGGACTGGAGACCAGCACGGAGACGTCGCCCTCCGCGACCGTCAGGGCCCGGCGCAGCTCGGTCTCGGCCAGCGGGCCCAGGACGACGGCGATGAGCACCGGGGCCACGGGGAACTTGTAACGGCGCATCAGGAAACCGACGAGCCCGATGGCCAGCAGGACCCACAAGTCCAGCGTGGCGGAGCTGATCGCGTAGACGCCCAGCACGGCCAGCACGGTGATGCCCGCGTAGAGGTAGTGGCGCGGGATCAGCAGGAGCTTGGCCCAGAGGACCGCGAACTGCATGTTGAGGACCACCAGCACAACGAGTCCGATGAACAGCGAGGCCAGCAGCGTCCAGACCAGCTCGCCGCTGCGCTCGAACAGCAGCGGGCCGGGCTGCATGCCGTACTGCTGGAACGCGGCCAGCATGATGGCGGCGGTCGCCGACGTCGGGAGCCCCAGCGCCAGCAGCGCGCCCATCGCGGTACCCGCGGTGGCGTTGCCGGCGGCCTCCGGGGCGGCGACGCCCTTGATGGAGCCGGTGGTGCCGAAGTCCCGGTCGCCGCGGCGGCGGGCCAGGCGCTTCTCGGTGCCGTAGGCCAGGAAGGTGGGGACCTCGGAGCCACCCGCGGGGATGACGCCGAAGGGGACACCGAACGCGGTGCCGCGCAGCCAGGCCGGAAGAGCGCGGCGGAAGTCGGCCCGGTCCAGGCGCGGGCGGCCCTTCGGTTCGATCCGTGCGGATCCCGGGTCCCGGTGGATCCGCCCGGCGACGTGCAGGACCTCGCCGAGGGCCAGCAGGCCCACGGTGATGACGACGATCGAGATGCCGTCGAACAGCTGCGGCAGGCCCAGCGTGTAGCGGACGGTCCCGGAGGGGCCGTCGACGCCGACCATGGCCAGCACCAGGCCCAGGCCCAGCGCGGCCAGGCCCTTGACGACCGACTCCGACACCACGGAGGAGATGGCCAGGAAGGCGAAGACGGCGAGCGCGAAGTACTCCGCCGGACCGAACGCCGTCGCCATCTTCACGAGCAGCGGGGCGAAGAAGACCACGAGCGTCGTTGCGATCAGGCCGCCGGTGAAGGCGCCGACGGCGGCGGTCGCCAGCGCCTTGGCGGCGCGCCCGTCCCGGGCCATCCGGTGCCCCTCGAACGTCGAGGCGATGGCCGAGGAGTTGCCGGGCGTGTTGAGCAGGATCCCGGAGGTGGAGTCCCCGAAGAGCCCGCCGAAGTAGACGCCGGCGAACATGATGAAGGCGGCGGTCGGGTCGAGCGTGAACGTGATGGGTAGCAGCAGGGCGACGGCCATGGCCGAGCCGAGGCCCGGCAGCACGCCCACGGCCGTGCCGAGCAGGGCGCCGAGCAGCACCCACACCAGGTTCATGGGGGTCAGCGCTCCCGCGAACCCCTCCATGAGCAGGGTCAGCTGTTCCATGTCAGAGCAGTCCTTCCAGGAAGCCCGAGGGCAGGTCCAGGCCCAGGCCGGCGTTGAACGCGAGCTGGATGACGGAGGAGAAGATCAGGGCGACGCCGACGTCGAACAGGGCGCGGCGGCTCCCCAGGGCGCGGCAGACGACCCAGAACAGCCCTGCCGCGGACAGCACCCACCCCACCACCGGCAGGACGAGGATGAAACCGGCGATCCCGGCGACGGTCACCCCCACGGTCTTCCAGTCCGTATAGGTTTTGCGGCCGGCCGGCAGCGTTGCGCCGGGGGTCCGGCCGCTGATGCGGCGGCGGCCCCGCTCCGAGGCGCCGGCGAGGTCGCCGAGCATGTCGGAGGAAACGTCGGCGTCGAGCGCCTCGTCGGTCGGGTCCGGCAGCCGGGGCTGGCGCAGGACCTGGATGATGTGCACGACCGCGACCCCGTAGAGGAGGACGCAGACCAGGGCCGGGAAGAACTGCGGGCCGGGCACGCTGTCGCCGCGGACCTCCATGGTCGCCGTCTGCTGGGTGAGGAACCCGGCGAGCGCCAGGATCAGGACGGGGACCACGAGTTCGCTGCGGCCGGCCCAGAAGCCGGCACGGCGGCGTGCCGGCTCGCCGGCGGGCGGGGTGGCGACGGGCGCGGGGGCTGGCGCCGTGCGCTCGGCGGTGGGGGCTTGCGGGTTCATAGTCCGAGTCCTTCCACGATCTCGCGGGTGCGCTTGACCTCGCCGTCGAGGAAGGCGTCAAGCTCCTCCCCCACCATGTAGCTGTCGGTCCAGCTGTTGCGTTCGAGTGCGTCCTGCCAGTGCTCCGTCTGGCGGTACTCGGTGACGATGTCGACGAACTCCTGGCGCTGCTCGTCGGTGATGCCCGGGGCGGCCGCGACGCCGCGCCAGTTCGCCATGACCGCGTCCACGCCCTGCTCCTTGAACGTGGGGACGTCGACGCCGGGCAGGCGCTCCTCGGAGGAGACGGCCAGGGCGCGGAGGGTGCCGGCCTCGATCTGGTCGGCCACTTCGTTGTAGCCGGACATCCCGCCGGTTGTCGTCCCGGAGAGCATCGAGGTCAGCGCCTCGCCACCGCCGGAGTAGGCGATGTAGTTGGCCTGCTTCGGGTCGATGCCGACCTTCTGGGCAACGAGCCCGGTGAGCAGGTGGTCGATCGAACCCAGCGAGCCGCCGGCGATCGACGTGCCGCCCGGGTCCTTCTTCCACGCCGCGATGAACTGGTCGAGCGTCTTGTGGGGCGAGTCCGCGGGCACCACGAGGGCCGCGAAGTCGTCGGCCATGCGGGCGATCGGCTCGACGTCGTCCAGGGTGGTCTCCGAGTCGGCCAGCTCGACCGCGCCGACCATGACGCCGCCGGTGACCATCAGCATGTCGTCGCGACCGCGCATCTGGGCGAACTGGCCGAGGCCGATCGTGCCGCCGGCGCCGGGGACGTTGACGACCTGGACGTTGTTGGAGATGCCGCCGGACTTGATGGCCTGCTGGGATTCGCGGGCGAAGCCGTCCCAGCCTCCGCCGGGCGACGCCGGGGCCATCAGGACCAGCTTGGAGCGGGCTGTGGCCTCGCCGCCGTCGGCCGCCGCGTTGACGAGGGCCAGCCCGGCGACAGCGGCCACGGCGACCCCGAACAGGGTCTTCCTGACTGTGCTCTTGCTCATGGTTTCCGTAACCTTTGGTTGGTGGTCCACCCCGCTTTCGGGAGTGGGCTGCGACACCAAGGTGGCAGACCTGTGACCCGCCGCACAGCGAATTCCCGCTTATGGTCATAAGTGCCGGTAGAGAAAATAAAGTCAACGCCCAGGAGCCCCCATGCCACGTCCGCGGTCGCAGCGCGGCTTCCGCATCCCCCTGCTGACGCTGCAGGTCGCGATCGTGCTCCTCGTCGTCGCGTCCGTGGCCGCGGTGGTGCTCCGGTTCGAGGACCAGCGGACCCGCGACCTGGCGTTCGAGCGGACGGAGACGGTGGCGCTCGAGATCGCGAGCCAGCGCGAGGTCGTCACCTGGATCAACTCGCCCCGGGGTCCGGAGCACATCGCGCCCATCGCGCGGCTGGCCGAGCGGGCGGCGGGCGTGGACTTCGTCGTCGTCGCGGATCTGGACGGCATCCGCGTCGCCCACCCGGAGCCGGAGCGGGTCGGCCAACCGGTGTCCTCGGACCACGGGCCGGTGCGCAGCGGGGAGTCCTTCCAGGGGGTCGAGGACGGGCCGCTGGGCGTGACCCTGCGCAGCAAGGAGCCCGTCTGGGACGACGGCGAGGTGGTCGGCACGGTCTCCGTGGGCATCCGCCAGAGCCGGGTCCGCGGCGAACTGCTGGAGGTCGTGCTCGGGTTCGCGCCCTGGATCCTGGCCGCTACGGCGCTGGGCACCATCGCCGCGGCCCTCGCCTCCCGCCACGTGCGCAAGCGGATCTACGGGGTCGAGCCCGAGTCGATGGCCGGGCTGCTCCAGTCGCGCGACGCGCTGTTGCACAGCGTGCGCGACGGCGTCGTCGCGGTGGACGACGGCGGCGCCGTCACGCTACTGAACGACGAGGCGCGGCGCCTGCTCGGGATCGAGGGGCCGGCGGAGGGACGCCCCGCGCGGGAGGTCCTGGAGGACGACGTCGCCGCCCTCCTGTTCAGCGACGCCGCGGAGGCTGACGAGGCGCAGTTCGTGCTGGCGGGCGAGCGGATCCTGCTGGCCCGCCGGCAGACGGCGACGACCGACGGCCACGAGGTGGGGCGGACGCTCACCCTGCAGGACCGCACCGAGCTGGAGGCCACCGTCCGCGAGCTCGAGGGCCAGCGGGGGCTGGCCGAGGCCCTGCGCTCCCAGACCCACGAGTTCTCCAACCGGCTCCACGTCATCGCGGGGCTGCTCTCCCTCGGCGAGTCCGACGAGGCCGCGCAGTTCGTCCGGCAGATCTCCGGGAGCGTCGGCGGGATCCGCCGGGCCGACCTGGGCGACCCGTCGCTGTCGGCGCTGGTCGGCGCGAAGGCCGCCGTCGCCCGGGAGGCCGGCGTCGACCTCTCGCTCGCCGCGGACTGCGCCGTCGCCCCCGACTGGAAGGCCGACGAGGACGCCCTGACCGTGGTGGGCAACCTGCTCACCAACGCCATCGAGGCGGCCGGCGACGGCGGGAAGGTGCTCCTGCTCGTGCGCGCGGACGGCTCCGGGCTGGACGTCGCCGTCGACGACTCCGGGCCCGGCGTCGATCCGGAGACGGCCCAGGCCCTGTTCCGGTGGGGCGTCAGCTCCAAGCACCCCGCCCGGGCAGGTTCCGGCGCCGAGGGTGGGCGCGGCGTCGGGCTCGCCCTGGTGGAACGGATCGTCCGCCGGCGGGGCGGACGCGTCGGCGTCGGCCGCTCCGAGTGGGGCGGCGCCCGGTTCCGGGCCGCGTGGCCGGGCGGGCCGGAGGGGAGCGGCACCGCGCCCGACGCCGGACGCGAGGTGGCGGCGTGATCAGAACGCTCATCGTGGACGACGACTTCGCCGTCGCCCGCATGCACCGGCGGTTCGTGGAGGCCCTGGACGGGTTCGAGGTCGTCGGCGTGCTGGAGCGCGGGGCTCCGGTGGCGGACTTCGTGGACCAGAACCCGGTGGACCTCGTGCTGCTCGATGTCCACCTGCCCGACCGCAGCGGGGTCGAGGCCCTGGCGGACCTGCGGGCCCGGGGCTCCGGCGTCGCCGTCATCATGGTGACGGCCGCCAACGAGCGCGCCACCGTCCGCAGGGCCGTCGGCCACGGAGTGGACGGGTACCTGGTCAAGCCGTTCACCCGGGAGGACTTCGATGCGCGGCTCAGGGAGTTCGCCGTCCTCCACACCGAGGCGGCAGACGACGCCGACCCGTCCGGGCAGGAGCTGGACCAGGCCGCGATCGACCGGCTCGTGGGCGGGGCGGCCGGGGCCCGCTCGGCGGCCGCTCCCCTGCCGCGGCTGCCGAAGGGTTTCTCCGAGCCGACCCTGGACATGGTGGCGGCAGCGCTCCGCCGCTCCGACGAGGCCGCCGGGCTCTCGGCCCGCGACGTGGCGGAGGCCTGCGGCATCTCCCGCGTCAGCGCACGCCGGTACCTGGGCTTCCTGGCCGAGCACGGACGCGCGGAACTCCGGCCCCGCTACGGGTCGGCCGGGCGGCCCGAGCACCGCTTCGTCTGGGTCGGTCCGTAACCCCACGGCTCCGGCCCCTCCCCGCGCCTTGGCCGCTCCGCATGAGGCGACGGGCAGTGCAGGGGGTTGCGGCTTCATGCGCTGCCCGCGCGCTCCTGCAGCCCCCCGTCCAAACCCCTGGAGGCCGCCCGCGTCCTCCAGTTCCGGCAAACGGCACTGGACACTTCTGTCCACGTTTGTATACAGTCGTACGCAGAAGCACGGCGAAGCGGTTCGTGCCCCGGCGAAAGGCAACCACCATGACCACCACCCCGGACACCAACACCCCGGCGCGGGCCGCGGACGTCATCGTCGTCGGCGGCGGCAACGCGGCGTTCACCGCGGCACACGCCGCCGCGGTGCGCGGCCGGAAGGTCCTCCTGCTCGAGAAGGCACCGCGCGAGGAGTTCGGCGGCAACAGCTACTACACGGCCGGCGCGACCCGCATCGCCCACGGCGGCCTGGCGGACCTGCAGGACTTCATCGAGCCCGACGAGCGCCACGCGGTCTCCGAGGTCCCGCCGTACTCGCCAGAGGACTACGCCGCCGACCTGGAGAAGGTCACTGAAGGCCGGAACGACAAGGAGCTCACGGACGTCCTCGTCCATGAGGCGGCCCCGGGCCTGCGTTGGCTGCACTCCCTGGGCCTGAAGTACCGGCTGATGTACGAGCGCCAGGCGTACGAGACACCTGAGGGCGGCTACCTCTTTTGGGGCGGCCTGCATGTCGGGAACGTCGGCGGCGGCGAGGGCCTCATGCGCGACCACGTGGCCGTCGCCGAGAAGCTCGGCACCGAGGTCCGCTACGGGCAGGACGTGTGCGGACTCCTCGTCGAGGACGGCGCCGTCCGCGGGGTGAAGGTCCGGCAGGCCGACGGCGGCGTCCAGGAGCTGCGGGCCGAGTCCGTGGTCCTCGGTGCCGGCGGCTTCGAGTCCAACCCGGAGTGGCGCTGCGAGCACCTCGGCAAGGGCTGGGAGAACGCGAAGATCCGCGGCACCGCCTGGAACCAGGGCGATATGATCTCCGCGGCCCTGGAGATCGGGGCCGTCAAGGGCGGCGACTGGTCCACCTGCCACTCGGTGCAGTGGGACGCCTTCACTCCGAACAACGAGTCCAACCGCGAGCTGACGAACCGGCTCACCCGCCAGAGCTACCCGCTGGGCATCATCGTCAACAACCGGGGCGAGCGCTTCCTGGACGAGGGCGAGGACTTCCGCAACCTCACCTACGCCAAGTTCGGCCGGTTCATCCTTGAGCAGCCCGACTCCATCGCGTACCAGGTCTTCGACGCCACGCTGCGCCCGATGCTGCGCACGGAGGAGTACGACATGCCGGGCGTCTCCATCGAGACGGCCAACACGATCGAGGAGCTCGCCGAAAAGATCGGCGTGAGCCCGGAGCGCCTGGCCAAGACCGTCAACGACTACAACACCTCGATCGATGCCAGCGTGCCGTTCGACCCGAACGTCAAGGACGGCCGCCGCGCCGACACGACCCCGGTCAAGAGCAACTGGGCCAACCCGCTGACCACCGGCCCCTACTACGCCTACGGCGTCACCTGCGGCATCACGTTCACCTTCGGCGGCCTGAAGTCCGACACCCACGGCCGCGTCCTCGACGGTTCCGGCGAGCACATCGAGGGCCTCTATGTCTGCGGCGAGATGCTCGGCGGGCTGTTCTCGGCCAACTACCCGGGCGGTTCCGGCCTGGCCGCCGGCGTCGTCTTCGGCCGCCGCGCCGGTACGCTGGCCTAGTCCCCCAGCCGGTGCCCGCGGTACGCCGCGGGAACCGGGCCACCCACGGAACGGAAGGCGGCACAGTGGCAGCGAAGGTCGATGCGACGGCGATCCACGCCGAGCTCAAGGCCGAGATCCTGCGCGGCGACCATGCGCCCGGCACCCCGTTCCGCGAGGTCGGCCTGGCCGACCGGTTCGGCGTCTCCCGCACGCCCGTGCGGGAGGCGCTCGGCCGCCTGCAGCACGAGGGGCTGCTCGAGCGCGGCGCCCGCGGGCTGCAGGTCCGCGCCGTGGACCCCGAGCAGCTGATGCAGGTGTACGACCTGCGGATCCTGCTCGAGGGCCAGGCCGCGGCCGAGGCCGCACATGCGCGCACCGAGATGGACCTGGTCCGCCTCGAGGGCCTCTTGGCCCGCGACCGCTCGCTCGAGGACCCGGACAACACCACCCGGCTGGACACCAACGTGGAGTTCCACGACGCCCTGTGGACCGCGGCGCACAACCCGGTCCTGAAGGACCTGCTGGACCGGCTGGCCACGCACCAGATCCACGCCCCCACCTCGACGCTGACGCTCGGCGGCCGGTGGGAGGAGTCCCTCGACGAGCATGCCCGGATCGTGGAGACGCTCCGCGACCGGGACGCGGACGGCGCGCGCGAGGTCATGCGCACCCACATGACCACGGCCCGCGCCCTGCGCCTGAGCATGTTCGGGCACGCCGCAACGCGTCCCTAACAGTGGCGCGCCGGGCCCTCCAGGCGGGCCGGCCCCAACGTGCGCTCCCTCTTCCGCCGTCGCCCACCACCGATTACTTGGTGCACCAACTAATTGCGTAGGCTGGTCCCGCGGGGGCCGTTCGGAGCCACCCGGCACGATCCTCCCGACAGGAGCGCCATGAGCGACAAGCCCCTGCCCATCGTCCAGGACACGACCGGGCTCACGCGCGGATACCGCTTCCGCTGGCGCCTGCAGTACCTCGGGTTCACGATCTTCGGCCCGGCCGACCAGCTGCCGCACCTGAGCCCCAAGGAGCGGCTCAAGCGGCAGCGCGCGGTCCGGGTCCTGCGGGCCCACCAGGCGGCCGGGACGGAGGCGCCGCGCGAGGTCGTCGACGCGTCGCGGGAGCTTTAGGGCCGTTCAGGACAGGGGCGGGACGACCGCCGGGCCCGCCTAGTCGAGGGGCAGCGCGGCGTCGATGAGCTTGCTCATGCTCCGGTGCAGCGCCACGAGCTCGTCGCGCTCCATCCCGAGCTTCTCCATCATCGCCGCCGGGATCTTTTCGGCCTCCGCGCGCAGCGCCGCACCCTCGGGCGTGAGCACAATGGACAGGGAACGCTCGTCACCCGGGTCGCGGCGGCGCTCGATGTAGCCGATGGCCTCGAGCCGCTTGGCCAGCGGCGAGACGGTCCCCGCGTCGAGGTGCAGCAGCCCGGCCAGCTCCTTGAGGGACAGCGGCGCGCGCTCCCACAGGGCCAGCATGACCAGGTACTGCGGGTGCGTGAGCCGCAGCGGCTCGAGCACGGGCTTGTAGGCGGCGATCACGGCGCGCGACGCCAGCGAGAGGGCGAAGCAGACCTGGCTCTCCAGCGCGAGCGGATCCTGCACCTTCATGTCGTCCGCCTTCCCTTCGACGCGGCGTTCCCCTCCCCTCCATCGTAGGGCCCGCGCGCGCAGGCCCTGCGCGGACCGCGCCTCCGGGTGGGGCCGGGATGACGACGACGGCGGCGGCCGATCCGCCTCCGTCTCAGCAGCCCTTGGAGTTAGCGTCGGGCGGGTCTAGCGTGTGAGCTCCAACGGCATGAGCAAACAACAGCACATGCAGACGGAGAACGGCGGGGGGCGTTCGTCCGCGGCTGCAGCCAACGACGAATCGAGGAACGGAACATGCTCGACCTTCACGGGGCTGCCACACGCCCCCGGGCCGTCGAGGTCCCCGTCGCAAGCCGGATCGTCGGCGCGGCCGGGGAGATCTTCCTGGCGGTCGGGGTCATGCTGCTGCTCTACGTGGGGTGGGAGCTGTGGGGCCTGACGGTCCAGGCCGAGAAGCACCCCGAGGAGGTCCAGCAGAAGCTGCTCGACGGGTTCCACGAGCCCGCCGCCCCGAGCCAGCCGCCCGGCGAGGAGCTCGCCGGGGACGACGAGCCCGACGACGCGCTCCTGGACAACCCCGCGACGGACCCGGATCCCCTCGACGGCAATGCCGCCCCGGCGTCCGCGGACCTGTTCCGCGTCGCGAACGCGACCCGGGAAGCGGGCGTGTCCACGCTCACATTCGACTGAGCGCCCCACCGCACCGCCGCCGTGGCTCAGGTGTAGAGCGACAGCGGCTGCAGTTCCCCGCGCAGGTAGTGCGCGCCGACCTCGATCTTCTTGTAGTCCACCGGATCGTGCAGCGAATGGGTGCGCACGTTGCGCCAGAAGAGGTCCAGCCCCACGTCGTTCTTCGTCGAGCTCGAACCGGTGACCTCGTAGATGCGGTGCGCCACCTCGAGGGCCACCTCCGTCGCGACCACCTTGAGCTCCGCGATGGCGACGGCGGCGTCGCCGCGCTGTCCGGCCGTCAGCCCGCCCGATCGCGCCACCTCCGCGTCGAAGCGCCGGTTGAGCTTCTCCGCCAGCGCGGCGACGGCGGCGGTCCGGGCCTTGAGCTCGCCGACGGTCCGCTGGAAGACCGGGTCCTGCGCGTAGGTTTCCGCCTGGGACAGGAACCACGAGTTCCTCCGGCCCAGGAGGATCTCGCGGCCCCGTGCGAGCGCCCCCTCGGCCACGCCGAGGTAGAAGTTGCCGAACGCGAGTTGGATGCCCGGGGTCACCAGCGTGGCGATCGGCTCCTCCGTGACCTCGCCCAGGACGTCGGCGGCGTCGACGCGGACGTTGTCGTACCGCACGGACCCGGAGGCCGAGAGCCGCTGGCCCAAGTGGTCCCAGTCGCCCTGGAGCTCGACGCCGTCGCGGGTGCGGTCCAGGACGAACGCGAGCGTCGCCCCGTGCCGCGGCCCGCCCTGCACCTCCGCGTTGACGACGATGACGTCGCCCACGGAGGACCCCGTGGAGAAGCGCTTGAGCCCGGAGAGCCGGAACCCGTCGCCCTCGGGCACCAGGGCCAGGGACGGGTCCACGGGGTTGACGGAGTCGGCCCACAGCCACCCGCCCGCCACGCTGCGCCGCCACCATCCGGCCTGCTCCGCGGGCGCACCGTAGAACGCGATGCAGGACTGGTTGATGTAGTGGTAGGCCAGCAGCTGGGCGATCGAGCCGTCCGTCGTGGCGAGGATCCGCACGGTTTGGAAGGCTGATTCCCAGTGGCCCCCGCCGCCCCCAAACTCGGCGGGGACCAGCAGGTCCAGCAGCCCGGAGGACCGCAGCAGGGCCACTTCGGCGAAGGGGTCCGCGTTGGCGCGGTCCCGTTCCAGGGCGTCGTGTCCCAGTTCCTGGGCCACGGAGCGCGCGACGGCGCCCCAGGCCTCGAGTTCGGCCGCGTCGGCCTGGCCGGACCAGGGGGTCCGGGCCGGGGCGGTGTCGGAGGGCAAGGTGGTCGTCTCGGTCATCGGGGTCCTTTCGGGGTGGAGAGTGGGCCGGTATCGGCGTCAGCGCGCGCCGAGGACCGCGTCCGGGGTGCCGCTGGCCGCCGCGTCGGCGGCGGAGGGCAGGCCGGCGTAGGCGCCGCGGTAGGCCGCGGCCGGGTGGTCGACGGCGACGCGCGGATGGCCCTCGCGGGACAGGTACTCGCGCAGCGTGGAGCCGGCGTAGTCCTCCCAGACGCGGCCGCGCTTGCGCAGTTCGGGGACGACGAGCTCGGTGAACTGCTCGAAGGAGCCGGGGGTGATGGCGTAGGCGAGGTTGATGCCGTCCAGCCCGGATTCGTCGACCCAGCGCTCCACCTCGTCGGCCACCGTCTCCGGAGAACCGACGAACACGGGGCCGATGCCGCCGATGCCCAGGTAGTCGGCGATGGCGCCCGGGGTCCAGGACCGGCCCGGGTCCGCGGTCGTGAAGATGGACAGGGCGGAGCGGGCCGCGTTGGTGTCGATGTACCGCAGCTCCTCGTCGGGCGCGTAGCGGGAGAGGTCGAGCCCGGACCACCCGCCGTAGAAGGTCAGCGCCCCCTCCCGCGAGGAGTAGGACAGGTACTCGCGGTGCAGCCGCTCCGCGGCCGCGTCGGAGTCGGCGACCACGGTGGTGACGAGCGCGTACGTCTTGGCAGCGTGCCGGGGACGCCCCGCGGCTTCGAGCTCGTCCCGGATGGCGTCGGTCTGCCGGCGGGTGACGGCGGTGTTGATCGAGTTGAGGAAGATCCCCTCGGCGTGGCGGGCCCCGAACCGGCGCCCGCGGGGCGAGGCCCCGGCTTGGAAGATCGCCGGGGTGCGCTGCGGGGACGGCTCGGACAGGTGGATCCCGGGCACGTCGAAGTGCCTGCCCCGGTGGTTGATGGGGTGGACCTTCGCGGGGTCCGTGTAGACGCCGCGCTCGCGGTCGAGGACGACGGCGTCGTCCTCCCACGAACCCTCCCAGAGCTTGTAGACGACGTCCATGAACTCGTCGGCGACGTCGTAGCGCTCGTCGTGGTCCAGCTGACGCGACAGCCCGAGGTTCCGGGCGGCCGATTCGAGGTAGCTGGTCACGACGTTCCAGCCCACGCGGCCGTCCGTGAGGTGGTCCAGCGTGGAGAACTTGCGGGCCAGCGCGTACGGCTGCTCGTAGGTCAGTGCGCTGGTCACGGCGAATCCGAGCCGCCGCGTGGCCGCCGCCATGGCGGAGACCTGCATGAACGGGTCGTTCAGCGGCACCTGGTCGGCGTCCAGCAGGGCCGGGGCCGAGGAGTTGCGGTACACGTCGTAGACGCCCAGGACGTCGGCCAGGAACAGGGCGTCGAACGTGCCCGCCTCCAGCGTCCGGGCCAGCCCGGTCCAGTACTCGAGCGTGTTGTAGGTGTGGGCCCGGTTCTCGGGGTGCCGCCAGAGGCCGGGGCTCTGGTGGGTCGGGGTGGTCATGTCGAAGGCGTTGAGTCCGATCCGGGACATCAGCGGCCCCCTTCCGTGGTCTGGGCGGCCCCGTATGGCGGCCGCCGGAGGAGTGCCTGGAGTGGGCCGGGCCGCCCGGTCCCCCGGGCGAGGGCGACCCCCAGGACGAGGATCGCGAGCAGGACGAGGCCCCGGCCGAGGCCCTGCCAGAAGAAGGACAGCCCCACGAGGTTCATCCCGTTGCTCAGCAGCGCGAAGACGAGCACCCCGATGAGCGTCCCGGGAACGGTCGCGCGCCCGCATCGGCTGAGCGTGGCGCCGATGAACACCGCACCGATCGCGTCCATGAGATACGCCTGTCCGCTGCCGGGCACGAAGCTGTTCGTGCGGGAGGCGAGGACGACGCCCGCGAACGCGGCGACGAGCGCGCAGAGGACGTACGCGGACGTGCCGAGCCTGCGGACCCGCAGCCCGACGATGGCGGCCGCCGTCGGCTGCTCGCCGGCGATGGTCACGGCCCTCCCCCACCGGGTCGCCCCGAGCAGCAGGCCGGTGCCCAGCGCGACGAGGGCCAGGATCACGATCGTCCCGTCGATGGTTCCGAGGAACCAGCCGCGGCCCAGCACCGCGAACTCCCCGGGCACGCGGCCCCCGGAGAGGTAGACCGGGGCGCCCCCGCCGGTGAGGAGCTGCTGGACGCTGGTGCCCACGAACCACACGCTGAGTGTCGCGAGGAACGGGGGGATGCGCAGGCCGTAGACGAGCGCCGCGTTCACGGCGCCGACGACGAGACCGAACACCAGGCCGGCCGCGATGGCGACCCACGCGCGGTACCCGTCGTGGATGAGGGTCGCGGCGGCGAGCGCGGCCAGGTCCAGCGCGACGCCGATCGACAGGTCGATGCCCCCGGCGCGCACCGCGATCGTCAGCCCGGTCGCGACGAGCCCCAGCAGGGACAGCTGGGCCAACACGCCCAGCAGGTTCCCGGGCGTCAGGAAGGCCGGCGAGAGCGTGCCGAACACCATGAGGATCGCGGCCAGCGCGACGGGGGCGACCAGGCGGGGAGCCAGTCCGGCGAGGCTGCGGGCGGCCCCCGTCGGCCGCGCGGCTGGACCGCCCGCGCGCTCGGGAGCCGGGGAGCCGTTCCCCGCGGCCGGGACGGTTCGTTCCTGGGTGAGGCTCATCGGGCGCTCCTTCCGCGCAGGGCGACGACGGCGAGGACCAGGAGGATCAGCGTGCCCTTGGCGGCGCCCGTCCACTGGCTGGAGACCCCGAGCAGCGTCAGGCCGTTGGTCAGTCCGGCCACGAAGACCGCGGCCACGAGGGTGCCGGGCACGTTGACCACGAGCCGGCGGGAGAAGACCGCGGACATGTACGCGACGAGGATGATGTCCAGCAGCACTTGGGCCCCGATGCCCGGCACGGCGGCCGAGAGGCGCGACGCGAGCAGGATGCCCGCGGTCCCGCCGAGCAGCGAGCTGAGGACGTAGCTGGCGAACCGGTACCGGTTCGGGTTCAGCCCCGCCACGGTGGCCGCGGTGGGGTTGCTTCCGACGGCGTAGCAGTTGATGCCGTAGGCCGTGCGTCCGAACGCCCACCAGGCGGCCGCGCCGATGAACGCCATCGCCACGGCGGCGGCGGGGACTCCCGCGACGCTGCCGTCGCGCAGCCAGCGGAACAGGCCGCCCTCGAGGGCCGTCTTGACGTTGCCGCTGACGACGAGCTCGAGCGAGGAGGCGATGCCCATGGTGGCCAGCGTGGCCAGGAGCGGCCGCAGCCCCAGGACCACCGCGGCGCCGTTGGCGACGCCGATGGCCGCGGCCGTCCCCAGGGCGGCCAGGACGGCGGTGCCGGCTGGGGCCCCGGCCGTCGCGGCGACGGCGGCGACCGTGCCGGCGAGTCCGGCGACCGCACCGATGGACAGGTCGATCCCGCCCGTGAGGACGTCGTCGCCCCCCGTCGCGATCACGACGGCGAGGCCGATGCCGGCGACCGCGAACACGGTGGCCTGGGTCAGGACGGCCCCGACGTTTCCCGGGGTGGCGAAGTGGGGGGACGCGAGGGCGAACGCGGCCAGGACGAGAACGACGACGGCGTACCCGGCCCAGGCGAGCAGGCCGCGGCCGGCCGCGGTCCGCGGGGAGGTGGCCCCGGGCGCGGGGATGGCGGTGGTGGCGCTCATGCGGGCTCCTTGGTGGTCTCGGCGCCGGAGGCGAGGGCGAGGATGCGGTCCGTGGTGGCGCCCGGCCCGGAGATCTCGGCGACGACGGATCCCCGGTGGAGGACCAGGATCCGGTCGGCGAGGCCCACGAGTTCCTCCAGGTCGACGGTCACCACCAGGACGGCGGCGCCGCCGTCGACCAGTTCGCCGAGGTGGGAGTAGATCTGGGCCCGGCTTCCGACGTCGACGCCGGAGGTCGGTTGGTCCAGGACGAAGACGGACGCGCCGGTGGCGAGCCACCGCCCCAGGACCACCTTTTGCTGGTTGCCTCCGGAGAGGCGGCCGGCGACGGCGGCGCCGTCCGCCGGGCGGACGTCGAGCCGCTTGACGAGACCAGCCGCCAGCGCCCGTTCCTTGGCCTGGGCGAGGAACCCGCCGGCGCGGCTGATGCTGCGCAGGCTCGCCGCGGTGAGGTTCTCTGCCACGGTGTGGCGGGTGAGCAGCCCGTCGCGGCGCCGGTCCGCGGGGACGTAGGCCCCGCCCGCGGCGACGAAGTCGGCGCCGTCCCGGATGGAGCGGCCGTGGACGGCCACCCGTCCGGCGCGGCGGACCGCGCCGGTCACGGCGTCGGCCACCGAGTCGACGCCGGAGCCCACCAGGCCGGTGACGGCGACGATCTCGCCGGGGCGGACCCGCAGGTCGAGCCCGTCCAGGGCCCCGGGAACCCGCAGGCCCTCCGTCTCCAACGCGGTGGCATCCGACCTCGGCGCGCGAGGCTGGCGCGCGTGGTCGAACTCGGTGACGGCACGGCCGACCATGAGCGCGACGACATCGTCGAGGGTGCCCTCGGCTCCGAGCCGGACGTCCCCTGCGTTGCGGCCGTTGCGCAGCACGCTGATCCGGTCGGTGATCTCCCGCAGCTCTTGGAGGTAGTGGGAGACGTAGACGATCCCCACCCCGGTGGCGCGAAGCCTCCGGAGGGTCCCGAAGAGCTGGTCGACCTCGCCGGCGGCGAGCGGGGCGGTCGGCTCGTCGAGGATCAGCACGCTCGGCTCGGCGAGCACTGCTCGGGTGATCTGGACCAGTTGCTGCTGGGCGACGGTGAGCTCGTCCACGAGCAGTCCGGCGTCCACGCGCTGGCCCGTGCACCGTTCGATGTCGGCGGCGGCCCGGCGCTCGAGCCCGCGGCGGTCCAGCCAGGCGGTGCCGGGCAGGTGGCCGAGGTAGAGCTGCTCGGCCACGGTGAGCCGCCCGGCCAGGTGCCGGTCCTGGTGGATGACCCGGATCCCGAGCGCCTCGGCGTCGGCGGGGCGGGCGATCCGGGCGGGGGCGCCGTCGACCTCGATGCCGCCGCCGTCGGCGGCGTACAGGCCGGTGAGGACCTTGATCAGGGTCGACTTGCCGGCCCCGTTCTCCCCGACCAGGCCCAGGATCTCCCCGCGGCGCAGGGTGAGGTCGACGCCGTCGAGGACGCGGGCGGGGCCGAAGGACTTGCCGATGCCGCGCAGGGCGAGCAGCGCGGGCTCAGATGCCAAGGTCACTGCGCACCTGCCCGACGTTGTCCTTGTCCACGAACACGGGCTCGAGGTAGCTCGTGGTCGGGACCTCGTCCTGCCGCCCGCCCAGGTACAGGGCGACGTTGTTCGCGGAGGTGGCGGCCATCTCGCGGGTCTGCTGGGCGACGGTGAACTCGAAGGAGCTCTCCGGGTCGGCGATCAGGTCCAGGGCGCCGGGCTCGGCGTCCACGCCGTAGAGGCCGATGTCGTCGCGGCCGGCCGCGTCGACGGCCTGCGCGGCGCCGATCAGGGGCATGTCCCAGCAGCTCCAGATGGCATCCACCTTGCCGTCGGGCAGGCGGCGCAGCTGGTCCTGGATCTGGCGCTTGGCGTCCTCGATGGTGCCCTCGTACTTGTCCTGCAGCTCGGGCTCGATGATCTCGATCTGCGGGTAGTCCTCAAGCACGAGCTTGAGGCTGTCGTACCGGATCCGGCACGGCGTGACGCCGGGGAAGCCGTTGAAGGCCAGGATCCGGCCCTCGCCGCCGATGTCCTCGGCCAGCGTCCGGGCCAGGGTGGTCCCGATGTTCCAGTTGTCGCTCGTGACGTTGTTGACGCTGTGCTTGGACTGGAAGTCGACCGTGAACAGGGGGATGTCCGCGTCCTCGACCTTCTTCAGCGCCGGCGTCAGTGTCTGCGCGTCGCCGAGGATGACGATGATCGCGTCGGGGCGCTGGGCGACGAGGTTCTCGACGTCCGTCACGTGCTTGCCGTCCTGGGCCTCGGCCTGGGTGGCGATGACGGTGCCACCCAGCTCCTCGATGCGCGCCTGGAGCTCCTCGTACACGACCCGGCTGAAGTCGTGGACGATGTCCTTCGCCGCGATGCCGACGGTCTTTCCCTCGAGGGAGGGCACGGAGGCGGCGGCTTGCGTGGCCTCGGCCGCCGCGCTGGGCGTTGCCCCGGCAGCGGGGGCGGCGCCGGCCGGAGCCGCGGGCTCCTTGAGGGAGCATCCGGTCAGGGCCGCGGATCCGGCCAGGGCGAGCGCGAGCAGTGTGGCGCCCGGACGGCGGCGGGTTGCGGTGGTGGTCATGGTGGGCGTCCTCCGGGTTGGTGCTGGGGAGCCGCGCACACTCCGGCGGCGCCAGGCGGCGTGCCGGTTCGCGTGGAACTCCATCGGTTCTGGCGGTAGCACTCGCCCCTGCGGGGGCCTTGCTGCGGCGTCGACGAGCCAGATCTCTCGGCCGCTCTGGATGGTGTGCCCCGATTCAACCAACGACGACGGTGCGCGTGGCACCCGCCCGTCACATGACCGCCACATGACGCCGTAGGGCGACGCAACGCGTCACGCGGCGCCATCTCCGGGCGACGGGACGGGGCAGGGCGCGTCACTCCGCGTCATGTGACGCGTCCGCACGACCTTTGTTGCGGGTCTGTTGCGCGCGCTCAGTCCCGGGTCGTGGTGTTCGGCGTCCGCTCGTCCTCCAGGAACCCGCGCAACAGGGCCGCCGTGCCCTCGAGGTGCTCGGCCATGCGGGCGCGCGCCGCCTCCGCGTCGCCGGCGAGGATCGCCGCGACGATCGCCGCGTGTTGCTCGTGCGAGTGGGCGATGTTGGGGTCGAGGACCGGGATCCTGTCGAGCAGGTCGCTGGTGGCGGACCGCGCCTCCGCGACCGCCTGCGCCAACATGGGCGAGCCCGAGAGCTCGGCGATGGCCACGTGGAGCCTGGCGTCCAGCGGCCGGTAGTGCGTGGGGTCCGCCCCGCCCACGGCGTCGAGCGCGGCGACCAGACCGGTGCGCTGCTCGGCGGAGAGCCGCGCCATCGCGGCGTGCGCCGCCGCCGCCGGTTCGACCACGGCCCGGAAGACGAGGACGTCCTCGACGCGGGCCGCGTCCTGGCTGCGCAGCGACCGGCCGGGCCCAGGGGCCCGGTCGGAGACCACGGCGCCGCCATACCGGCCCCGCTGGATCGTGATGTACCCGGCGCGCTGCAGTTCTGCGAGCGCCTCCCGGAGGGTGGCCCGGGAGACCCCCAGCTCCTCGGAGAGGTCCCGCTCGGCCGGCAGCCGCGTCCCGGGGGCGAAGACGCCCAGGCGCATCCCGCGCAGCAGCTGCTCGACCGTCTCCTCGAAGACGTTGCCGCGGCGCACCTGGCCGAGGACGCGGAACGCGGCGGCCGCGGGGCTGTCGGCGGACGGTGTCTCGGACATGGTGCAAGCATCGCACAGGCGGCAACGGCACCCCCAATGGTGTGGAAACAAACTTTTAATGGGTCTGCTCCGGCTCAAGCATTGACACCCACTGGTGGCGTGACTCACAGTGGTCAGCAGTCAAAGGACTAATAACAGTCCATTGATCTTCCAACTTCCTCCGCTGGCAGTGAGGCTTCCATGGCACGGACATCCCACATCGATTACGCAAGCGTCGACCACGACTACCTCAAGCACCGCCAGCTCAAACGCGGCGCCGCGGGCTGGGTCCTTCTGGCCGGGCTGGGGGTCGCCTACGTCGTCTCCGGCGACTTCTCCGGCTGGAACCTCGGCCTCGGCGTGGGCGGATGGGGCGGCCTGCTCATCGCGTTCGTGCTCATGGGGATCATGTACACCTGCATGGTCTTCGGGCTGGCCGAGATGTCCTCCACGCTCCCGACCGCCGGCGCCGGCTACGGCTTCGCGCGCCGGGCCCTCGGCCCCCTCGGCGGCTTCGCCACGGGCATGGCCGTGCTCATCGAGTACGCCGTCGCCCCCGCCGCCATCGCCACCTTCATCGGCGGCTACATCGAGGCGCTGGGGCTGTTCGGCATGACCAACTCCTGGCCCGTGTACCTCGTGGCGTACGTCGTCTTCATCGGCCTGCACATCTGGGGCGTCGGCGAGGCCCTGAAGGTCATGTTCGGCATCACCGCCATCGCCGTCGTCGCGCTCGTCATCACCGCCGTCGGGCTGGCGCCGCACTTCGAGGCGGCCAACCTCTTCGACATCGTCCCCGACGGCTCGGCCGGCTCCAGCGCGTTCCTGCCCTTCGGCTTCTCCGGCGTCCTGGCCTCGTTGGTGTTCGGCATCTGGTTCTTCCTGGCCATCGAGGGCGTCCCGCTGGCGGCGGAGGAGTCCGCCGACCCCCGCAGGGACATGCCGCGCGGCATCATCGGCGCCATGATGATCCTGATCGTCTCCGGGGCCGCGATGCTGGTCCTGGTCCCGGGCACCGCCGGGGCCGCCGCCATGGCCGGCTCCGACTCGCCGCTGCCGGAGGCGCTGCGGGCGGTCAGCAACCCCGTCCTGGCCGACATCGTCAACTACGCCGGGCTCGCCGGGCTCGTCGCCAGCTTCTTCTCCATCATCTACGCGTACTCGCGCCAGCTCTTCGCCCTGTCCCGCGCCGGCTACCTGCCGCGGTTCCTCTCGGTCACCACCGGCCGGCACACCCCGTGGGTGGCCCTGGTCGTGCCCGGCACGGTGGGGTTCATCCTCGCCGCCGCCACCGGCAACGGCGGTCTCCTGATCAACATCGCCGTCTTCGGCGCCACCCTCTCCTACGTGCTGCTGAACCTCAGCCACATCATGCTCCGCGTCCGCGAGCCGCACCTCGAGCGCGGCTACCGCACCCCGGGCGGCACCGCGACCACCGGTGTGGCGCTGGCCCTGGCCGTCGTGGCCCTCGTGGCGACCTTCGTCGTGGACGTCCTGGCGGCGACCATCACCGCCGCCGTCTTCGCCGCCGCCCTCGCCTACTTCTGGTTCTACAGCCGGCACCGCCTGGTCGCCAACGCCCCCGAGGAGGAGTTCGCGCTCCTCGCCGAAACGGAGAAGACCCTCAAATGACCGCACCGCTGATGACCGACACGACACCGAGGACCACGATGAACCACCCCCGCAACGACAAACTGCTCACCCGAGACCAGCTCTGCGACGGCATCCGGGCCGGCGAGATCGACAGCGTGATCCTGGCCTTCACCGACATGCAGGGCCGCCTGCAGGGCAAGATCGTCCACGGCGGCTTCTTCCTCGACTCCGTCCTGGACCACGGCGCCGAGGCGTGCAACTACCTCCTCGCGGTGGACACCGACATGAACACGGTGGACGGGTACGCGGTCTCGAGCTGGGACACCGGCTACGGGGACATGGTCTTCGACCTGGACCTCGACACCGTCCGCCGGGTGCCCTACCTGGACAAGACGGTCATGATCCAGTCGGACCTCTCCTACACCTCGGGCGAACCGGTGGCCGTCTCCCCGCGCGGCATCCTCCAGGCCCAGCGGGCCCGCGCCGGCGGGCTCGGGTTCCAGGCCCTCGCCGGCACCGAGCTCGAGTTCATGCTCTACAACACGAGCTACGAGGACGCCCAGAACGGCTCGTACGCCAACCTGGTCCCGGCGAACCTGCACAACGTCGACTACTCGATCCTGGGCTCGATGCGCGTCGAGCCGCTGTTGCGGGACGTCCGCAACGCCATGTTCGAGGCCGGGATGGTGGTGGAGTCGGCCAAGGGCGAATGCAACTTCGGCCAGCACGAGATCGCCTTCCGCTACGACGACGTCGTCACGACCGCCGACAACCACTCGTTCTACAAGCTGTCCGCGAAGCAGATGGCGGCCCAGCGCGGGCAGTCCGTCACGTTCATGGCCAAGCCGAACCCCCGCGAGGGCTCGTCGTGCCACATCCACATGTCCCTGCGGGGGCTGGACGGTGGGCTCGCGTTCTGGGACGCGGAGCGCCAGACGCGCAGCGCGACGTACGACCACTTCATCGCCGGCGTGCTCGCCACGATGCGCGAGTTCACGCTCCTCTACGCCCCGAACGTCAACTCCTACAAGCGGTTCGCGAAGGGTTCCTTCGCGCCCACGGCAGTCGCCTGGGGGATCGACAACCGCTCCTGCTCGGTACGCCTCGTCGGTTCCGGCGCCGCCGCCCGGCTGGAGAACCGGCTCCCGGGTGCGGACGCGAACCCGTACCTGGCCCTGGCGGCGATGCTGGCGGGCGGCCTGTACGGCGTCGAGAACGAGCTCGCGCTCCCGGACCGCGTCGACGGCAACGCCTACGAGTCGACGGCCGAGCACGTGCCCCGCACGCTGGCCGAGGCCCGGGAGCTGTTTGCCGCCTCGACGGTGGCCAAGCAGGTCTTCGGAGAGCAGGTGGTGCAGCACTACACGCACGCGGCGGACGTCGAGCTCGAGCAGTTCAACGCTGCGGTCACGGACTGGGAAGTCCGCCGCGGATTCGAGCGCCACTGATGGCGGCCGCCACCGCGCGCCGGCCGCGCATCGGACTCACCACCTACTGGCAGACCGCATCGTGGGGCGTGTGGAACAACACCGCCGCGATCGTCCCCGGGAACTACGTCACCGCCGTCGTCCGGGCCGGGGGCACGCCCCTGCTCCTGCCGCCCGTGGGCACCGACCCCTCGGTCCTCGACGCGCTCGACGGGCTCATCGTCGTCGGCGGCGTCGACGTGGACCCGGCGAACTACGGCGCCCCCGCCCACCCGACGACGCTGTCCCAGCCCGACCGCGACGACCACGACCTGGCCCTGACCCGGGCGGCGCTGGAGGCGGGCCTGCCGCTCTTCGCCATCTGCCGCGGCGCCCAGATCCTCAACGTGGCGCTCGGCGGGAACCTGCACCAGCACGTCCCGGACCTGCCCGCCGGGTCGAACTACCAGCCGGCGCCCGGCGTGTTCGGCAGCGTCGACTTCACCACGGCCCCGGGCTCGCTCGCGGAGGGCATCCTCGGGCCCGCCGCGTCCGCCCCGTGCTACCACCACCAGTCCATCGACCGCCTGGCCGACGGCCTGCGCGCCACGGCGTGGGCGGCCGACGGGACCATCGAGGCCGTCGAGGCCCCGGCCCGCCCCGGCTGGGCCCTCGGGGTCCAGTTCCACCCCGAGGAGAACCCGGGCGACGCCCGCCTCTTCGAGGCCTTCGTCGAGGCCGCGACCATCCACAGCAACCGCGAGGTGAGCCACGCATGAGCACCCACACCGTCCTGAACCCCGCGACCGGACTCCCCCTCCGGGACGTCCCGCTCACGACGCTCGAGGAGACCGACCGCGCCATCGGCGCCGCGGCCGCCGCGTTCGAGTCGTGGCGCGCCGTCGCCCCCGCGGACCGCGCGCGGCTCCTGCGGCGGTTCGCCGCCGCCGTCGACGCCGACATCGAGCACCTGGCCCGGCTCGAGGTCGCCAACGCCGGCCACACCATCGGCAACGCCCGCTGGGAGGCCGGCAACGCCCGGGACGTCATCGAGTACTACTCCGCGGCGCCGGAGCGCCACCTCGGGCAGCAGATCCCGGTGGCCGGGGGCGTCGACGTGACGTTCCACGAACCCCTGGGGGTCGTGGGCGTGATCGTGCCGTGGAACTTTCCGATGCCGATCGCGGCCTGGGGGTTCGCCCCGGCGCTGGCCGCGGGGAACACCGTCGTCGTGAAGCCCGCGGAGCTCACGCCGCTGACGGCGCTGCGCCTGGGGGAGCTGGCCCGCGAGGCCGGACTCCCCGAGGGCGTCTTGACCATCCTGCCGGGCAAGGGCTCGGTGGTCGGCGAGCGCTTCGTGACCCACCCGGCCGTGCGGAAGGTCGTCTTCACCGGCTCCACGGCCGTGGGCAAGCGGATCATGGCCGGCTGCTCCGAGCAGGTCAAGCGGGTGACCCTGGAGCTGGGCGGCAAGAGCGCGAACATCGTCTTCGCCGACGCCGACCTGGAGCAGGCCGCGGCGAGCGCGCCCGGGGGCGTGTTCGACAACGCCGGCCAGGACTGCTGCGCGCGCTCCCGGATCCTCGTGCAGGCCAGCGCGTACGAGCGCTTCCTGTCCCTGCTCGAGCCGGCCGTCTCCGGGTTCCGGGTCGGCGACCCCGCCGACCCCGCCTCCCAGATGGGTCCGCTGATCTCCGCCGCCCACCGGGACAAGGTCGCGTCCTACGTGTACGACGGCGGGGCCCGCCTGGGCGCCGACGTCGCCTTCCAGGGCACCGCCCCCGACGACGGCGGCTTCTGGTTCCCGCCGACCGTGCTCACCCCCCGGGACCCGGCCGCCCCCGCGCTGCGCGAGGAGATCTTCGGCCCGGTCGTCGCCGTCGTCCCGTTCGAGGACGAGGCGGACGCCCTGCGCATCGCCAACGACTCCGAGTACGGGCTCTCCGGCTCCATCTGGACCCGCGACGTCGGCCGGGCGCTGCGCGTCTCCCGGGGGCTCGAGGCCGGGAACCTGTCCGTGAACTCCCACTCCTCGGTCCGGTACTCGACGCCGTTCGGCGGCTTCAAGCAGTCCGGGCTGGGCCGGGAGCTCGGGCCCGACGCCCTGGCCGCGTTCAGCGAGACCAAGAACGTCTTCATCTCCACCACCGACTGACGCGGCGCCCCGCCGTCGTCCCCCAGCAACAGCAGAAGGAGCACACCATGACCAACGACCCCACCGCCCCGTACAACGGGCTCGTCACCAACCGCCTCGCGGGGCGCAGCGCCGTGATCACCGGAGGCGCCTCCGGCATCGGCTTCGCGACCGCGCAGCGCCTGGCCCACGAGGGCGCGGACGTCGTCATCGCGGACATCTGCGACGACGTCCGCGGCAAGGAGGCCGCCGACGCGGTCGGCGGGATGTTCGTGCGCACGGACGTCACCGTGGAGGACGACGTCAAGGAGCTCTTCCGGGCCACCCACGAGGCCCACGGCAGCGTCGACATCGCCTTCAACAACGCCGGCATCTCCCCTGCCGACGACGCCTCCATCCTCGAGACCGGGATCGAGGCCTGGCGCAAGGTGCAGGAGGTCAACCTGACCAGCGTCTACTACTGCTGCAAGCACGTGATCCCGTACATGCAGGCCCAGGGCCGGGGCTCGATCATCAACACGGCGTCGTTCGTGGCCGTCATGGGCGCCGCGACGTCCCAGATCTCCTACTCGGCCTCCAAGGGCGGCGTCCTGTCCATGAGCCGCGAGCTCGGGGTCGAGTTCGCCCGGCAGGGCATCCGGGTCAATGCGCTGTGTCCCGGCCCCGTGAACACGCCGCTGCTCAAGGAGCTGTTCGCCAAGGACCCGGAGAAGGCCGCGCGCCGCCTGGTGCACGTGCCGCTGGGCCGCTTCGCCGAGCCGGAGGAGCTCGCCGCGGCGGTCGCGTTCCTGGCCTCCGACGACTCGTCGTTCATCACGGCCAGCCAGTTCCTGGTCGACGGCGGGATCGCCGGCGCGTACGTGACGCCCCTGTAGGGGCTGCCCCAGGGTCCGGGCCGCTGGCGGTCCGGGCCCTGGCGCGTTTCCCAAACTGTCGGTGTCCCCTCGTAGCGTCGGAGTCGCTGGCCCGTTCGGGCCGGCACCAACGCAATCATGAGGGGGAACGGCGGCGCGGTCGAGGAGGGCGCCAACGCGTCGTCGTCCGCGTCCGAAGCGGCGGCCGTCTCGTCTCGGGAGGCGGCCCTGGCAGCGGAGGCCTCAGCGTCGGCCGCCGAGGTGTCGCGGGCCGCGGCGGAGCGCAAGCAACGCGTCGAGAACGCTCAGCCGGTCTCCGCACGGGACCTCGCCCTGCTGGTGAAGGACCCGGACGCGCACGCGGACGAGACGCTCGTGGTCTACGGGGAGATCACCCAGTTCGATTCGGCCACCGGCCAGTGCAACTTCCGGGCCAACGTGGCGCACCAGAACATGGCGGACACGTGGGACTACGAGCACAACTCGATCTTCACGGCCGGGGACGGGGACGCCGATTGCCCGGTCCTCGACGACTTCATCACCGACGACGAGGTCGAGGTCACGGTGACCGTCGTCGGCTCGTACAGCTACGACACGCAGATCGGCGGGAACACGACGGTTCCGGCGTTCGAGGTGGAGAAGATCCGGCTGCTTGGCTGAGCGGGACCGGGGGTGTCCCGCCCGAAGCCGACGATGGCGCCAGACTGAAGGGCAAGAGCGGCTTCCTGCCGGCCCTGGTGAGAGCGATGGTTGAGGGGAGCCGTTCGCCTGCCAAAAACGCGGGTGAACCACCTTCCTAACGGCCCCGGTTCAGGCGTCGCCCCACTTCCTCGGCTACCGCCGTGCCCACAGGTGCAACGACGGCCCTGGGGCACGTTGCCCATCACCTGCTCGACGTGGTTGCCGCACCCGGTCCACGTCGCCTTGCCACATCTGTCGCAGGTTGCGATCCGGCACATCAGAACCTCCTTGTTGGTTGGACCGCCGTGCGGTCGGCGCGCGCAGTCGCTACGCCCACCGGGGCCCACGGCACTTGCGTCATACCCCCATGGGTATTATCCTCGATAGTACGCGGTATACCCCTAGGGGTAATAATCGACGGGAAAGCGCCAACATCAGGAGGAACACATGCTGCTCGAGCGCATCTACGACGAGGACCTCGCCCAGGCGAGCTACTTCATCGGCTGCCAGCGGAAGGGCGAGGCCGTGGTGGTCGATGCCCGGCGCGACACCGCGCCCTACCTCGCACTGGCCGAGGCCAACGGCATGAGGATCGTGGCCGTGACGGAGACGCACATCCACGCGGACTACCTGTCCGGGACCCGGGAGTTGGCTGCCGCCACCGGCGCCGGGATCCACGTCTCGGGCGAGGGCGGAGACGACTGGCAGTACGGCTTCGAGGGACGGCGGCTGCGCGACGGGGACGAGATCTCGATTGGCAACATCACCATCCGGGCCGTTCACACCCCCGGCCACACGCCGGAGCACCTGTCCTTCCTGGTGACCGACGGCGCCTTCGCCGACGAGCCGGGCTACCTGCTCTCCGGCGACTTCGTCTTCGCCGGCGACCTGGGGCGGCCAGACCTGCTGGACGAGGCCGCTGGCGGGACCGACACCCGCTTCGAGGGCGCCAAGCAGCTGTTCGCCAGCCTGCGGGACCGGTTCCTCTCCCTGCCGGACCACGTGCAGGTGTACCCGGGGCACGGTTCCGGCAGCGCCTGCGGCAAGGCGCTGGGCGCCATCCCCTCCACCACGGTGGGATACGAGCGGCTCCACGCGTGGTGGGCCCCCTACCTCGCGGCCAACGACGAGCAGGGCTTCATCAGGGAGCTGCTGGACGGCCAGCCGGACGCGCACGCCTACTTCGGGCGCATGAAGCGCCAGAACCGGCTCGGCCCCGAGGTGGTCGGCGAACGCGCACCGCTCCGGGAGCTTTCCGCCATCGACGTCGCCCGGGACCTTGAGCGGGACGCGGCGACGTTCGTCGACACCCGCCCGAACAACGAGGTCCACGGCGGCACCGTCGCGGGATCCGTCAACATCCCCGCCGGGAGCAAATTCGCCAGCTTCGGCGCCTGGGCCATCGACCCCGAGAGCGACCACCGCCCCCTGGTCCTGCTCGCCCGCGACCAGGAACAGGCGCAGGAGATGTGGGACCACCTGGTCCGCGTCGGCATCGACAAGGTCACCGGCTACGTCACCGGGCTCGAGGGCCTGCCACTGCAGACCCCGCGCCTGGTCCAGCCCGAGGAACTCGAGGGATTCGACGCCGCCCTGGTGCTGGACGTGCGCAACAAGACCGAGCACTCCGAGGGACACATCCCCGGATCCGGCCAGCTCAGCGCCGGCCGCGTGCTGTGGCACCAGGACCAGCTGCCCGCCGGCGGGACCATCGTGACCTACTGCCAAAGCGGCGTGCGCAACTCGGTCGCCGCCAGCGCGCTGCGCCGCGCAGGCCACGACGTCGTCGAACTGGACGGCAGCTACGCCGCCTGGTCCGACTGGAAGGCCTCGCAGCCGGCCGACGCATAACCCCCTCCGCGCCGGCCACGGCGGGCAGGCCGCAAGGCAAGGGGCGCCCCGCTCGAAGCGGGGCGCCCGGCCCCGGACACGCAGGAGGGCGCCCCGCACGATGCGGGGCGCCCTCCTGCGTGCCGCCAGTCCCGGATTAGGCCAGCGAGAGGAAGAGCTTCTCCAGGTCCTTCTTGTCCATGGAGTTGTCCTCGCTGGCCAGGCACTGCTCCAGGCCGGTGGCGATGATCGCGAAGCCCGCCCTGTCCAGGGCCTTCGAGACGGCGGAGAGCTGGGTGACGACGTCCTTGCAGTCGCGGCCCTCCTCCAGCATGCGGACGACGGCGGCCAGCTGGCCCTGGGCCCGCTTGAGCCGGTTGACGACGGGCTTGAGTTCTGTGGTGTCCAGCTGCATCGGTGCCTCCCTGTGGTCCTGAGTTGATCCAATTCTATACCCCCTAGGGTGTATTGCATACCCATGGGGGTATGTGGCAGACTTCTGGGGACACATTCTCTCGACAGGAAGAGGCCCCCTTGTCCTCCGCAACCCCCACCGTGACCGACCTCGACGCCCAGACCCTGCGCGAGTGGATCACCCGCCACGAGGACCTGATCGTCATCGACGTCCGTTCCGCCGCAGAGTTCGAGACCATGCACATCCGCGGCTCCTACAACGTGCCGCTGCCCCTGCTCTCCGAGCACACCGACGAGCTCGCCGAGCGCCTCGGCAGCCGCGTGGTCCTGGTCTGCCAGTCCGGCGTCCGCGCCGAGCAGGCCCGCACCCGCCTCGACGGGGCCGGCATCGGCACGGCACTGGTCCTCGCGGGCGGCGTCCCCGGGTTCGCCGCAGCCGGGGGCGACGTGGTCCGCGGCGCCCAGCGCTGGGACCTCGAACGCCAGGTGCGCATGGTCGCGGGGTCCCTCGTGGTCGCCGGTCTGGTCGCCGGCAAGCTCGTTTCCCCGAAGCTGCGCGTCCTCGCGGGGGCGATCGGCACCGGCCTGACCTTCTCCGCCGCCACCAACACCTGCGCCATGGGCCAGGCCCTGGCCAAGATGCCGTGGAACAAGACCGCCTCCGAACCGACGGTCCGCACCGCCATCGGCCAGCTGCCGCACCGGAAGTAGACCACCCGCCGGACGTCCCCCGGGACGGCCTCCGGACCGGGCCAATAGACCGGGGCCGCGCGGCCCCCCATCCACCAGCAACGACAAAGGAAGAAACCCATGAGCGAAATCGACATCCGTGAAACCGACGCGCGGCGCAGCGCCGAGCAGCTCCTTGACGTCCGCGAGGACTTCGAGGTTGCCGAGGGCACGATCCCCGGAGCCCTGCACATCCCCATGGGCGAGCTCAACGAACGCCTGGGCGAGATCGACGCCACCCGCCCGGTGATCGTCGTCTGCCGCAGCGGCAACCGCAGCGCCCGCGTCGCCGACGCCCTGAACGCCGCGGGGTACCGGGCGGACACCATGGCCGGCGGCATGAGCGCCTGGCAGCGCGCCGGCCTGCCCACCGCCTAGGACCGGCCCCGCCGGCAAAGACACAGGAACCCACACATGACCCTCACCCTTGCCCTGACGCTGCTGCTCGCCGTCCTCATCGGCGTTTCCCTCGGCCTGCTCGGCGGAGGCGGGTCCATCCTCACCGTCCCGATCCTCACCTACGTGGCCGGCCTGTCGCCCAAGGAGGCCATCGCCGCCTCGCTCTTCGTCGTGGGCGCGACCTCCGCGGTCAGCGCCGTCGACCACGCCCGGAAGAAACGCGTGAAGTGGCGCACCGGCCTGGTCTTCGGCGTGGCCGGCATGGCCGGGGCCTTCGGCGGCGGACTGCTCGGCGGACACATCCCCGGCACCGTCCTGATGCTCGCCTTCGCCCTCATGATGGTCGCCACCTCCATCGCCATGATCCGCGGCCGCAAGACCCCCACGCAAAAGGCCCGCGACGGCGAACTGCCCGTCCTGAAGGTGGTCCTCGAGGGACTCGTCGTCGGCCTGGTCACGGGTCTCGTCGGAGCCGGCGGGGGCTTCCTCGTCGTGCCCGCCCTCGCACTGCTCGGCGGCCTGTCCATGCCGGTCGCGGTCGGCACCTCGCTCGTGGTGATCGCCCTGAAGTCCTTCGCCGGACTCGGCGGCTACCTCACCACCGTCACCCTCGACTGGGCCCTCGTCGGCGCGGTCACCGTCGCGGCGATCCTCGGCTCCTTCATCGGTGCCCGCCTCGCCGGGCGCATCCCCGAAACCGCCCTGCGCAAGGGATTCGGGGTCTTCGTCCTCGCCATGGGCGTCTTCGTCCTGATGCAGGAACTCCCCTCCCCCGCCAACCTGGTCGTCGGCATCGCCGCCGCCGCCCTCGCGGCCGCCGCCGCGCTCTGCCGGTTCGCCGTTCCCGGCTGCCCCCTGCGCAAGGCACTGGCCTCCCCCGCGCCGGCACCGGGCGACAACCACTAACCCGCCGGCATCACCTCCATCCCGACACCGATGGCCCTCCGCGACGGCATCCAAGTCTTCAGCCAGCCCGGCGCGCTGCCCGCCGCCGGCCTCCAGCAGGTCATCACCGCCGCCAGGGCCCTGGACATGGACGACGTCCGGGCCACACTCGACCAGCAGCGGAGCCCACCGGCCTAGGCACCCGCCCCCGCCCGCTGATCCGTGCCGACCGCCGCCAGGAGCCCCCGCATGAACAACTCCGCCACGGGACACCCGCCCGCCTTGGGACTACGCGCCAACGCCGCGCAGTTCGCCCTGCTCGTGGCCGTGAACGCCCTCGTCGGCGCGATGGTGGGCCAGCAGCAGACCGTGCTGCCCCTGCTGGCCCAACAGGACTTCGGGCTTACCGGGTACACGTTCCTGTTCACCTACGTGGCCGCATTCGGCCTCGCCAAGGCCGCGGCCAACTACGCTGCCGGGGTGCTCTCGGACCGGCACGGGCGCCGACCGGTCCTGCTGGCGGGCTGGGTCCTCGCCCTGCCCGTGCCCCCGATGCTCATCTGGGCCCCCGACTGGGGCTGGATCGTGGCCGCCAACGTCCTGCTGGGCCTGCACCAGGGCCTGGCCTGGTCCACGACCGTCGTGATGAAGATCGACCTCGTCGGACCGTCCCGGCGCGGCCTGGCCATGGGACTGAACGAGGCCGCGGGCTACGGCGCCGTCGCCGCCACCTCGCTCCTGGCCGGCCACCTCGCCGCAACACACGGGCTGCGCCCCGCACCGTTCCTGGTCGGCCTGTTCTACGCCGTCCTCGGCCTCGCCCTCTCCGCCGCCCTGGTCCGCGAAACCAGGGACCACGCCCGCCTCGAGGCGGCCTCCCCGGCAGGAGGAACCGACCACCCCGACGCCGGGCTCGGCACCCGGGACATCGTCGCCCGCACCAGCCTGCGGGACTCTGCCCTGTCCTCCGCGAGCCTGGCCGGGCTGGTGAACAACCTCAACTTCGGACTCGCCTGGGGCGTCTTTCCCCTCCTCTTCGCGGCCTCGGGCCTTCCCGTGGGGCAGACCGCCCTGCTCTTCGCCCTCTACCCCGCGGTGTGGGGAGCCGGGCAGTTGGCCACCGGAGCCCTGTCGGACCGCATCGGCCGCAAACCGCCGATCACCGCCGGGATGGCGCTCCAGGCGGCCGCCCTGGGCCTCATCGCCCTCGGCGACGGATTCGGCCACTGGGCTTGGGGGACCGTTCTGCTCGGCGCAGGCACCGCACTGGTCTACCCGACACTGCTCGCCGTCATCGGCGATACCGCCCACCCGGCCTGGCGCGGGCGGGCCGTTGGCATCTACCGCGTGTGGCGGGACCTGGGGTACGTGGCCGGCGCCGTCCTCGGCGGTGCCGCAGCGGACCTCCTCGGCCTCAACGCCGCCGTCTGGGTGGCCGCCGCTCTCAGCGCCGGCACCGCCGCGGTGGTCGCCGTCAGGCTGCACGAGACACTGCCAGGCCGCACCGCGCACGCCTAGCCATACCCCGGCGGGTGTCTACGGATGCCCTTCCCGGTGCCGACGCACCGGGGGTACCGTGGCCGCAGCCCCAGTTCCGGAAGGAGTGCTCGCCATGGAAGTCACCACGATCGAGACCGCGCCGCTGGGCGACCGCAGCTACCTGGTCCACGACGGCCACCACGCGCTGGTGGTCGATCCGCAGCGCGACACCGACCGCGTCGAGAAGGCCATCGCCGACGCCGGCGTCACGATCACCCACGTCGCCGAGACCCACATCCACAACGACTACCTCAGCGGAGGACTGCACCTGGCCCGGACGCACGGTGCCGCCTACCTCGTCAACGCCGCGGACGAGGTCGACTTCGAGCGCACCCCCATTCGCGACGGGGACACCGTCCGCGTCGGACGCCTCGAGGTCAGGGCCGTCGCCACCCCCGGGCACACCCACCACCACCTCTCCTACATCGTCACCGACGGCGCCCAACAGGCCGTCTTCTCCGGAGGAAGCCTGCTCTATGGATCCGTCGGCCGCACCGACCTCGTCGACGATTCCGACACCGTCGGGCTCACCCACGACCAGTACGCCTCCGCCCACCGCCTGGCCCGGGAGGCCCGCGAGACCGCGGACCTCTACCCGACCCATGGTTTCGGCTCGTTCTGCTCCTCGGGTCCCTCCACCCACACCGACCACTCCACCCTGGGCGAGCAGAAGCGCACCAACCACGCGCTCACCGACGACGACGAGGAACACTTCGTCCAGGAACTGATCAACAACCTCACCGCCTACCCCTCCTACTACGCCCACATGGGTGCAGCCAACCGGAGCGGCCCCGGCCCCGCCCAACTCGACGTCCCCAGGCCCCTCGACGCCGACGAGCTCCAGCGCCGCCTCGCCGCGGGCGAATGGGTGGTGGACCTGCGCCACCGCGTGGCCTTCGCCCGAAACCACCTCAGCGGCAGCCTCGGCTTCGAATACGGGGACGGAAAGAACTTCACCACCTACCTCGGCTGGCTCATGCCCCGGGGCCGGCCCCTGACCCTGGTCGGGGAGCGCGCCGAGATCCGACAGGCCATCCGCGACCTCTCCCGCATCGGCGTCGACAACCCCAACGCCGCGATCGGCGACGGCCCCGAAACGCTCGCTCCCGGAGCCCCGACCTCGTCCTACCCCAGCGTGGACTGGGACCAGGTCCGGGAACGCCCCGCCACGGAGCCCGTCCTCGACGTGCGGCGGACCGACGAACACCACGCCTCCCACCTCCGCGGCGCAACGAACATCCCACTGCACGAACTCCCGGACCGGCTCGACGAGGCCCCCGCGGGCCGGCTCTGGGTCCACTGCGGGTCCGGCTACCGCGCCGCCGTCGCCTGCAGCCTCCTACAGCGCGCCGGCCGCGACGTCGTGCACATCAACGCCGCCTACGCCGACGCCGAAGCAGCCGGATTACCCCTCACCGGAGAAAATTGACCCGCGACCGCCAACGCCAAAGGAGCCCCATGCCTTACACCCACAGCACGACCACTCCCCTCCCCTGGGCCGATGCCGTCGAGCGCACCCGCAGCGCCCTCGCCGACCAGGGATTCGGCGTCCTCACCGAGATCGACGTCAGAGCCACCTTCGCCAAGAAGCTCGGACAGGACGCTGGCGATGCCATCGGCGACTACATCATCCTCGGCGCCTGCAACCCGCAACTCGCCCAACGCGGCCTCGGCGCGGAACCCGAACTCGGGGCGCTCCTACCGTGCAACGTCGTCGTCCGCCGCGCCCCCGGCGCCAACGAAACGACCGTGGAAACCATCGACCCCCAGACCATGGTCCAGCTCAGCGGCACCGACGCCGTCCGCGAAGTCGCCCACGACGCCGACGCACGACTCCGAGCGGCCCTGGACGTCATCGGCACTCGACGCCCCGAATGACGGATTGAGCGCGTCCACCCCGAATCCGACGGCATCGGCAGGTCGTTGGCCTTCCTGCTGTGCCCCGGCCGAAGCTCCGGCACCTGGGGCGGATCCCGTGGTGGGACACCCCCGTCGCGTGTCATAGGGTGCTCTCTAGACCCCATCCGCCCCCCAAGGAGCCCGCCACGCCACGCCTGCCAGCCCCGCGCACCGCCCTGCCGTGGGTGCTTGCCGGGATCGTCATGGTGGCGCTGAGCCTGCGGGCCCCGATCATCGCCCCGACCGCGGTCATCGGAGAGATCCAGGCCGGCACCGGACTGAACGCGATCGGCGCGGGCCTGCTCACCGGCCTGCCGGTCCTCCTTTTCGCGGTCGCGACCCCGCTGGCCACCCGCACCATCCGCCGCTACGGGGCCGAGGCGACCGTCGTCCTGTGCCTGGCCGGGGTCCTGGCGGGCACGGTCATCCGGTCGGCCGGTCCCGCGTCGGTCGTCATGGCGGGGACCGTCCTCATCGGCACGGCCATGACGCTGGGCAACATCGCGGTCCCGGTGATCATCCGCCGCGACGTCCCGTGGAACCGGGTCGCCGCCGCCACCGGCGCGTACTCGGCGACGATGAACATCGGCTCCATGGCCACGCTGCTCGGCACCGCGCCGCTCGCGGCCGCCGTCGGCTGGCGGTGGGCGATCGCCGCGTGGGGCGCGGTGACCGCCGTCGGGCTGGGCTACTGGCTCCTGCGGATGCGCCGCCGCGCGGCCGCGCCCGCCGCCGCCCCGCGTCCTAGGAGTACGACGGCGGCGCGCCCCTCCCCCGACGGCCCGGGTGCCGCGGCCGCCACGGAGCACGCCTCCGCGCGGTCCGCGCGCAACCGCCGGATCACCGCGCTGCTGGTCCTGACGTTCTGCGGGCAGTCCGCCGCCTACTACGCCACGACGGCGTGGCTGCCGCTGATGCTCAACGAGACCCGCGGCCTGTCCCTGGCCGCCTCCGGCGCGGCCGCGTCGCTGTTCCAGGTCGCCGCGATCGTCGGCGCCTTCGGCGTCCCGCTCCTCGCGGCTCGCACCCGGGCGTGGACACCGATGGCGGCCGTCGCCGTCTGCTGGATCGCCCTGCCGATCGGGCTGCTGGCGGCCCCCGAGGCCTACGTGCTCTGGTCCATCGTCGGCGGCGTCGCGCAGGGCGGCGGGTTCACGGCGATCTTCTCGATCATCCCGCGGATCTCCGGGAGCGATGCCGAGGCCGCCTCGGCCTCCGCGCGCATCCAGGGTGGCGGGTACCTGGCCGCGACGGCGGCCCCACCCCTGGCCGGCTGGCTGAACACGCTCACGGGCGGGTGGTCCGCCCCGCTGGCCCTGGTCCTCACGGCGACCCTGGCGTTCACGGTCGGCGGCCTGCTCGCGGCGCGGCTCGCGGAGCGTCGGTAGACGGCCACCGGGACGGCTGGGACACATGCCGCCGCGCAGTCCCGGTGCCGCGCGGCGTGTCTCCCGGGACACGCCGTGGAGTGAGCCGCGCGCAACGGCGGATGTGTCCCAGGCGTCCCCACCACCGGCGCGGGGCCGGGGCCTACCACCGGTGCGGGGCCGGGGCCCTCAGTCCCAGCGGGCCGTCGGGTCGAACAGCCGCTCGCGCAGGACGTATTCGGCGATCGCCAGCGCGGATGTCGCCGCGGGCGAGGGCGCGTTCTGCAGCACCACGACGCCGTGGACCTGGCTGATCCGGAAGTCGTCGAGCAGGGTCCCGTCGCGGTCCCAGGCCTGGGCGCGCACGCCGGCCGGGGCCTTGGCGGCCAGGTCGGACGGGCGCAGCTCGGGGATGAACCGGCGGGCGTCCCGGAAGTACAGGGGCTTGGCCAGGGACGCGGCGACCTCGCGGGCCCCCATCCGCCAGTGCTTCCGGGCCAAGGCCGGGGCTCCGGGCCAGGTCAGGGACCCGAGCGTGTCCCGCAGCGACACGTCCCGCCACCGGTAGCCCTCCCGGGCCAGGGCGGGCACGGCGTTGGGGCCGACGTGCACGTCGTCGTACACCCCGCGCGTGAAGTGCACGCCGAGGAACGGGAAGCGCGGGTCCGGCACCGGGTAGACCAGCCCGCGGACCAGGGACCGGCGCTCGGGAGCCAGCGTCCAGTACTCGCCCCGGAAGGGCAGGATGCGCGGTCCCTGCGTCGCCCCGGCCATCCGCCCCACGAGGTCGGACTGCAGCCCGGCGCACACCACGAGCCGGTCGAACGCGTGTCGCCCCGCCGTCGTCGTCACCACCACCCGACCGGGCCCGCCCGCGATCCCGGTGACCTCGTGGCCGAGCAGGACGCGGCCGCCGGCCGCGCGCACGTCGGCGGCCATCGCCTCGGTGATCGCGGAGTAGTCGACGACGGCGGTGCGCGGGGAATGCACGGCCGCGACGCCGGCGACGTGCGGCTCGATCTCCCGCAGCTCCGCGGGCCCGATGCGCCGAAGGCCGGGGACCCCGTTGGCGCGGGCCCGGCGTTCGATGTCGTCCAGCCGCGGGACCTCGCCGCCGTCGAGGGCCACCACGAGCTTGCCCAGTTCCCGGTAGGGCAGGCGCTTCTCCTCGCAGTATTCGCGCGTCATCGCCCGGCCCCGCGCGCACAGGCGGGCCTTGAGCGAGCCGGGCCGGTAGTAGAGGCCCGCGTGGACGACGCCGGAGTTGCGTCCGGTCTGGTGCGCCGCGAGGCGCGGCCCCTTCTCCAGGACCGTGACCTCCGCGCCGGCCAGCGCCAGCGCGCGGGCGATCGCCACGCCCACGATCCCGCCGCCGACCACTCCGATCCGCTCGCCCATCGCCGCTCCTTCGTCCCGGGGGTTTCCCCCACCCTAAGACGCGACCGCCATCCCCGCCGGGGACGCCTGGGACACATGCCGCGGTGCCGCCCCAGTGCCGTGCGGCGTGTCGACCGGGACACGCCGCGGAGTGGGCGGCCCACGGCGTCGCATGTGTCCCCGGCGTCCCCCGCCGCCGTCCGGGCCGGCCCCCGCGGGCGCATTGCGGAAAGCGAATCCCCCGCTTGTTAGCTGCGTCATGCTTGCCGTACAGTTTTCATCACAGCCCATAATTCGATAATCGAACGACAAGTTCTATTATCGAACAGCCAGTGCCGGTGCAGACGGCACCTCGAAGTAAGGAAAGCCCGTGCAGTTTCACCATCACGGCTACGTGTCCGGCGATCCCCGCATCCAGCCCGCCGCCGGCGTCGGCCTGGACCGCCCCGAGGAGCTCCCCGACGAGGTCGACGTCCTGATCGTCGGATCCGGCCCGGCCGGCATGCTGGCGGCTGCCCAGCTGGCCCAGTTCCCGAACGTCACCACCCGCATCATCGAGCGCCGCCCCGGCCGCCTCGAGATCGGCCAGGCGGACGGCATCCAGGCCCGCAGCGTAGAGACGTTCCAGGCGTTCGGCTTCGCCGAGGAGATCACCGCGGAGGCGTACCGGATCACGGAGATGGCGTTCTGGAAGCCGGACCCGCGGAACCCGAAGAACATCATCCGCACCGCGCGCGCCGACGACGACCCGCACGGCATCAGCGAGTTCCCGCACCTGATCGTGAACCAGGCCCGCGTGCTGGACTTCTTCGCCCGCGCCGCCGCCCAGTCCCCCACCCGCCTCACCCCGGACTACGGCTGGGAGTTCCTCGGCCTGGACGTCGCCGCCGAGGGCGAGTACCCGGTCACGGTGCAGCTCAAGCGCAGCGCCGGCGAGGACGAGGGCACCGAGCGCACCGTGCGCGCCAAGTACGTCATCGGCTGCGACGGCGCCCGCAGTAAGGTCCGCGCCGCCATCGGCTGCCACCTGCGCGGCGACGCCGCCAACCACGCCTGGGGCGTCATGGACGTCATCGCCAAGACCGACTTCCCGGACATCCGCCTCAAGTGCGCCATCCAGTCCCACGACGGCGGCTCGATCCTGCACATCCCGCGCGAGGGCGGCCACCTGTTCCGCATGTACGTCGACCTCGGCGTCGTGCCGGAGAACGACAACGGCGCCATCCGCAAGACCAGCATCGAGACGATCATCAAGAAGGCCAACGAGATCGTCCACCCCTACACCGTCGAGGTGAAGGACGTGGCCTGGTCCAGCGTCTACGAGGTCGGCCACCGCCTGACGGACCGCTTCGACGACGTCCTGCCGGAGCAGCGCGGCAACCGCACCCCGCGCGTGTTCATCACCGGCGACGCCTGCCACACGCACTCCGCGAAGGCCGGCCAGGGCATGAACGTCTCCATGCAGGACGGCTTCAACATCGCCTGGAAGCTGGGCCACGTGCTCGAGGGCCGCAGCCCGGAGTCCCTGCTGGACACCTACTCGGCGGAGCGCCAGGTCGTCGCGAAGAACCTCATCGACTTCGACAAGGAATGGTCGACGATGATGGCCAAGAAGCCGGAGGAGTTCTCCAGCCCCTCCGAGCTCGAGGACTTCTACGTCCGCACCGCCGAGTTCCCGGCCGGCTTCATGACGGAGTACACGCCGTCGCTGATCACGGCCGAGACCAAGCACCAAGAGCTGGCCACCGGCTTCCCGATGGGCAAGCGCTTCAAGTCCTCGGTCGTGCGCCGCGTCTCCGACACGAACCCGCTGCACCTCGGCCACCAGCACAAGGCCGACGGCCGCTGGCGCATCTACGTCTTCGCCGACCCGGCGAAGGCCGGCGCCGAGTCGCCGACCACCGAGCTGGCCGAGTGGCTGAGAAACTCGCCGGAGTCCCCGCTCGCCGCGACCCCGGCCGGCGGCGACGATGACGCGTGGTTCGACGTCAAGGTCGTCTACCAGCAGGACCACACCGACGTCGACATCAACGCGGTCCCGGACGTGTTCAAGCCCGAGGTCGGCCCGTTCCGGCTGACCGACCTGAACAAGGTCTACGGCGTGGACCCGGAGGACAACATCTGGGAGGCCCGCGGGCTGAGCCGCGACGGGGTCGTCGTCGTCGTCCGCCCGGACCAGTACGTGGCCAACATCCTGCCGCTGTCCGCCAAGGACGAGCTGGCCGCGTTCTTCGCGCCGCTCGTGCCGGCGCGCCAGGCGTAGCCGCAGGAACCCGGGAGGGGGGGTGGGCGCGGGGCTTCGGCCCCGGCCCACCCCCTTGCCGTTCGGCCGGCGAGAGGCCCGCTCCCTCTTCCAGCCCCGCGGCCGCCGGTCTAGGCTCGGCGGCGAGGAACCGGAGGAACGCGAATGTTCGAACCGCCGAGCGTCACGTACGCGGCCGCCGGGGCGGCGGTCTTCGCGGCCGCGATCCTCCCGCGGCTCCTGCGCCGCGCACCCGTCTCGATGCCGATGGTCTTTCTGGCGGCCGGCGCGCTCGCCTTCGGCCTGCTCGACCGGCTGCCCGATCCCGACCCGATCCGGCACGGCGCCTTCGCCACACACCTTGCCGAGGTGTGCGTGATCGTCTCGCTCATGGGCGCGGGCCTGTCCCTCGACCGGCCCTTCGGCCGGCGCCGGTGGGCCACGACTTGGCGGATGCTCGGCGTGGCCATGCCCTTGTGCATCCTCGGGCTGACCCTGCTGGGGCTGTGGCTGCTGGGGCTGGGCCTCGCCGCGGCCCTACTCGTCGCCGCCGCCCTGGCGCCCACGGATCCCGTGCTCGCCTCCGAAGTGCGGGTGGGCGAACCCGCGGACGAGGAGAAGGACGCGGACCGGGAGGACGAGCTGCGGTTCGGGCTCACCTCCGAGGCCGGCCTGAACGACGGGCTCGCGTTCCCGTTCGTCTACCTCGCGATCGCCCTGAGCGTCGTGGGCACCGCCCCGGAGGCCTGGTTCCCGGAGTGGATCGCCGTCGATGTCCTGTGGCGGCTCGCCGCCGGCCTGCTCGTGGGGTTCGGCACGGGCCGGCTCATGGCCACGGTGTTCTTCTCCCCGCGGCTCAAGAACGCCCGGCTCGCCGAGCACTCGCAGGGCTTCGTGGCCCTGGCGGCCACCTTCCTGGCCTACGGCTTCGCCGAGATGATCGAGGGCTACGGGTTCATCGCGGTCTTCGTCTGCGCCGTCACCATCCGTGCGGCCGAGCACACGCACGGCTACCACCGGATCCTGCACAGCTACGTGGAGCAGCTCGAGCGCCTCTTGACCGTGGTGATCCTGGTGCTGCTGGGAGGGGCCGTAGCGCGGGGGCTGCTGCATGGAGTCGGTTGGCCGGAGTTCCTGGCGGCGTTGGTCTTCCTGCTGGTGCTGCGCCCCGCCTCCGGGTGGGTGGCCCTCGCCCGGGGGAAGACCGGGCCGCGGGAGCGGTTCGCCCTCGCCTTCTTCGGCGTCCGGGGCATCGGCTCCCTGTACTACCTCGCCTACGCGCTCGGCGAGGGCGGCTTCGCCGGGGAGGCCGAAGGGCTCTGGGCCTTCGTCGGACTGGTCGTCTCCCTGTCGGTCGTGCTGCACGGCGTGACCGCGGCCCCGGCGATGACCCGGCTCGACCGGGCCCGCCGGCGCGAGGCCCGACGGAAATTCGGGGACGAGGGGCAGGCGCCCCGGACCGCGGTCTGAGGGGCAGTGGCGCGGCGCCCTCGCGTTCTCGTCCCGGCACGCAGGACCCGCGGGGTTCGTGGCTGCCCCCGTCCCGGGCACGCCTGACGGCCGTCCCCGCTGGCAGCGTGCCACGGAGCCGGCCGACGGGCGCTGGCCCGCCGGCGCCCGTCGGCTACGCCAGCGTCGCCGCGTCGATCACGAACCGGTAGCGCACGTCGGAGGCGAGCACCCGCTCGTAGGCCTCGTTGATGCGGTCCGCCGCGATGAGCTCGGTCTCCGGGACGATCCCGTGCTCGGCGCAGAAGTCCAGCATCTCCTGGGTCTCGGCGATGCCCCCGATCATGGAGCCCGCGTACGAGCGCCGCCCGCCGATGAGGGAGAAGACGTTCAGGCTCAGCGGGTCCGCCGGCGCCCCGACGTTCACGAGCGTCCCGTCGACGGCGAGCAGGCCCAGGTAGGCGTCGACGTCGATCTTCGCGCTGACCGTGTTGACGATGAGGTCGAACCGGCCGGCGAGGTCCGTGAACGTCTCGGGGTCGCTGGTGGCGCGGAAGTCGTCGGCGCCCAGGCGCAGCCCGTCCTCCTGCTTCTTCAGGGTCTGGGACAGGACGGTCACCTCGGCACCGAGGGCGTGGGCGATCTTCACGGCCAGGTGGCCGAGCCCGCCCATCCCGACGATCGCGACCTTCTTCCCGGGGCCGGCCTTCCAGCGGCGCAGCGGGGAGTAGGTGGTGATGCCGGCGCACAGCAGCGGGGCGACGGCGGCGTAGTCGAGGGACTCCGGCACGCGCAGGACGAAGTCCGCGTCCACGACGACGTGCGTGGAGTAGCCGCCCTGGGTGACCGTGCCGTCGCGGTCGGTGCCGCCGTAGGTGGGCACGGAGCCCTGGGAACAGTACTGCTCGTCGCCGTTGCGGCAGTTCGTGCACTGCCCGCAGGAGTTCACCATGCAGCCGACCCCGACGCGGTCCCCCAGGCGGTGCCGGGTCACGTCCGCCCCGACCTCGGCGACGGTCCCGACGATCTCGTGGCCGGGGACCAGCGGGTAGGACTGCGGGCCCCAGTCGCCGTTGACGGTGTGGATGTCGGAGTGGCAGATGCCGGAGTAGGCGATGTCGATGAGCACGTCGTTCGGGCCGACGTCGCGGCGGGCGACGGTCGTCGGCTCCAGCGGCGCGTTCTCGGCGGGTGCGGCATAGGCGTTGACAGTCAGCAAGGGGTCTCCTGAAGCTGGGGGTGGATCGACTCGCCTAGTCCATCACGCCCTCCGCCCCGATCGGGAGTCCCCCCAGAGGGGAGCCCCGGCGGGCACTCCGATGGGCCGAGAAAAGCGACGCATGCTTGCTCATTCAGCCCTTGGAGCCAGACCAACGGGTGGGGCGCCCGTGTCAGCCGCTACTGGCAGCGCGTTCCGCGGCCGCCTTAATACGTCGGAGGACTTGAGGATCAACAGATCCTCCGAGTGTTTGCCCCTGCGGCACCGGATGGACAACCCGCTCTGCATGAAAGATTTCGGAGTGGTGAAGGTCCGCCACGCTGCGGTTCCAGAGGTGAAGCTTGGATTCGTGCGTAAAGGCACCGCGTACTGACTTCAGTTTGCCCCTATCGGCCACCCAGCTGTAGGACGAGTCCAGTATCAGCTGGTAATCGATCGCCCTTGTGAGGCATGCCGCGATCCAATCGGCGAACTGGATATTGGCGCTCAACTGGCTATCCACATGCATTGGCGGTTCAATAATGCGGCGCATCTCGGGATGTTCAGCGGCACGACCGAGAATGTGCCCGTACATGACCGGGAGTCGCGCAGCACGGGTTTTCTCATTGATCTGATCAATCATGACCATGACGTAGGCATCGCGAGATTCAGCATGGCGCGCAATCCTGTTCAAAGTCTCTTGCATCGCCGCGGTCTCGCGTTTGGCCGGATCGAGACTTGTTTGCTTCGGGGTCCCCAGTTGCTTCTCGTCCGCCTAGTAGAACAGGTGGCCCCCAAAGCTGCGAACAGTCCGCACCAAAGCGTCGAACACCCGCAATTGCTGAGGAAATCGCGCCGGTGTGTCCGGGCGGAAAATGTCTGCGCCTTTGCGCTCCCACCGGCCTGCGTGCTCCGCCTGCGCAATCTCTGTACGGAACAAGCTCGCCTTTTCGGCATGAAAGCTCGCGCCGAAGCGTCGAGCGGTGTCGGCTGGGACGATGAACCCGGCATACCCAAATGCAGGGCTCGTATTGAACCGAGGGTGGTCACGTCCAACGAAAGCACCGGTTTCGCCGATCTCATCGATGTACGCCAAGAGCATGGGGCCGATTATTCCCCACAACGCAGAAACCCACGCCGTGGCGTGGGTTTCTCGAATTGGTGCTCGGGGAACTATTTCATCCCTAGCTACCGTGATTAATGGTAGACACGGAGGCCCCTAACTGCAACTACCACAGACACGTTCACGAACCGCTACCGACTCGCCACGTACAAGCTTGCCGTCCCCATCCTGAACCACTCAGTCTGGTTCTGCACCCGAGAAGTCTCCCCGAAAAGTGCTTCCGCGCGACCACGGCTCATCCTGCCCGGACCGCCTCGAGGTGCTCCGGCCGCACGGCCACCGTGTTCTCCGCGTACTCGTCGTGCTTGCCGAGCCAGGACTTGATGTAGGGGCAGACCGGGACGATCTTCCGCCCCTCCGCGATGGTCCCGTCGAGGGCCGCGCGGGCCAGCTTCGACCCGAGCCCCTGGCCGCCGTACGCGTCGTCGACGACCGTGTGGTGGAAGATCCGCTGCGGCACGCCGCCGGCGTCGTAGTCGACCCAGTGGGCCTTGCCGATGACGGCGTCGCCGTCGAGCAGCTCGAAGCGGCGGCGGTCGGGGTTGTTCTGGATCGTGATGTCGTGGGGTTCCATGGTCTCCTCCTCGGTCGGTCAGCCGCGCGGGCGCAACTGGGCGTTGGGCAGCACGGGCGCGGGCAGCGGGGCAGGCTCCCCCGGCGGGTAGGGGCCGAACCGCTCGGGTGCCCCCTGCGCGGCGCCACCGTCGTCCCCCGCGCCGCCCGCGCCGGGCTCCGCCCCGATCTCCGCCTGCCACGCGGCGCGGTAGGCGACCACCTCGTCGTGCGTGCGCCCGACGAAGTTCCACCACATGACGATCTGCTCCCCCAGCGGCTCGCCGCCGAGGAGCAGCAGGCGCACCGGCCCCTCGCCGGCCTCGAGCACGAGCGAGCGCTGCCCCGGCGGCAGGAACGCGAGGTGGTCCACCGGCACGGCGGCCCCGTTCAGCTCGACGGCGCCGGTGTCCACCAGCACCCCGTACTCGAACGCGGGATCGGCCTCGAGCTCGAGCCGCGCCCCGGGCCGCAGCAGCACCTCGGCCCCCAGCAGCGGCGGGGTCCGCGTGTCCACGGGTGACGCGGCCCCGGCCAGGGACCCGATGAAGACGCGCAGCTCGGCGCCGTCCCGCAGCACGGGCTCGGGGACGTGGTGCTCGAACGTCGGGGCCATGTGCCGGGTCGCGTCCGGCAGCGCGTACCAGAGCTGGACGCCGTGCAGCACCTTCGTGTCCGGGGTGGAGAACTCCTGGTGCGAGATGCCGCGCCCGGCGATCATCAGGTTCAGCTCGCCCGGCCGCACGTCGGCGCGGAACCCGGCCGAGTCCAGGTGGGAGACGCCGCCGGTGAACAGCCAGCTCACGGTGGCGAGCCCGGTGTGCGGGTGGCGGGGCACGCGCATCCCGCCGGACTCGGCGATCCGGTCGGGCCCGTAGTGGTCGGCGAAGCACCACGCGCCGATGAGGCTGCGCTGCTTCTGCGGCAGCGTGCGGCGCACGGTCATGGCGCGGGGGCCGCCGAGCGGCACGTCGCGCGGCGGGAGGACGACGGCGGCGGGCGCCTCGCTCTCGCGGCATAGCAGCGCCTCCGGGTGCGCTTCCAGGTTGGTCATGCGCTGGCCTCCTCGCGGGCGGGGGCCGCCGCGGGCTTGCGGGGGCGGACGGCGTGGCGGGACAGGATGGAGATCCGGTTGAACGTGTTGATCGTGACGGCCACCCACTGCAGGGCGGAGAACTGCTCGTCCGTGAGGTGGCGGCGGACCGCGACGATCTCCTCGGCCCGCTCCGGGCCGTGCGGCAGGTCCGTGGTGGCCTCCGCGATCGCGAGGGCGGCGCGCTCGGTGTCGTCGAAGACCGGGGCCTCGCGCCAGACGGGCAGCAGGGCGAGCTGCTGCTCCGGGACGCCGGCGTCGCGGGCGTAGCGCGTGTGCAGGTACAGGCAGTAGGCGCACTGGTTCAGCTGGGAGACGCGCAGGTTGACCAGCTCGACGGTGGCGCGCGGGATGCCGGCCTCCTCGGCCGCCGTGGCGACCTTCAGCCCCAGGCCGTTGAGCGCCCGCCAGCTCGCGGGGTCGGACTTGTCGAGGTAGAAGCGGTCGGACATCGGACTCCTTGGGACGAAGCCGCGCTGGGCCACGCGGGTGCGCGGACTGCCAGCACACATCGGCGGGTGGCGGTGGTCAAGGGCCGGAGGCGAACGCGCGGCCCACCAACGGTCCTTTATATGCAAACGCATACAGTAGCAACCTGCTCCCGTGGCCCCGCCTCCGCCAGTCCGCGTGCCGCACGTCACCTGCGGACCCGTGTTGAAGCGACCCGCCCGGTGCCAAACGACCCGTCCCGGCCGACATACCCCGCTCGGTGCGAAACGCCCCGATATGCCGGGTGTTCTCGTCCACGGCGGGGCGTCTCGTGCGCGGCGGGGCGCCTCGTCCGCAGGCACCCGCCGGGCGTCCGCTTTTGACCCCCGTCACACCGAACGGTTGGATGGACCCAGCACCCCCGAACCCGGCAGCGCCGCCGAAAGGACCAGCGAGGACCCATGACCATCGCGCAGAGCACCACCGTCGTCGAGGCCCTCGAGGCGGCCCTGCCCGGCGTGGTCGACACCGACCCCGCCGCCCTCGCCGCGTACACCGCCGACCGCTCCGGCCACCGCTCGGCCGGCGCGCCCTTGGCCGCCATCCGCGCACGCAGCATCGAGGACGTGCAGGCCGCCTGCCGGATCGCCTCCGAGTACCGCACGCCCCTCGTCACCCGCGGGGCGGGCACCGGCCTCGCCGGCGGGGCGATCGCGGGGCCGGGCGAGATCGTCCTCTCCCTCATGGACATGGACGCGATCCTGGAGGTCTCGGCCGAGAACCGCCTCGCCGTCGTCCAGCCCGGCATCCTCAACGGCGACCTCAACCGGGAACTGGCCGCGCACGGGCTGTGGTGGGCGCCGGACCCGGCGAGCAAGGACATCTCCACGGTGGGCGGGAACATCGCGATGAACGCCGGCGGGCTGCTGTGCGCGAAGTACGGGGTGACCCGGGAAGCGGTGCTCGCGCTGAAGGTGGTGCTGGCGGACGGGACGCTGCTGTCGGTCGGGCACCGCACGGTCAAGGGCGTCACCGGGTACGACGTCTGCGCACTGATGATCGGCTCCGAGGGCACGCTCGGCATCGTGGTCGAGGCGACGCTGAAGCTCACCCCGCTCCCCCAGGGGTCGACGGCGACGGTGGGCGCGTACTTCGACGGGACGACGGCGGCGGCCACGGCCGCGTCGGAGGTCACGGCGCGGGGGCACGTCCCGGCGCTGATGGAGCTGATGGACGGGCACACAATCCACGCCGTCGAGCGGTACGCGGCCGAACCCGTGTTCGGCGGGGCCGGCGCGTTCCTGCTGGTGCAGTGCGACGGGCCGGGCGCGGCGGAGGACGCGGCGCTCATCGCCGGGCTCGCCCGGGAGGCCGGGGGCCGGGTCGAGGTCACCACCGACCCGGCGGCCTCGGCGCGGCTGGTCGGCCTGCGCCGCAACGCGTTCCCCGCGCTGGAGGCCCTGGGGACGATGCTGGTCGAGGACATGGCCGTGCCGCGGGACCGGATGGCGGAGGCGTACGAGGCGATCCGCCGGATCGAGCAGAAGTACGGGATCACGATCCCGACCAGCTGCCACGCCGGCGACGGGAACCTGCACCCGCTCTTCGTCTACGACGGCGACGAGGTCCCGGACGCGATCTGGGAGGCCGCCGGCGAGATGTTCCAGGCCGCGCTGGACCTGGGCGGGACCCTGACCGGCGAGCACGGGATCGGGCTGCTCAAGAGGCGCTGGCTCAAGGACGAGCTCGGCGAGGACCAGTACGCTCTGCAGCGGCGGATCAAGCAGCTGTTCGACCCGCTCGGGATCCTCAACCCGGGGAAGGTCTTCACGCCGGAGGGGTGACGGACTGGCGGTCCGGGCGCACCATGGGGGTGTGGCACGCATCGCATCCCATTCAATGGGAGCGCGGGCGACGCGGGCCGCGGCGGCAACCTAGGCTCGTCGGGCTTGTGCCCGGCATCACGCCCCCAGAGAGACAGGTCTCCATGAACACCTCCCACCGGTCCTCCCCCACCGGCGAACCATCGCTCATCCTGCGCTCCCGCGGCTGGGTGGCGCCGCTGTGCTGGATCGCGGTGCTGCTCGACGGGTTCGACGCCGTCGTCCTCGGCGCCGTCCTGCCCTCGATGCTCCAGGACGGTCGGCTGGACATGAGCACCGCCGAGGGCACCGTCGTCGCCACCGCCGGGCTGGTCGGCATGATGATCGGCGCCCTGGCCATGGGCTACCTGACGGACCGGCTCGGCCGGCGGAAGATGCTGATCGGCGCCGTCGTCCTGTTCTCCCTGCTGACGTTCGCGGCGGCGTTCTCCCCGAACGTGCTGGTGTTCGGCATCCTGCGCTTCCTGGCCGGGCTGGGCCTGGGCGGGTGCCTGCCGACGGCCATCGCCATGGTCACCGAGTTCGCCCCGTTCAACCGGCGCTCCAACGCGACGACGATCGTGATGACGGGCTACCACGTCGGGGCTGTGCTCACGGCCGGGCTCGCCATCGTCGTCGTGACGAACCTCGGTTGGGAGCAAATGTTCGTGCTCGGCTCGCTGCCGGCGCTCGTGCTGGTCCCGCTGATGCTGAGGTACCTCCCCGAGTCCCCGTCCTACTTGGCGTCCAAGGGCCGCCTCGACGAGGCCCACGCCGTGGCGGAGCACTACGGCGTCGGGCTCGGCCACCGCCTCCCCGCCGACGGGTCGCAGGAGAAGGCCGGCGCCGCGCTGCTGCTCTCCGCCGGCTGGCGCCGCAACTCCATGGCGATCTGGGTCGCCTCCTTCATGGGCCTGCTGCTGGTCTACGGCCTGAACACCTGGCTGCCTGAGATCATGCGCGCCGCCGACTACGACCTCGGCAACGCGCTGGGCTTCCTGCTCATCCTCAACGTCGGCGCCATCGTGGGCCTGTTCGTCGCGGGCCGGGTCGCCGACCGGGTCACGCCGCGCGTGGCCGGCATCGCCTGGTTCCTGGGGTCGGCCCTGCTGCTGGCCGCACTGGCCATCAAGCTGCCGCTGCTGGGAATCTACGCCATGGTCTTCCTGACCGGGTGCTTCGTGTTCTCGTCCCAGGTGCTCGTCTATGCGTTCACGGCGGCGAACCACCCGCCGCACGTGCGCGCGACGGCGCTGGGCATGTCCGCCGGCGTCGGCCGTCTCGGGGCGATCTCCGGCCCGGTCGTCGGCGGCACGCTGCTGGCCACCGGGCTGGCCTACCCGTGGGGGTTCTTCGCGTTCGCGGCCGTCGGCGCGCTGGGCGGACTGGCCCTCACCGGATCCTCGACCCGGCACGAGCTGCGCGAGGGCGCGCACTAGCCACCAGCGCCGCGCGAGGGCGGGTCTGCCGACCGGCGGGCCCGCCCTTGCGCTCGTGCGGGCCTATCCCCAGGGGTACTTCGCGAACGAGCGCAGCCCGCTCCAGGACCCGCGGAACACGTTGCCGTCCACGGGATCGGACGGGTGCACGTAGCCGGTGTTCGGGGAGTACTGCCACACCCGGTACTGCTGCCAGCCGCCGGGCAGGTCCCCGGGCGAGCTCGAGTAGGAGCTCGGGTACCGGGCCACGTGGAGCGGCCAGTTCACGAACCGGGAGGAGCGGCGCAGGCAGGTGTCCCACCAGGAGCGGGCCGTGTAGATCATCGGCAGCCGTCCGGTCATGCGCTTGACCTGGACGCCGAAGGAGTAGATCCAGTCGGAGAGCTGCACGGGCGTCATGCCCCAGCACGCGCTGCCCTTGCCCCGCGGGTACGTGGAGGCGCTGTAGGGGTTCCACTCGATGTCCAGCAGCGGCGGCAGGGTCCTCCCGTCGGCGGACCAGCCGCCGCCGTTGTTGACGAACTGCCGCGCCTGGTACGAGGGGTTCGACGACGGCGGCATCGCGAAGTGGTACGCGCCGCGGAACATACCCACGTTGTAGGAACCGTTGTACTGCTGGCCGAAGTACGGGTTCCTGTACAGGGAGTTCGGCCACGACTGGGTCGCCTTCACGTAGGCGAAGCGGGCCCCCTTGTACCAGGCGTAGTCCCAGTTCACGGTGCCCTGGTGGCTCGCCACGTCCACGCCCGCGATGCCCGGCGGCTTCCAGTGCGTGAAGTTCGATTCGTGCATCAGCATCGGCGCCGTCGGGTCCTGCTGCTCGGGCTCGGGCGCCGGGGCGGGCCACGCGCCGGCCTCGCCCGAGCGGGCCAGCCCCTCGAGCTCCTCGAGCGTGGGGACCTGGGCACTGCCGGTCTCGGCGATCCGCCGCTCGCCCTGCGCCAGCTGGGCGGGCAGGGCCTCCATGCCGAGCGCGTCGAGCGCCTCCTCGGCGAGCGCGGAGCGCTGGGAGGCGGGGACGGCGCCGTCGGCCAGCGCCTCCCGGATGTCGGCGGCGGCGTCGGCCGCGCGCCCGCGTTCCTCGGCCCGGGCGACGGGCTCGGGCGTGGCCGCGGACGACGGCGGCGCCCCGTCGGAGGGCGCCGGGCTCGCCGTGGCGGCGCCGGCGGACGGCGCGAACGCGGCGCCGGCCGCGAGCGCGACGGACAGGGACAACGCGGTGGCACGGGTGGGGGTTCGCCGGGGAAGGCGCATCTTCGATCCTCGGGTCGGTGTGAGTGGACGGTTCCCCAAGTGGTTGTTCCCCCACGGGCACGATACAAGGAGCCCGCGGCCGGGGCGGGGAGCGCGCGCCGGGCGGGGCGGACCCGACCGGCGGGTGCGGCGGACCCGACCGTCGGGTGCGGCGGACCCGACCGGCGGGTGCGGCGGACCCGACCGTCGGGCCACCACCAGGGCGCCGACGGCCCCTCCGGCGCAACATCGGGACATCGCGCTTCACACCCGGGCCCGCGCGGCGCCGCAGGTGCTAACGTCCCCTTATCGACAATTTGTGATCGTCGTCACCGAAGCGTCAGCCTTGTTTCCCTAGGAGCAGGAAAGCCCATGGACCAGCCCACTCCCCTACCCGCGGCCACGGCCCTCGGCGGGCTCGCGGCGGCACTCGCCGCCGGCACCACCCGCGTCGTCGACCTCACGGCCCCGCTCTCCGCGGAGACGCCGACCCTCGAGCTGCCCGCGCCGTTCGCGAACCTCGACGACTTCGCGCTCGAGGAGGTCTCGGCATACAACGAGCCCGGCCCGTTCTGGAAGCACCACAACATCCGCACGGGCGAGCACATCGGCACCCACCTCGACGCCCCCGTGCACTGGGCCACCGGCCGGGACGGGCTGGACGTCTCCCAGATCGACCCGGCCCGCCTCGTGGGCCCGGCCGTGGTCCTGGACTTCGCCGCCGAGGCCGCCGCGGACCCCGACTTCCTCGTCGACGTGCCCCACCTGCTCGAGTGGCAGGAGCAGCACGGGGCCTTCCAGCCCGGCGAGTGGCTGCTGTTCCGCACCGGCTGGGACCAGTACGACGGCGACCGCCGCGCGTTCCTGAACACCGACGCGACCGGCTCGCACACCCCCGGCTTCACGGCCGAGTGCGCCCGCTGGCTCGCCGAGGAGACCCCCATCTCCGGCGTCGGGGTCGAGACCGTGGGCATCGACGCGGGCCGCGGCGCCGAGCTGGACCCGCCGTTCCCCATGCACCACCACCTGCTCGGGCGGGACAAGTACGGCATCACGTCGCTGAAGAACCTCGCGGGGCTGCCGACGCGCGGCGCCGTCGTCGTGGTCGCGCCGCTGCCGATCGTCGGCGGGACCGGCGCCCCGGCCCGCGTCCTGGCGCTCGTGGAGGACCAGGCGTGAGCGGCGCGGCGACCGGGTCGCGGGAGATGACGACGGCGGCGCCCGCGCCGGGGACCCCCGCGCCGGCGGCCGGCGCCCCGGAGGCCCGGACGGTCGCGGAGCTCGTCGCGCAGACGCTGGCCCGGCTCGGGGCGCGGCGCTGCTTCGGCGTCGTCGGCTCCGGCAACTTCGACGTGACCAACGCGCTCGCGGCGCACGGGGTCGAGTACACGGCCACCCGGCACGAGGGCGGCGCCGCGACGATGGCGGACGCCTACGCCCGGATGACCGGCACCCCGGCCCTGCTCTCCGTCCACCAGGGCTGCGGCCTGACCAACGCCACCACGGGCATCGGCGAGGCCGCGAAGGCGCGCACGCCGCTCATCGTGCTCGCGGCCGAGACGGCGCCGGAGTCCGTGCACTCGAACTTCGCGATGGACCAGGACGCCCTGGCCCGCTCGGTCGGCGCGGTGCCGGAGCGCGTGCACTCCGCGGCGACCGCCGTCGCGGACACGGTGCGCGCGTACCGGCGCGCCCTCAACGACCGGCGCACCGTGGTGCTGAACCTGCCGCTGAACGTGCAGTCGCAGCCGGCCCCGGCCGCGCAGCCCGTCCCGGCCGTTCCCCCGGTCCTGCCGCTGCGCCCCGCGGCCGCCGCCGTCGCGCGCTTCGCGGACCTGATCGAGGCCGCGGAGCGTCCGGTCTTCGTCGCCGGGCGCGGCGCGCGCGGCGCCCGGGAGGAGCTCCTGGCCCTGGCGCGGCAGGCGGGCGCGCTCGTGGCGACGTCGGCCGTCGCCAAGGGCCTGTTCAACGGCGAGGAGTTCGACCTGGGCATCAGCGGCGGCTTCTCCTCGCCGCTGGCCGCGGAGCTGATCTCCGGGGCGGACCTGGTCGTCGGCTTCGGGTGCGCCCTGAACATGTGGACCATGCGGCACGGCAAGCTCATCGGCGCGGGGACCCGCGTCGTGCAGGTCGACCTCGACGACGCCGCCCTGGGCGCGCACCGCCCGGTCGACCTCGGCGTCCAGGGCGACTCCGCCGCCACGGCCGCGGACGCCCTGGCGGAGCTCGCCGCCCGCGGCGCGGCCCCGCGCACCGGCTACCGCACGCCGGGGAACGCGGCCCTGATCGCGGCCGGCGCGCGCTGGCGCGACGTCCCGCACGAGGACCAGGGCGGGAACGGCCGGATCGACCCGCGCACGCTGACCGCCCTGCTGGACGACATCCTCCCGGCCGAGCGCATCGTCAGCGTCGACTCGGGCAACTTCATGGGCTACCCGTCCCAGTACCTGTCCGTGCCGGACGAGCACGGCTTCTGCTTCACGCAGTCGTTCCAGTCCATCGGGCTCGGCCTGCCCACCGCCATCGGCGCCGCGCTGGCCCGGCCGGACCGGCTCCCGGTGCTCGGCACGGGCGACGGCGGGTTCCACATGGCCATCGCGGAGCTGGACACCGCGGTCCGGCTCGGCCTGCCGCTGGTGTGCATCGTCTACAACGACGCCGCCTACGGGGCCGAGGTCCACCACTTCGGCCCCGGCAACCCGGACGTCGACCTGTCCACCGTGACGTTCCCGGACACGGACTTCGCGGCGCTGGGCCGCGGATTCGGGGCCGACGGCGTCACGGTCCGCGAGCCGGCCGACCTGGACCGGGTGGCCGAGTGGCTGGCCGCCGGGCCCTCCCGGCCGCTCGTGATCGACGCGAAGGTCGCCAACGGCGGCCCGTCCTGGTGGCTCGAGGAGGCGTTCAAGGGGCACTAGCTCCACAGGCCGGTGGCCCGCACCCGGGGAGGAGTGCGGGCCACCGGTGCGTCGGGGCGACGGCGCGGCGCGGCACATGCCGCGGCCCCCGGCGGGGGCTACGCGCGGGCGGACAGCGCGGAGCTCGTGCGGTGGGCGATCAGCCCGCCGTCGACGCGGACGTCGGTGCCGTTGACCCAGGCGGCCTCCGGGGAGAGGAGGAACGCCACGACCCGGGCGATGTCGTCTGGCTCGCCGAACCGGCCCAGCAGGGCGGCGGCGCCCTCGACCTTGTCCCGGCCGTGGTCCGTCTTGAAGTCCTCGAGGATCGGGGTCTGGACGGGGCCGGGGCTGACGGAATTCACGCGGATCCGCCGCGGCAGCAGCTCGGCGGCCAGGGCCTCGGTCAGCACGCGCACGCACTGCTTGGAGAACAGGTAGGACTCCCCCGTCACCTCGGCGTTGCCCTCGAGCCCGGCGAGGGCGGCCTCGGTGTCCTCGGCGAGCGCGAAGCGCGCGCACGCCTCCGCGTGGTTCCGCCAGTCGAAGGCGACCGAGGAGGCGAGGTTGACGACGGCGGCGCCCTCGCCCAGCGACGGGGCCAGGGCGCGGGTCAGCTCCCGGACGCCGAAGACGTTCACGCCCAGCACGGTCCGCCACGGCGCGGTGCCCGGCACACCGGCGATGTTGGCGAGGCCGGCCAGCGGGGAGCCGTCCGCGTCCGCCGCCACGGCGGCCGCGGCGTCGCGGGCGCCGGCCGGGGTGGAGAGGTCGGCGCGGACGAACCGGCCGTCGAAGTCCTGCGGGTCGGCGCGGTCGATGCCGATGATCCGGGCCCCCGTTCCGGCCAGCAGGCGCGCCGTGGCGGCGCCGATGCCGGAGGAGACGCCGGTGATGGCGAGGGTGGGTGTCTGGGTGGTGCTCATGCTGCTCCTCGGGGGCGGGGTCGGGGCCTGCGCCCATCCTGCTCCCCCCGGCGTGGCCTCCGCCGCCGGGCTTCCATTGGCCGGAAAGAAGGTGGGGCCGGTCTAGGCAACGCGAGGATGCTGGGAGGCGAAGCCCCACGGAAGGACCGCGCACACCATGTCGCAGACCGCGTACGAGATCCACGACCCCGCCACGCTCGAGGTGGTCGGCCAGGCGCCCGCGCACACCGAGGACGACGTGCGGCAGGCCGTCGCCGCCGCCGAGGCCGCGGCCCCGGCCTGGGCCGGCGACCGCGAGGCCCGGCGCGCCACCCTGCGCCGCATCGCCGCGGCCGTCCGCGACGAGGAGGACCGGCTGGGCCGGATCCTGTCGCTGGAGCAGGGCAAGGTCCTCGCGGAGGCGATCGGCGAGTTCCGCGTCGCGGCCGGGCTGTTCGACTACTACGCGGACCTGGACTGGGACGAGGTCGAGGCGCTGCCCCCGCGCGCGGACCGCACGCTCGAAGTGCACTACCGGCCCGTCGGGCTCGTCGGCACCATCACCCCCTGGAACTTCCCGGTGTCGCTGCTGTGCGTCAAGCTCGCCCCGGCGCTCGTGTCCGGCTGCACGGTCATCGCCAAGCCGTCCGCGACGACGCCGCTGTCCACGATCGCGCTCGTCGAGCTGGCCAACCGCTTCCTCCCCGCGGGCGTGCTGCAGGTGCGCACGAGCCCCCGCCGGACCGTGAACGTCGCGCTCGCCACGCTGCCCGGGGTCCGGAAGATCTCCTTCACCGGCTCCACCGAGGTCGGCACCTCGGTCGCCGCGCAGGCCGCCGCGACGGTGAAGCGCGTGACCCTGGAGCTGGGCGGCAACGACCCCGCCGTCGTCCTCGACGACGCCGACGCGGAGACGACGGCGCGCGGGATCGTCGCCAGTGCCTTCCGCAACGCCGGCCAGGTGTGCATGGCCGTCAAGCGGGTCTACGTGCCGCGCGCCCGCGCCGCCGAACTCACCGACGCGATCGCGGCGGCGGCCTCCGCCCACGTGCTCGGCCACGGGGTCGCCGACGGGACGACGATGGGCCCGATGCACAACGAGTCTCAGCTCTCGACGGTGCGCTCGCTGGTCGACGAGGCGGTGTCCGGCGGCGCCCGCATCGCCTCCGGCGGGGGCCGCGGCTGCGACCTGCCCGGCTACTTCCTGGCGCCCACCGTCGTCGCCGACGCCGCCCCCGGCATGGGCCTGGTCGACGACGAGCAGTTCGGCAACGCCCTTCCCGTCGTCGCGTATGACGACCTGGACGCGACGATCGCCCACGTGAACTCCGGCGAGTTCGGCCTGGGCGCGTCCGTGTGGTCCCCCGACGCGCAGCGCGCCCACGCCGTCGCCTCCCGCCTCGAGGCGGGGACGGTCTGGATCAACCAGCACACGGTCGTGGAGCCGGACGCGCCGTTCGGCGGATGGAAGTCCTCCGGCGTCGGCCGCGAGCGCGGCCGCTGGGGCCTCGACGAGTACCTCGAGACCCGGACCCTGAACATGCGCCCGCACGCCTAGCCCGACCCGAGAACCAAGGACACCATGAGCACGAGCACGGAACTCATCACCCTCGGCACGGCCGCGGGCCCGGCCATCCGCGGCCCGGAAAACGGGATCGCCAGCGCCGTCGTCGTCGGCGGCCGCTTCTACATGGTCGACTTCGGCCTGGGCTGCGTGCGCGCCGCCCACGAGGCCGGGCTGCGCGGCCGCGATTTCCGCGCCGGCTTCATCACCCACCTGCATTCGGACCACGTGGCCGAGCTGCCCGCGTTCCTGATGTTCAACTGGGGCGCGCCCGTGGACGGCTTCACGGAGCCGGTGGACCTGCTGGGGCCCGGCCGGGACCCGCTGCACGCCCGCGGAGCCGACCTCGCCGGCACGCGCGACCTGCTGCGCCACACGCTGGCCGCGTTCTCCTACGACTTCGACATCCGCGTCACGGACGAGGCCCGCCCCGAGATGGGCGGGCTGGTGCGCGCCACGGAGATCGACGCCCCGGACCACGGCTCCCCGGCCGCGGCCGAGCCGTTCGCCGTCTTCGAGGACGAGCGCGTCCGGGTCACGGCCGTGCTGGTGGACCACCCGCCGGTCCGCCCGGCGCTGGCGTTCCGGTTCGACACCGAGGACGGCTCCGTGACGTTCTCCGGGGACACCGCCGAGTGCGACGCCCTGGCCCGTCTTGCCGAGGGCACCGACGTCCTGGTGCACGAGGCCGTGAACCTCGAGTTCTTCGCCGCCCGCGGCTTCGACCCGGTCTTCCTGAACCACCAGGCCGAGTCCCACACCACGCCCGAGGGCGCGGGCCGCATCGCCGAGCGCGCCGGCGCGCGGCACCTGGTCCTCTCGCACCTGGCCGGCGTCGCCCCGGCCGCGGAGTGGCGCTCCCGCGCTGCCTCCACCTTCTCCGGGAACCTGAGCGTGGCCGCCAGCGGGCACCGCTACGCCGTCGCCGGCGCCCCCGCGGCGAGGTCCCTCGCCGTCTAGATGAGTAATTCCCAATCACTCTTGGGATGAAGACAGGCCCCGGCGGTTTCCGCCGGGGCCTGTTAATCGTTAGCGGAGGGTGTTAAGCCTCGTATGTGAACCCAAAACTAAACACCCTCCTGACCTCACTCTACGTCTTCCTCACCGATAGCGTCCTGCCCGGACTGGGTCATTCACCCTCCACGCGGCCAGGCCGCAAGCCGGTCCTGGCCGAGGCGGAGCTGCTGTGCCTGGCCGTGGCCCAGCACCTACTGCACGGCTCTTCCTCCGAGACGCGGTGGGTCCGCTACGCGCACACCCACCTGCGGGGCATGTTCCCCGGCATCCCGGGCCAGTCTGGCTACAACAAACGCATCCGCGCCGCCGGACCGCTCATTTCGGCGGCAATCACCGCGCTGGCCCGCGACACCGAGTCCTGGCACGAGGTCCTGCGCCTGCTTGATTCCACCCCCGTCCCCTGCGCGGCCTCCCGCGAGACGGTCAAACGCTCCGACCTGGCCGGGCACGCAGGCTACGGGTACTGCGCCTCGCACTCCCGGTTCTTCTGGGGACTGCGCCTCTACCTGATCAGCACCCCCGACGGGATGCCGGTGATCTGGGGATTGGCCAACCCCAAGCTCGGGGAACGCGAGGCCACCCAGGCGATGCTCGAACGGGACCACCACCTCATCCGCAGCGG
>NZ_JBXAEW010000018.1:0-87931 GCF_056782315.1 Arthrobacter paludis
TCTAGATATCCCACGGACGTAACTTGTCAAGCGGCTGCTTGGAGTGTGGGAGTGTCCTCTGCGGTGTGCCAGGCTGTGGCTTCGTCATAGGTGGTGTGGTGGCGTAGGCAGCCGTGGAGGATGCCCACGAGCCGGTTCGACAGGGCGCGCAGGGCCTGGTTGTGGGTGGATCCCTTGGCCCGTTGCCGGTCGTAGTACTTCCGGGCCCCGGGCGAGTGTGTCAGGGCCGAGAAGGCCTGCAGATAGAGGGCGTCGGCGAGTCTGCGGTTGCGGGCGTGGCGGGCCAGCACGGCCCGTTTCTGGCCGGAGGCCCGGGTGATCGGGCTCATCCCGGAGTAGTTCTTCCGGGCGCGGGCATCGGCGTACCGGTCGGGGGCGTCCCCGAACTCAGCAAGTACCCGGGCCGCCAGGACCGGCCCCAGGCCCGGTTGGCTGAGGTAGATCCCCGCGTCCGGGTGCCGGCCAAAACACCGCTCCACCTGCCCCTGGAGCTGCTCGATCTGCGTGTTCAGGGCCCCGAGCACGGCCACCAGCGCCGCAGTGGCGGCCGCGTGGGCCTCCTGGATGCCGGGCCGGGCGGTGAGCTGCTCCGAACGCAGGGCCTGGACGATGGCCTCGGCCTTGGACTGCAGGTTGCGCTGCCGCCCGCCGCGCACGAGCAGGGCCTTGACCCGGGACACGCTCAGCCGGGCCCCCGCCTGTGGGCCGGGAGCGGCGGCAAGGACGGCCAACGCGTCCGCGCCGTGCAGGTCCTGTCCGAACGCGGCCAAGGCGGCAGGGTAGTACTCGCGCAATCCCGAGCGCAGCACGTTCGCCTGCCGGGTGCGCGCCCACACCAGCGACTGGTGGGCCCGGGCGAGCACCTTGGCCTGTTCGGCCACGTCGCTGTCCGGGACCACGGGGCGGTGCTCGCTGCGGTCCACGGCCACGATCCGGGCCAGGACCTGGGCGTCGCCCTTGTCCGACTTCGCCCCGGCAGTCCCGTACCGTTGGCGGTACCGCGCCGATTGCGCCGGGTTGATCGCGTACACGTGGTAGCCGGCGGCCAGCAGGGCCTGCACCCAGGGTCCGCGGTCGGTCTCGATGCCGACCACCACCTCTGCGGGATCCGCGTCCTCGGGCAGGTGCTCCGCGACCAGGGCGTGGAAACCGGCGATCCCGGCCACGCCTTCCGTCAGGCGCTTGTGCGCCACCACCTGTCCCGCGGCATCGAGAACCGCCACGTCGTGGTGGTTCGCTGCCCAATCGTCTCCAACGAACAACATCGCCGATTCCTCCCCTGTCCTTGGGCCTCCGCTCCGGGCCTCCTCGGGGAGAAAGGCAAACCCGCACGACCTAATGGATCAGTGCTCCCACAGGGCACGACATCCCACCAGAGCTCTGGCCAGCCTTCCTCACCGGCCGACAGCGGCACGATCTAGACCTAGGGCTCAAAAGACCCGGGGACGCAGAGTGCTCAGCCGCCAGCGGCTCGGATACCAAGTCTCACCAATTCAGAGGGACCGGTACACCCCCATTAGGGACGTCTCCCGAAAACCGTTGGGGAAGCCCCGGCCGCCGAGGCCGGGGCGCCTTTCGGGGAGGGCGTGGGGCGCGGCCGGCCCGCACGGGGCCGGCCGGCCCCGGCGGACCGGGGGACCCCTACCGCGGCGCGGCCTGGGCCAGGGGACGGGAAGGGGTCCGCCGCGGGAACGTCCGCACCGGCCCGGAGACCCTCAGGCCCACGAGCTCCCCCTCGCGCGGCGCGTCGTGCCCGAGGACGCGCGCCACCAGCCGGACCGGGGCCACGGACCCCTCCCGCTCCACGCCGCCGTCCAGCTCCACCACCGCGTCGTGTCCGAAGTAGGAGACGGCCCGGACCGTGGCGTCCAACTCGCCGGCGCCTGCCGGGACGAGGGCGATCTGCTCGGGCCGGACCATGACCTCGACGTCGCCGTCCGCGGTCCCGTCCTGGACGGGCAGCGTCCCGAGCGGGCAGGTGACGGTGCCCCCGGCGGCCAGGCCGCCGAACAGGACGGCCTCGCCGAGGAACCCCGCGACCTCCTCGTCGACCGGCTCCCGGTACACCTGCGCCGGCCGTCCGACCTGCCGGAACCGGCCCGCCGTGAGGATCGCGACCTCGTCCGCGAAGGACAGGGCCTCGCCCTGGTCGTGCGTCACGAGCACGGCGGTCGCCCCGGCCGCGCGCAGCGCCCGTGCCGTGGCCTCGCGGGTGGCGGCCCGCAGCCCGCTGTCCAGGGCGGAGAACGGTTCGTCGAGCAGGATCAGCCCCGGGCGCGGGGCGAGGGCGCGGGCCAGGGCCACGCGCTGCTGCTGGCCCCCCGAGAGCCGGTCCGGCCGGCGGTCCGCCATGGCGGCGGGCAGGCCGACCAGGTCCAGCAGCTCCAGCACCCTGTCCCGGTGGCGGCGGCGCGGCCACGGCAGCCCGAAGGCGATGTTCTCGGCGACCGTCAGGTGCGGGAACAGGGCACCCTCCTGGCGGACGTACGCCACGCCTCGCCGCTCGGGCGGAACCCACGCCGCGGGCCCGGCGACGAGGCGGCCGCCCACGGACACCTCGCCCTCCGTGGGCCGGAGGAATCCCGCGACAAGGCGCAGCAGGGTGGTCTTGCCGCTGCCGGAGCCGCCGAGCACCGCCGTCGTCGTGCCGGCCGGAACGGTCAGGTCGACGGAGTCGAGCACCGCGTCGCGCCCGTAGCCGGCCGTGGCGGCGCGGATCCTCAGTTCGGTCATTTCTCCTCCAGGATCTGCCGCCGCAGCAGCAGGGTCAGGGGCACGGACAGTGCGATCATGACGGCCGCGTAGGGCGCCGCGGCGGCGTAGTCGAGCTGGCTGGCCTCGCGCCAGAAGGCCAGCGCGAGCGTCTCGGTGCCCGTGGGCGCCAGCAGCAGCGTCGCCGTCAGCTCCGTGCCGACCGCGAGGGCGACGAGCACGAACCCGGTCAGTACGGACGGCGCCATGAGCGGCACGACGACCCGCACCAGCGTGCCGGTCCCGCCACTGCCGAGCGACCGCGCGGCTTCGGACAGTTCGGGCGGGGCCGCGGCCAGGCCGGACCGCAGGGAGACCATGGCGCGCGGGACGAACAGGATCGCGTACGCGAGCACCGTGAGTGCGACCGTCTGGTAGAGCGGGCGGGCCCACCCGACGGCCAGGGTCACGAGGGCGAGGCCGACGACCACGCCGGGCAGCGAGCTGGCGACGAACGTGACGCGCTCCAGGGCGAGGGTCAGCCCGGAGTGGTGGCGGCTGAGCAGCCAGGCCCCGGGCAGGGCCGCGGCGGTCGCGGCCGCTGCGCCCAGGACGGCGAGGCCGACGGTGCCCAGCGTGGTTGCGGCGAGGCCGCCGTCGAGCAGGCCCGCCCACGCGCCGGGGGCGGCGAGCCAGCGGGCGACACTGGCGACCGGGACGACGAGCGCGCCGCCGACGAGGGCCGCCAGGAACAACAGGGCCGGCCCCGCCCACGGGCCCAGCCGGTGGGGGACCGCGCGGCGCGGCGCGCCGGACCCGATGCGGGCCACGCGGCGCCGCCCCCGGGCGACCAGGTCCAGCAGCAGGGCCAGCAGGCACAGGCCCACCAGCACGGAGGCGAGCAGGCTGCCGTGCGCGTCGCTGAAGCCGACGGCGTACTGCTGCATGATCGCCGTCGTGAACGTCTGGAAGCGCATCATCTCCAGGACGCCGAACTCGGCGAGCAGGTGCAGGGCGACCAGCAGCGCTCCGCCGCTGAGCGCGGGACGCAGCCGGGGAAGCACAGTGCGGGCGACGGCGGCGGCCGGGCCCAGGCCGAGCGAGCGGGCCGCCTCCTCGTCGCCGGGGTCCAGGGCGCGCAGCAGCGCCGCCACCGGAAGGAACACGAAGGGGTAGTAGGCCAGCGTCGTCACCAGGGCCGCGCCGGCGAAGCCGGTCAGGCCGGGCGCGACGGTCACCCAGGCGTACGCGCTGACGAACGAGGGGACGGCCAGCGGCGCGAGCAGGAGCGTCCGCCACCAGGCCGCGCCGGGAAGGGCCGTGCGCTCGACGAGCCACGCGGCGGCCGTCCCGAGCACGACGGCTGCGGGCACGGTGACGGCCACGAGCAGGCCGGTGTTGGCCAGCAGGTCCCCGATGCGGGGCCGGAACAGGTACGCGGCCGCGCGGGCCGTGCCCTCCGACAGCGCGCTGGGCAGGGCGACGAGCAGGGGCAGCACCGTGAGGGCCGCGACCAGGGCCGCGGCCGCCACGACGCCGCGCGGGCTAGAGGATCCCGACATCCGTCATCAGCGCGATGACCCGGTCGGAGTTGAGCGAGGAGACGTCGACGGCGGGGGCCTCGAGTTCCTCCAGGGACGGCAGGGCCGGATCCGACTCGGTGCCGGTGCCCACGGCGTACTCCATCGAACCGCTCTCGACCAGGGCCCGCTGGCCCTCCGGCCCGGTCGCGTACGCCAGGAACTCCTGCGCCTCCTGAGGCATGTCCGAGGAGGCCAGCACGCCCCCGGCGGACAGGCTCACGAAGGCCCCGGGATCCTCGCCGCCGAAATAGTGCAGCTTCGTGGTCGCGCTGCCCTGCCGGTCGCCGGCCTGGTCGCGGTACCAGTAGTAGTGGTACATGATGCCGACCGGGACCTCGCCGGCGTTGACCGCCTTCATCGTGGCGATGTTGTTCTGGTAGATCTCGGCGTTGTCCGCCAGGGCCTGCAGCCAGGCGCGGGTCTCGGCCTCGCCGCGTTCCGCGAGCATCCCGGCGGCGATCGCCTGGAAGTCGGCGCCGCCCGGGGCGGCGCCCCACTTCCCGGCCCACTGCGGATCGGCCAGATCCATCATCGACTGCGGCAGCTGGTCTTCGCTGATCAGGTCCGTGTTGTAGACGAGCACCGTGGAGCGGGCGGCGATCGGGGACCAGAGGCCCGACGACGGGGCCAGCCCCCCGCGGACCTGCCCCAGGGTCGCGTCGTCGACGGGAGCCAGGAGCCCCTCCCGCTCGACGAGCGTCATGGCCGGGGAGTTCTCGGTGAGGAACACGTCCGCCGGGGACGCCTCGCCCTCTTCGACGATCATGTGCCCCATCGAGGAGTCCTGGCCGTCGCGGACCTGGGTCGGGATGCCGGTCTCCTCGGTGAACGCGGCGGCCACGGCCTCGGTCACCTCGATGTGCTGGGCGGAGTAGACCTGCAGGGTGTCGGCCTGCGGCTCGTACGCCTCCTCGCCGGCGGTGCCGGTGCCCGAGCAGGCGGTCAGGGCCAGCGGCAGGGCGAGCGCGAGTGCGGCCAGGGGACGGCGGTGATGGGACATGGGGTGCCTTCGTTTCATCGGGTGGGAAGGGGGACCAGGGCCTGGAGCCGGCGCATGGGACGGTCGGCGAGGCGCCAGACGAGGCAGCCGACCGCCAGCGCGGCGACCGTCTCCACGACGTCGTTCTCGAACGAGGAGAGCACCATGAACTGGACCAGGTAGATGTACAGGGACGCGGCGGCCAGCAGGCCGACCAGGGGAACGAGCCAGGCGGGGAGCCGCAGCCGGGGGACGAGGATCAGGACGGCCAGGCCGGCGACGATGACGGCGTCGCGCAGCGGCTGGTCCGGGAAGAACGTGGCGCCGCCCGCCACGGCCAGGGCCAGCGTGGCCCAGCGGCGCAGGCGCGTGTCCGCGTGCGCGGCGGCGGCCCCGACGGCGACGAGCCAGAACGTCGTCGGCATGATCGACGGGGCCATCGAGTCGTCCGTCGCGGCCAGGATCGCGAAGCGGGGCACCAGGGCCGCCAGGGCCAGCCACGCGGCCACCCGCCAGGGGTTCCGCCGCCAGGCCCGGGCCAGCGCGGGGATGGAGAGCAGGGCGGCGAGGAGCAGGACGCTGGCGACGAGGGCGTCGATGAACCAGTACTCGTTGCGGGTCGAGCCCTCCGTGGTGTCGCCGATCAGCCAGTGGCTGAGGAGGATGTTGGACCACCCGTACCGGCCCGTGGTGAGCATCCCGAACAGCGCGACGAGCATAGTCGGGACGGCGACGCCGATGAGGATCCGCGCCGCCGCCCGCCACCGGCCGGCGACGTCGGGCGCCGAGAAACCGAACCGGACCGTGTTGAACCCGGCGACGGCAAGCAGCAGGTGCGCGCCGCCCATCACGTCGATCAGGTCCGCGTGGGAGCCGCAGATCGCCACGACGGCGAACGCGCGCAGCACCACGGACGTCTCGACGCCGCGCCAGGGCACGCGCCGGCGGCCCCGCGCCCCGGCGGCCCCGTCCCCGGACCCGGCGGGGACCGCGCGCCGGGACTCGGCCAGGTCGGCGACCTCGGACAGGGGGCGGTGGTGCCAGCCCCGGGGCAACGGTCCCGCGACGGCCTCGAGCCGGAGCGAGGCCTGGACGTGGCTGAGCGAATCGCCGCCGTGCTGGACGAACGTGCGCCCCAGGTCGACGGATCCGGTGCCGAGCACGTCGGACACGGCCTTGGCGACGTCCGCGGCGGCGGGCCCGGCGGCGGAGCGGCGGCTGTCCGCCGCGTCCTGCGTGCGTACGAGCGCGGCACTGCCGGGGCGGTCGACCTTGCCGTTGGCGAGCCGGGGCAAGTCCGCGACGGCCACGGACACCGCGGCCCCGCCGAGCCCCGAGGCCCGCCCGGCGATGCGCCGCGCGTCGGCGGCCGTCGCGTCCGCCGGCAGGCCCGGCCGCGGCTCGACGGCGACGAGGAGGCGCCCGCCGTCGCCGCCCACGCACGCGGCGTGGCCGGCCGACTCGAGGGCCTGCTCGACGGCGGCGACGTCGATCCGCACGCCCATGACCTTGACGAACCCGGAGCGCCGGCCGACGATCCGCAGCAGGCCGTCGGGGCCGATGCGGCCGAGGTCCCCCGTGCGCAGTTCGGTGAGCATGGGCCCGAGGGCCAGGTCGTCGGGGTGTTCGGCGTAGCCCATCATGACGCCGGGGCCGCGCACGACGACCTCTCCGGCGCCGTCGGCCGCCTCGGGCACGCCGTGGTCCAGGTGGAGCGAGGTCCCGGCGACGGGGCGTCCCACGGAGTCCGGGTTGGCGGCCGCGAGTTCGGGATCGAGGACGCAGATCCTCGCGGTGGCCTCCGTCTGGCCGTACATGACCGACAGGCCCCAGCCGTGGGCCCGGCCCAGGTCCGCCGTGCGCTTCACCCGGTCCGGATGCAGGCGCCCGCCGGCCTGCGCGAGCAGCCGCAGCGACGGGTGCCCGCGCTCCAGGACGCCGGTGGACTCCATGAGCTCCACCATGTGGGGCACGGCGGCCAGGGTGGTGACGCCGAGGCCGTCGATGGCGTCCCAGAGCGCCCCGTCCAGGACGGACCCCTCCTGGAGCACCACGGAGCCGCCGGCGGCGAGGTGCGAGTGGAGGACGGAGAGCCCGAAGCAGTAGTGCAGGGGCAGGCTGGTGATGGCGCGGTCGTCCTCGGTGAGGCGCAGGGCCTTGGCGATGGCAGCGGCGTTGCTGGTGACGTTGCGGTGCGAGAGCCTGACGAGCTTGGGGGAGCCCGTGCTGCCGGACGTGCTCAGCAGGAGCGCGAGGTCCGGGTGGAGGAGGTGCCGCGGGGTGGCGGAATCGAGCTCGAAGGGACGGTCGCGGTCGCCGGTCGCCGTGGCGTCCGGCCGGTAGCGCTCGAGGATCGCCGCGGTCTTTGCCTCGTCGGAGGTCACGAGGGCCACGTGGCCGGCCTCGAGAATGGCCAGGTAGGCGGTGACGCTCTGCAGGTCCGGCCGGGGCGCGATGTGGACGAGGCGACGGCCGGCGGCCGGGTCCGGGAGCCGGGCGGCGAGCCCCGCGACGGCGGCGCGCAGCTCGCCGTGGGTCATCGCGCGTCCGTCGGGGGCCAGCAGGGCGGGGCGTCCCGCGCGCGCCCGGTCTCCCGCCGGGTCGAGCAGGGAGGCGGGGCGGGGGGCCGGCGCCGTCAGGCGCCCCACGGGAAGCTGGGTCACGAGCGTTAAGGTTAGCCTAAGCGAAATAGCCAACGGTAGGACGAGGTAATCTTTGGCGCAAATATGGTGGTCATCACTGGCTGCGGCGGGCCACGGGCTCCTCGACCTGCTCGACGGCACCGAACGGGCCCGGCTGGAGGACCTGGACCGGGCGGCGGATCGGGGGCGCTCGCTCGTCGGGGCCGCCTTGCTGCGGGTCGCCGTAGCCCGCCACACCGGCCTGGAGCCGGGCGCCGTCGTCGTCGACCGGTCCTGCGCCGAGTGCGGGGCGCCCCACGGGGCTCCCCGGATCGCGAACCCCGGCGTGCGCCCGACGTGGGTGTCCGTCTCGCATTCCGGGCTGCTCGTCGCGGTGGTGCTGGGCGGGCGCGGCCCCGTCGGGGTGGACGTGCAGCGGCTCGCCGACCTCCGGGACGCCGCCGAGGGGCCCGAGTGGGTGCGGCGCGAGGCGCTGTTCAAGGCCCGGTCCCTCGCTCCGGCGACCCGGTTGGCCGTGCGGGCCGTGGAGGCGCCCATGGAGGGGTATGCCGCCGCCGTCGCGCTGCCGCCGGGCGACGGCGACGTCTCCGAAACGTACTGGCCCTGAATGTGCGGGGCCTCCACCGGGGGCGGCCCGGCGGCCCGCCGGATCACGGTTGCGCGTCGAACGCGGTGGATCGGTGTGGTCCGGGGCCTTCCCTGCGAGACTGGGGGCACTGGGGCGGGCAGGGGTGCGCGCGCCGGGGGGAGGAAACCATGGGGGGCGGAACGGGGCGGGTGGCCCGGTGGCTCGGCGCGGGATCGATCGTGCTGGTTCCGCTGGTTGGCTGCGGCGCGCCCCCGGGGCCCGGGGGCGGCGGCGGCGCCGCCCCCACCGTGCAGCCCTGGCAGACGCCCGGGGGCGACACCCTCGTCACCTGTGGCGGCGGCCCCGCGTTTCCGGCGGCCAGGGTCGGCGACGGCGGCCTCGACGTCCCACCGGAGCAAGCAGACCGGATCGTGGCCGCGCTCGCCGACCTGAAGGAGGGGGCGGGAATCGACGCGCCGGCCCCGCTGCAGCGTGCGGACGCCGGCGAGGTCGAATGGGCGGTGCTCTGGTGGAGAGACTCCGGCGCCGACGCGGCGGGCCTGCTGCTGGCCCCTCCGGGGCCCACGGACTTCTCGGTGGACGACTGGCACGTCGAGCTCGACCGCCGCGACGGCGCGCTGAGGGCCGGGGGCTGGGCCGACTCGTGCCGGGCGGAGCCGGCCCTGCCGGCCGGGCGCGCGTGGGCCGGGATCGAACTGCCGCGGGACGCCGACGCGGGAGACGGTCAGACCCTCGAGGTGTTGGTCTTCGAGCGCCAATGCGCCAGTGCCCGCCCTCCGGGTCCCCACCTGGCCGGCGAGCCGGTGGTCGTCGAGTCCAACGACGAAGTGGTCGTCTACTGGGCCACCGAGGAGGTCGAGGGCGCCGCGACCTGCCCCGGCGGGCCCCGGGCGGAACGGACCATCCGGCTCGAGCGGCCATGGGGGGAGCGGGCGCTTCTGGACGGCTCCACCTGGCCCCCGGCCCGGGTCCCCGCGGCGCCCGGGGCCGACCAGTGACGGACCGGGCGATCGCCGCCGCGGCGCCCTTGCCCGAGCCTGCAACGCAGTGGTCCCCCGACCGGCGAATGCCGTGCGGGGGACCACTGCGGGAGGCCGGTGCGGCCTAGACGGTATGTAGTGACCCCTTGCGGTTTGCGAGGGGTTGCGGGCCGGGGCCTCACTCACAGATATTCGTGGGTTACCGGACACGGCGCCCCGTGCCCGGCCTTGCCAACATTTGTGGGAGGCCCCGGTGTTTACCGAGCGTACGAGTGTCGGGCTCGATGTGCACGCACGATCCGTCGCCGCAGCGGCGATCGACGGCGTCACGGGAGAGCTCTTCCAAGCCAGACTGACCCCGTCTCACGAGCACATCCTGTCCTGGCTGGGGGATTTGCCCGGTCCGGTGGCAGTGGCCTACGAGGCGGGCCCGACCGGGTTCGGGCTCTACCGGACCTTGACCGGCACGGGGATCCGGTGCGAGGTCGTGGCCCCGTCGAAGCTGCAGCGTCCGGCCGGTGACCGGGTCAAGACCGATGCCAAGGACGCGGTCCATCTGGCCAGGCTGCTGCGCCTGGACGAAGTCGTCTCCGTGTCCGTCCCCTCGGTGGACCAGGAGGCCGCCAGGGATCTCATGCGGGCCCGGGAGGACTGCCGGGGGGATCTGATGCGAGCCCGGCACCGGCTGTCCAAGCTGCTGCTGCGTCAGGGCATCGTCTATGCCGGCGGCCAGGCCTGGACCGGGCCCCACCACACCTGGCTGCTGCGTGATGCCAGGCACCGCATGGTGCAGCCGGCGACTCTGGTGGCCTTCGACTCCGACTACGAAACCGTGATGGCTACCCTGGCCCGCCGCGACCGCCTCGATGCCGCCATCGGGCAGATGGCCGCCGACTCCGAGTACACGCCCCTGGTGCACCGGTTGGGATGCCTGCGCGGAGTCTCCACCCTGACAGGGTTCGGCCTGGCGGTGGAGATCGGGGACTGGCACCGGTTCACCGGCAACAGCATCGGCTCCTTCGTCGGCCTGGTTCCCTCCGAGCACTCCTCGGGCCAGTCCAGGGCTCAGGGGCCGATCACCAAGGCCGGCAACACGCACGCCCGCAGGCTGCTGGTCGAGGCCGCCTGGCACCACCGCGCCCGCTACACCATCGGCAAGACCATGCGTGACCGGTGGGACCTCGCCCCGGCCGAAGCGCGACTACGCGGTGACGCCGGCAATCGGCGACTGCACGAGCGGTGGGTGAGGTTCCTGTCCCGTGAGAAACGCGGCACCGTGGCCAACGTGGCCATCGCCCGGGAGCTGGCCGGCTGGTGCTGGTCACTAGCCGTGATGGACGACTGACCCCCACAGACCGCTTCGCCCTGCCGTGGTGGCTGGTGGCAGCGCGAGGAGCGATCCGCGAAGCTACTATGAGCAACCCGTCGACCACGGGCCACGCTCGACCCTAGACATGCGGACCCGCTTCTGCCGAACACCCGTCCTGCGGTAACCAACCCGCGCATATCAGTCTGACCGCGCGTCGCGTACCGACACGCACACCGGACACCTCCAGGACGAAGCAGCGGCGCCCGTTCCCAAGATCAGGAACGGGCGCCGCACCCTGCCACTTGACAGGAAACCACTACATATCAGTAGCGGGCCGCGGTGCCCAGCATGTTGTACGGGCTGTAGTCGACGTTGGTGACCGACACGCCCATCTCCGGGTTGCGCGCGTGGGCGATCTTGCCGTCGCCGATGTACATGGCCACGTGGTAGATGCCGGAGGCGCTGCCGTTGTTGGACCAGAAGACCAGGTCGCCGACCTGCAGGTTGTCCAGCGACACGTACTGGCTGGCGGCCGAGTACTGGGCCGCGGAGTTCCGGGGCAGGTCGATGCCGGCCTGGGCGAAGGCATTCTGCGTGAAGCCGGAGCAGTCGTAGGCGTTCGGGCCGTTGCCGCCCCACGAGTAGTAGACGCCCGGATCGGCGGCCTTGGCGGTGGCCCAATCGACGGCGGCGCCCCAGCCGGTGGAGGCGGTGGAGGAGTACGAGGCCAGCTCGGCCTGACCGGTGGAGGCGGTGGAGGAGTAGGTGGCGCCGCCGGTGGCCGAGGTCCCGGTGCCCGAGGTGGAGCCCTCCCAGGTCCAGCCCTGCGAGCTGGAGCCGCTCGGGGCCGAGTAGGCGCCATCGTGGGCCGAGGCCGGCGCGGCGCCCGCGGCGGCGGCTCCCGCGATCGTGGCGAGTCCGGCCGCGCCCAGGGCAACGGAGCGGAGGCGATGGGAGCGGCGGCCCTGCTTCTCGGCCTCGATGCGGGAACGGCGGGTGGGGTAAGACATGGAAAACCTTCGGGATAGACGTGGGATGTGCACGGCATCGGGTCCGGAGAGCGGGGAGACGGGAACGGGGTGCCTACCCCTCCGTGACCAGAACGTTACACAACGATACGGATTCGTTACCTGAGCGCAACTCGGATCCTGCCAGCGTGAACGCCGCACCGGCTGTTGGTATTAGTCCTCCGACGCGCCCCGCGCGGCGCGGCCGCGGCACCCGGCCGCTTTGTTCCAGTCCGCCGACGTGGCGCGGCTCACCGCAATTTTTTCTGGAAGGTTCAATGTAGTGCCCTTTGTCGCTAGCTGGCGGGGCGGCGGCCCGCCCTAGCGGCGCTCGACGGCAAGGCGCACCACGAGTCCGGCCACCAGGCCCCAGAACGCGGCGCCGATCCCACCCACCGCGAGGCCCGAGGCCGTGACCAGGAAGGTCGCCAGCGCCCCGAGGCGCGATGCGGGGTCGGCCAGCGCCGAGGACGCGGCCCCGCCGAGCGTCGCGAGCAGGGCCAGGCCGGCCGCCGCCGCGAGCACACCCTCGGGTGCGGCCCCCGCCAGCGCCGCGACGGCCGCCGCCCCGAGCCCGAGCAACAGGTAGCCCACGCCGGAGGCGGCCGCGGCGATCCAACGGCGGGAGCGGTCCGGTCCGGCCTCGTCGCCGGCGGCCAACGCGGCCGAGATCGCGGCCAGGTTCACGGCGTGCCCGCCAAAGGGGGCGGCGGCCGCGGTGCCCGCGCCCGTGGCCAGCATCGCCGCCGTCCAGGGGGCCCGGTACCCGAACCCGGACAGGACGGCCACCCCCGGAACGTTCTGGGACGCCATCGTGACCACGAAGAGGGGCAGCGCCACGGCCGTGAACGATGCGGCCGTGAATGCGGGGGCCGTGAACTCCAGCGCCGGGGGAGCGGCCTGTGGGAGGCGGGCGCCGGTCGCGGCCACGTGCCAGGCGACGGCAACCAGCGTCGTTGCCATCGCGGCCGGGACGGACCAGCGCGGAACCCAGCGCAGGGCCGCGAGCCACACCAGGACGACGGGGCCGACCAGCCAGGGGTGCTCCGGCAGCGCGAGCACCGGGGCCAGGCACAGCTCGAACAGCACCCCGGCCAGCATCGCCTGCGCGATCGGCACCGGGATCGCCGACACGAGCCGGCCCAGGGCCGGGACGGCGCCCGTCGCCGCGATGAGCGCGGCCGCGGCCAGGAACCCGCCGACGGATTCGTTCCAGGACAGTCCGGAGCCGCCCGCGGCGACCAGCAGCGCGGCGCCCGGGGTCGACCACGCCACCGTCACCGGCAGCCGCGTCGCGGCCGACAGCGCGAGCGTGCACAAGCCGACGGAGAGGGTCAGGGCCAACAGGCCGGAGGAGGCCTGCGCGGGCGTCGCGCCCACGGCGGCCAGTCCGGCCAGCACCACCGCGAACGAGGACGAGAAACCGACGAGCGCCGTCGTCGCCCCCGCCAGCAATGGCTGGGACCAGCGCCCCGCGGTCGTCTCCCGACCAGTGCCCACCGCACACCGCCCTCCGACGCATCCTGGCCGCCCCAAGACAGGGGACGGCAAAAAGACCCCGGCGCGCCGCGCCGGGGTCCAGTGGAGCGGACAACGGGATTCGAACCCGCGACCTCCACCTTGGCAAGGTGGCGCTCTAGCCAGCTGAGCTATGTCCGCGTGCGGCACCGGGGGTGCCACATGAAAGAACCCCGCCGAGGCGGGGATCCTTTGGTGGGCGATACTGGGATCGAACCAGTGACCTCTTCCGTGTCAGGGAAGCGCGCTACCGCTGCGCCAATCGCCCATTGCTGGGTTGCAAGCCAACCGTACTGCGAGGTGGGGACGGGATTCGAACCCGCGTATACGGCTTTGCAGGCCGCTGCCTCGCCTCTCGGCCACCCCACCAGAACAGGTTGCCCTGTACCGGTTGGACCGGCGAGCCGGCCCTGGCTTGCGAGCGGACAACGGGATTCGAACCCGCGACCTCCACCTTGGCAAGGTGGCGCTCTAGCCAACTGAGCTATGTCCGCGTGATGGTCCCGGACCGTTCACTCGGCCTCTCGGCTTCGTTCCCGCTCCGTTCCAACGAGGTAAAACTCTATCGGACGTTCGCCGAAAGTTCCAAATCGGGGGTGGGTGGGCGTGTTCGCGGGGGGTGCAAGGGTGCCGAAAACCGCGCCATCCCGGGGAAGGGCCGGGCATCGCCGGGCGGCGGGGGCGCGGCGGAGGGGTCTGTTTGCGGTCCCCGGCGCCCTAAGTGTGACAGGGACCACGGCGGCGGGGGTCCGGTGGGCCGAACCGTCGGGGCCGCGTGCCAGAATCTTCGCCATGACCAGCCCAGCACTCGCCCACCAGACCGACTTCGGACGCATGTACTCCCGGCGCGTGGGGGGCCTGCCGGAGGTCCCCTCGATCACGACCGTGATCGGGCAGGCAAGTTCGGGCATGGACGGCTGGGTCGGCCACATGGCCGCGACCGCCGTCGTCAGCGACGGCCGGCTCCCGGAGGCGCTGGCCAGCCCCGCCAAGCTGAGGTCCGTCGCCCGCGACGCGTCCTCGGCGGCCGAGGCCTACCGGGACGCCGCCGCCGCGCGCGGCGACCGCGTGCACACCTACTGCGAACAGGTGGCCCTGCGCGCCCTGGGCAAGCCGCACCGCATGGGGGAGGCGCTCGATGCGCTCAAGGAGCGCGGCGAGTCGGCGTTCGCGGCCCGGTTCGACGAGTGGTGGGAGGCCTACGGCGTCGAGCCGCTCGCCGCCGAGGTCACCATCTGGAACCACACCGTCGGCTATGCGGGCACCCTGGACCTCGTCGCGCGGATCGGCGGGCGGCTGTGCGTCATCGACTACAAGACGAAGGGCACCACGCGGGACGGGCGCGCCAAGCCGCTGGACCCGAAGGTCGTCATGCAGCTCGCCGCCGGCTACAAGGCCGAGGAGGTCGTGGTCGACGCCGAGGCCGGGACCTGGGAACCCTGGGGGTTCGGAGAGGACCCCATGCTGCTCGCCGTGGCCATCGGCGAGACCGAGGCGGTGCCCATGATGGCGAACCCCGCCGTCCTGCCCGTGTACTGGCGGCGGTTCTGGGCGCTGCGCCAGGTCTGGGACGCGACCATGCGCAGCGCCGACGCCGGCGTCCCGCTGCGTCCCGTCCCGCCGCCGCCCGCCCGCGGCGCCGCGGGGCTGGACCAGGCGGCGGCCACCTCCTCCCCGTAGACTGGGGCCGCGCCCCGGACGACTCCCCGGTGCGCACCTTGAGACGCACAGCACATTGCCGGGCACCGGCGGGAGGAGCGAAACACACATGGCCGTCATGGCGATCCGCATCGTGGGGGACCCGGTCCTCCGCACCCCCGCCGACGAGGTGGTGGACTTCGACGACGCGCTCCGGCGGCTCGTGAGGGACATGGAGGAGACGATGGCCGACGTCGGCGGCGTGGGCCTGGCCGCCCCGCAGGTCGGGATCAGCCTGCGCGTCTTTACGTACGACATCGACGGGTCCCGCGGCCATGTGGTCAACCCCGTGCTGGAGACCGGGGACCAGCTGGACACCGGGGGCTCCGAAGGATGCCTCTCCGTCCCCGGCATGGGCTTCGCCACCCCCCGCGCCACGTGGGCGCGCGTCAGCGGCTCCGACGCGCACGGCCGTCCGGTCCGGGTCGAGGGCGAGGGCCTGCTCGCCCGGTGCCTCCAGCACGAGACCGACCACCTCAACGGACGGCTCTACGTCGACCGGCTCCGCGGCGAGGCCAAGCGCGAGGCGCTCCGCTCCATCCGCTCCGCCGGCTACGACCGCGTCGCCTCCTCCACCGTCACCCAGCGCTCCGCGAGCCTCGGGACCAGCTTCGGGGGCGCCCGATGAGGATCCTCTTCGCCGGCACGCCCGAGGTCGCGGTCCCCTCCCTCGACCGCCTCGCCACGGACGGATTCGAGATCGCCGCCGTCCTCACGCGCGAGGACGCCCCCGTCGGCCGCAAGCGCGTCCCCACCCCCTCCCCGGTGGCCCGCAGGGCCGGGGAACTCGGCCTCCACGTCATTAAGGCGAACCGCATCGACGGCGAGGCGACCGCGGCGATCCGCGCGGCCGCCCCCGACGCGGCCGCGATCGTCGCCTACGGCGGCCTCGTTCCGCCCGCGGCCCTCGACGTGCCCCGGCACGGCTGGATCAACCTCCACTTCTCCCTGCTTCCGGCCTGGCGCGGCGCGGCCCCGGTCCAGCACGCCGTCATCCATGGAGACGACATCACCGGCGCCGTCACGTTCCGCCTCGAGGAGGGCCTGGACACCGGCCCCGTCTTCGGAAGCCTGACCGAACCCGTCGGCCCCGACGACACGGCGGGGGACCTGCTGACGCGGCTCGCCCACAGCGGCTCGGTCCTGCTCTCCCAGACACTGGCCGGGCTCGGGGCGGGGCGGCTGGTCGCCGAGCCGCAGCGGGGCGAGCCGACCTACGCCCCCAAGCTGGGCCTCGCCGACGGGCGCATCGACTGGAGCCAGCCCGCTCTGGCGGTGCGCCGCCGCATCAACGGGACCACCCCGGAGCCCGGCGCCTGGACCACGTCCGGCGGCCAGCGAGTCAAGCTCGGCCCGCCCGCGGCGGACCCCAGCACCACCGACCTGGCCCCCGGCCAGGTGCGCACCGTGCCCGGCAAGCCGCCGCGGGTGCTCGTCGGCACCGGCTCGCACGCCCTCGAGCTGCGCCGGATCCAGCCCGCCGGGAAGAAGGAGATGGCCGCCGCCGACTGGGCGCGCGGCCTCGGCGGCGCGGAGGTGGTCTTCGAGTGAGTCCGGAGCAGGGGGGCGGGCGCGGGCCCCGCCGCAACGAGGCCGGCCGCGAGCGCAACCGCGGCGGGGCGGCCCCGCGGCGGTTCAGCCAGGCTGCGCCCTCGCAGCGCAAGCGCCGGGCCGACGCGGCCCGGCTGGCGGCCTTCGAGACCGTCCGTGCCGTCACGGGCGAGGACGCCTACGCGAACCTGGTGCTGCCCGGCCGGATCCGGGCCCACCGGCTCGACCGGCGCGACGCCGGCTTCGCCACCGAGCTCGCCTATGGGGCCCTGCGCGGCCAGGGCCTCTACGACGCCGTCCTGTCCCGCTGCGTCGACCGGCCGCTGGACCAGCTCGACCCGGCCGTGCTCGACGTGCTCCGGTTGGGCGCCCACCAGCTGCTCGCCATGCGCGTGCCCTCGCACGCGGCCCTGGACGAGACCGTCGCCCTGACCCGTGAACGGGTCGGCGCCGGCGCCTCCGGCCTGGTCAACGCCGTCCTGCGCAAGGTCGCCGCGCGCGACCTCGGCCAGTGGCAGGCCGAGCTGCTCGAGGGGGTGGAGGACGACGCCGCCCGCGACGCGCTCGTGCACAGCCACCCCGAGTGGGTCGTCCGGGCCCTGCGCCAGGCCCTCGCCGCCCACGGCCGCCCGGCCGCCGAGATCGAGGACCTGCTGGCCGCCGACAACCTGGCGCCCGTGGTCAACCTCGTCGCCCTGCCCGGGGCAGGCGACCTCGGCGAGGCCCTCGCCGCCGGCGCCGAGCCCGGGGCGCTCGTGCCCGGCTCCGCCACCTACGCCGCCGGGGACCCGGCGCGGCTCGAGTCGGTCCGGGCGGGCACGACCCGCGTCCAGGACGCCGGCTCCCAGCTCGTCGCCCGGGCCCTCGCCGCCGCGCCCCTGCAGGGCCGGGACACCGACTGGCTGGACCTGTGTGCTGGCCCCGGGGGCAAGGCCGCCCTGCTCGCGGCCCTCGTCGGCCAGCGCGGCGGGGAGCTGACCGCGAACGAGCCGGCCACCCACCGCGCCGACCTCGTCGAGCGGGCCCTCTCGGCCCTGCCGGAGGGGACCTGGTCGGTCGTCGAGGGCGACGGGCGCCGCTATGCCGGCGTCCCGGCCGACCAGCGCTTCGACCGGATCATGGTCGACGCCCCCTGCAGCGGGCTCGGCGCCCTCCGCCGCCGTCCCGAGTCCCGCTGGCGCAAGCGCCCCGACGACATCCCCGAGCTCGCGTCCCTCCAGGGCGAGCTGCTCGACGCGGCCCTCGCGGCGGTCCGGCCCGGCGGCGTGGTCGCATACGTCACCTGCTCGCCCCACCCGGCGGAGACCGTCGCCGTAGTCGAGGACGCCCTCCGCCGCCACCCCGGGGCGCGGCTGCTCGACGCCGGGGCCGCGGCCGCGGCGGCCAGCGTCGACGGCCGCGTCCCCGGGGCGGCGCGCCCCGCGGCCGGGGGGTCCACCGTGCAGCTGTGGCCGCACCTGCACGGCACCGACGCCATGTTCCTGGCCCTGCTGACCGTCGACGAAAGGCCCGCCCCGTGACCTGCCGCATCCACCCGAGCATCCTCTCCGCCGACTTCGCCAACCTCGAGGCCGAGCTGCGGCGCATCGACACCGCGGACGCCGTGCACGTGGACGTCATGGACAACCACTTCGTCCCCAACCTGACGCTCGGGCCGCCCGTCGTCCAGCGGATCGGCGAGGTCACCGCGCTGCCGCTGGACGTGCACCTGATGATCTCCGACGCTGACCGGTGGGCCCCCGGGTACGCGGACGCCGGCGCCGCGTCCGTGACCTTCCACGCCGAGGCCTCCGGCGCCCCGGTCCGCCTCGCCCGCGAGCTGCGCGCCCGCGGGTCCAAGGCGTCGATGGCGCTCAAGCCCGCGACCCCGGTCGAGCCCTACCTTGACCTGCTGCCCGAGCTGGACATGCTGCTGCTCATGACCGTCGAGCCGGGCTTCGGCGGGCAGGCGTTCCTCGACGTGGTGCTGCCCAAGATCCGGCGGGCCCGGGCCGCCATCGACGGCGCCGGCGTGCCGGTGGCCCTGCAGGTCGACGGCGGCATCACCCGCGAGACGATCGTCCGCGCGGCGGAGGCCGGTGCCGACGTGTTCGTCGCCGGCTCCGCCGTCTACGGCACGGACGACGCGGCCGCCGCCATCGGCGCGCTGCGCGACGCCGCGGGGCCACGTGACGCGATGTGACGCGCCCGACGCGCACGCGGGCCCGGCGGGGGAATGCCCCGGCGGGCCTTGTGCTTTAATCAACGAAACACTTCACGTGCTCCGGGGTCGGTGAAAGTCCGAACCGGCGGTCAAAGTCCGCGACCCGAGGCGCCGCAAGGCGCCGAGGTTGAACCGGTGGAATTCCGGTACCGACAGTTAAAGTCTGGATGGGAGAAGCACGTACACAGTAGGCCGGTGCCGACGCGCACCGGGCCGAACCGTCGTTACCCCCGGGGCCCGTGCGGCCGACAAGGAGGAACGATGGAAGACCAGCGGCGGCGAAGCCCCGCGGCCCCCACCGAGATCGAGGCCGGCGCCATGCGCCTGGCCCTCGACGCAGCGCGCCACGGGCACCGCGGCGCCAACCCGCTCGTGGGCGCCGCCGTCGTCGACGCCGAGGGCCGGGTCCTGGCCACGGGGCACCACGCCGGCGCCGGGACCCCCCACGCGGAGGCCGCCGCGCTGGCGGCGCTGGGCCCCGTCCCCGCCGACGAGGCGGCCCGACTCACGATGGTCGTCACGCTCGAGCCCTGCAACCACACCGGCCGCACCGGGCCGTGCGCCGGGGCGATCGAGGAGGCCGGCATCGGGCGCATCGTCTACGCCGCCTCCGACACCACCGACCGCGCCCGGGGCGGCGCCGCCCGCCTCCGCGCCGCCGGCCGCGACGTCGTCGGCGGCCTGCTGGAGGCCGAGTCGCTCGAGCTGAACCACCGCTGGTTCGCCGCGCGCGCCGCCGGGCGGCCCTTCACCAGCCTGCACCTGGCGCAGAGCCTCGACGGGCGGATCGCCGCCGCGGACGGGACCAGCCAGTGGATCACCGGGCCCGAGTCGCGGCAGCACAGCCACGGCGTGCGGGCCCGGGCGGAGGCGATCATCGCCGGCACCGGCACGATCCTCGCGGACGACCCCCGCCTGACCGCCCGCGGCCCGGAGGGGCCGCTCCACCGACAGCCGCTGCGTGTCGCCATGGGCACCCGCGACGTGCCGGCGGACGCCGCCGTCCGCGGCACCGACGGGCGCTTCCGGCACCTGCGCACCCACGACCCCGCCGAGGTCCTCGCCGCCCTCGCGGCCGAGGGCGTCGACCACGCGATGGTCGAGGGCGGCGCCTCCGTGGCCACCGCGTTCCTGGCCGCCGGGCTCGTCGACGAGGTCTGGCTCTACCAGGCGCCCCTGTTCCTCGGCGCCGGACGCGGCGCCGTCGGGGACCTCGGCATCGGCACGCTCGCCGCCGCACCGCGGTGGCGCGCCGACCCCGCCGGCGGCCCCGCCCACCAGCTCCTGGGCGGCGACGCCGTCCTCCACCTCGAGCCCGCACCCGCGGCAGAAACCAGGAAGTAGCCATGTTCACCGGAATCGTCAGCGGCCTCGGCCGCGTCGAGGGCCTCCGCCCCACCCCGGACGGCGCCGCCGCCGTCCTGACCGTCACCGCCCCCGGCCACGCGGCCGACCTCGGCCTGGGCGGGTCCCTGGCCGTGAACGGCGTGTGCCTGACCGCCATCTCCATCGACGGCGACGCCGTGGACCTGGACGTCATGGGCGAGACGCTCGACCTGACCACGACCGGGACGCTCGCCCCCGGCGACGAGGTCAACCTCGAGCGGTGCGTCCCCGCCGGCGGGCGGCTCGACGGCCACGTCGTCCAGGGCCACGTCGACGGGACCGGGTCGCTGCTCGAGCGGGTCCCCGAGGGCAACTGGGAGCGCCTGCGCTTCGCGCTGCCGCGGGACCTGGCCCGGTACGTCGCCCGCAAGGGATCGATCGCCATCGACGGCGTCTCCCTGACCGTCACCGCCGTGTCCGCCGCCGCCGACCCCGAGCAGTGGTTCGAGGTCGCGCTCATCCCCGCCACCCTCCGCGACACGGTCCTGGGCCGGCGCGCCGCCGGGGACCGCGTCAACCTCGAGGTGGACGTCATGGCCAAGTACGCCGAGCGGCTGGTGGCCTTCGGCGCGGGGGAGGGGACGGCATGAGCCTGCTGGACCCGGTCGCCGACGCCGTCGCCGCCATCGCCGCGGGCCGCCCCGTCGTGGTCGTCGACGACGAGGACCGCGAAAACGAGGGCGACATCATCTTCGCCGCGGAGTTCGCCACCCCCGAGCTCATGGGCTGGACGATCCGCCACTCCTCGGGCGTCATCTGCGTCCCGCTCACCGGCGAGCGGGCCGACGCGCTCGGCCTGCCGCCCATGGTGGAGGTCAACGAGGACGCCAAGGGCACGGCGTACACGATCTCCTGCGACGCCGCCGCCGGCACCACCACCGGCATCTCCGGCGCGGACCGCGCCACCACGGCCCGCGTCCTCGCCGACCCCCACGCCCGGCCGGCCGACATCAACCGGCCCGGCCACATGTTCCCGCTGCGCGCCGTCGACGCCGGCGTCCTGGCCCGCCGCGGGCACACGGAGGCGTCCGTCGACCTGTGCCGTCTGGCCGGGCTCGAGCCGGTCGGCGTCATCGCCGAGCTCACCCACGACGACGGCACCATGATGCGCCTGCCCGCCCTGCGTGAGTTCGCCGACCGGTGGGAGATCCCGCTCGTCAGCATCGAGGACCTCTCCGCCTACCTGGCGGGCGGCGGCCCGGAGCGCGCGACGGCGCCCGAGCCGGAGGCCGTCGTCGGCGGACCCGCCGTGGCGCTGCCGACCCCGTTCGGCACGTTCTCCGTGCGCGCCTGGACGGAGCGCGCCACCGGCGACGAGCACCTGACGCTGACCGCGCCGACGGCGCCGGCAGGCGCCCCACTGGTGCGCCTGCACTCCGAGTGCCTCACCGGCGACGTGTTCGGCTCCTACCGCTGCGACTGCGGCGAGCAGCTCCACGCGGCGCTGGCCGCCGTCGCCGCCGAGGGGGGAACGGTCGTCTACCTGCGCGGGCACGAGGGCCGCGGCATCGGGCTCGGCAACAAGATCCGCGCCTACGCGCTGCAGGACGGCGGGGCCGACACCGTGGAGGCCAACGAGCAGCTGGGCCTGCCCGTGGACGCGCGCCGCTACGACGCGGCCGCCGCGATCCTGCACAGCCTCGGCCAGGAGCGCGTCCGCCTGCTCACCAACAACCCCCGCAAGGAGGAGTGGCTGCGCCAGGGCGGCATCGACGTCGTCGAATCCGTGCCCAGCACCATCACGGCGCGCCCCGAGAACACGCGCTACCTGCGCACCAAGCGCGAGCGCCTGAACCACCGCATCGACCCGGCCGTCCTCGAGGCGGCCACCGCACAGCACCAGGAGGAGAACGCATGAGCGGCCACGGAGCCCCCACCACCCAGACCGAGACCCTCGCCGCGGCCGGCGCCGCCGGCCTGCGCGCCGTGATCGTGGCCGCCAGCTGGCACGAGCAGGTCATGGGCGGCCTGCTCGACGGGGCGCTGCGCGCCGCCGCCGAGGCCGGGATCAAGGCCCCGGAGGTCGTCCGGGTGCCGGGCACGTTCGAGCTGCCCGTCGCCGCGGCGCGGCTCGCGCACACGCACGACGCGGTCGTCGCCCTGGGCGTGGTCGTCCGCGGCGGCACGCCGCACTTCGAGTTCGTGTGCCAGGGCGCGACGGCGGGGCTCACGGACGTCTCCGTCCGCACGGGCACGCCCGTCGGGTTCGGGGTGCTGACGTGCGACACGGAGGATCAGGCGATCGACCGGGCCGGACTGCCCGGCTCGGCCGAGGACAAGGGTCACGAGGCGATGTCCGCGGCCCTGCTCACGGCCCTGGCGCTCGCGACCCGGTGAACGCGGCCTTCGTCACATTGCCGGGGTCCGGTGAGGGGGCCGCTGGGCCAGCCGCTACCCTTGGAGGCGTGAAAACCTTCGACTCCCTCTTCGCCGAACTGGCCGACAAGGCCGCGTCCCGCCCGGAGGGCTCCCGCACCGTCGCGGAGCTCGACTCGGGCGTCCACGGGATCGGCAAGAAGGTCGTCGAGGAGGCCGCCGAGGTGTGGATGGCCGCGGAGTACGAGTCCGACGAGGCCGCCGCCGAGGAGATCTCGCAGCTGCTGTACCACCTGCAGGTCCTCATGCTGGCCAAGGGGCTCACGCTCGAGGACGTGTACAAGCACCTGTAGCCGCCCGGCCGGCCCAGGGCCGGCGGGCGGCGCCGCCGCACCACTCCCCGAGCAGACACCCCGACAGAATCGAGCCCTTCATGCTGCGCGTCGCCGTCCCGAACAAGGGATCCCTCTCCGAGGTCGCCACCGCCATGCTCCGCGAGGCCGGCTACCTCCAGCGCCGCGACAACCGCGAGCTGGTCATCGTCGACCCCGACAACGACATCGAGTTCTTCTACCTGCGCCCCCGCGACATCGCCGTGTACGTCGGCCGCGGCATCCTGGACGTCGGCATCACCGGCCGCGACCTGTTCCTGGACGCCGAGGTCAACGGCGACGCCGAGGAGCTGCTGCCCCTGGGCGTCGGCTCCTCCACGTTCCGCTTCGCCGGCCCCGCCGGCACGTTCGACTCGGTCGCGCAGCTCAACGGCAAGCGCGTCGCCACGAGCTACGACGGGCTGCTACGCGGCTACCTGGCCGAGCACGGCATCGACGCGCAGACGGTGCGCCTGGACGGCGCCGTGGAGTCCTCCGTGCGCCTCGGCGTCGCGGACGCGATCGCCGACGTCGTCGAGACGGGCAACACGCTCAAGGCCGCCGGGATGGACATCTTCGGCGACCCGATCCTGCACTCCGAGGCCGTGCTCATCGGCCGGACCGGGGAGCACCCGGCCGGCCTGGAGGTCCTCAAGCGCCGCCTGACCGGCGTGCTCGTCGCCCGCCGGTACGTGATGCTCGACTACGACATCCGCCGCGAACTCGTCGACGAGGCCAGCCGCCTCACCCCGGGGCTGGAGTCGCCCACGGTCTCGCCGCTCCAGGACGGGGACTGGGTGGCCGTGCGCGCCATGGTGCGCAAGAGCCAGACCAACAACATCATGGACGAGCTGTACACGCTGGGTGCGCGGGCGATCCTCGTGACGAACATCCACGCCTGCCGCATCTAGGGCCTGCCGTGAGTGTCGCCATCCGTGTCATCCCCTGCCTCGACGTCGACGCCGGGCGCGTCGTCAAGGGCGTCAACTTCGAGGGCCTGCGCGACGCCGGGGACCCGGTCGAACTCGCCAAGCGGTACAACGCCGCGGGCGCCGACGAGATCACGTTCCTCGACGTCACCGCGTCCTCCGGCAACCGGGAGACGACGTTCGACGTCGTCGCCCGCACGGCCGAGGAGGTCTTCATCCCGCTGACCGTCGGCGGCGGCGTGCGCACGCCCGACGACGTGGACCGCCTGCTGCGCTCCGGCGCGGACAAGGCCTCCATCAACACGGCCGCCGTCGCCCGGCCCGAGGTGATCAGCGACATCACCTCGCGGTTTGGCTCCCAGGTGCTGGTGCTGTCCCTGGACGCGCGCCGCAGCGCCTCCCCGGGCCTGCCGTCCGGCTTCGAGGTCACGACCCACGGCGGGCGGACCGGGACGGGCATCGACGCCGTCGCCTGGGCCCGCGAGGCCGCCGAGCGCGGCGTGGGGGAGATCCTGCTGAACTCCATCGATGCCGACGGCACGAAGGAGGGCTTCGACCTGGAGATGATCCGGGCCGTGCGCGAGGCCGTGAGGGTTCCGCTCATCGCCTCCGGCGGGGCCGGGGCGCCCGAGCACTTCCCGCCGGCGATCCGCGCCGGTGCCGACGCGGTGCTCGCGGCCTCGATCTTCCACTTTGGCCCCGTCGACATGATCGGCCGGGTCAAGGAGGCGATCCGTCAGGACGGGCATGCCGTTCGCTGAGCCAGGCCGCCTCGAGCGTCTCATGGACGCCGCCTGGCCGGCGCTCGAGCGCGGCCGGGTCGATGGCTGGGACATCCGCTTCTCGGCGGGGGTGAGCCGGCGCGCCAACTCCGTGCTGCCGCTGGGGGAGCCCGACGACCTGGGCGCGGCCGTCGCGGAGGTCGAACGCCGCAGCGCCGCGCGCTGGCTCGAGCCCGCGTTCCAAATCAGCCCGGCCGTCCCGGAGGGCCTCGACGCGTTCCTCGGGGAGCGCGGCTACCGCATCGAGTCCCCGACGCTGGTGCAGACTGCCGGGGGCGCGGACCTGCACCGCTTCGCCGGCCCGCCCGACCCCCGCGTGTCCTTCGACGGAGCGCCCGACGACGAGTGGCTCGACGTCTACTGGGCGCAGGAGGGCCCGGGCGCCGCCGACGAGCGGGCGGTGTCCCGCGCCATCCTGCGCGCGTGCGAGGCCGTGTACGCGTCGCTTCGCGTCGACGGCCGCACCGTCGCGACGGCACGGCTCGCGCTGGCGGAGGGCTACGGCGGCCTGTACTGCGTCGCGACCCGCCCGGACGCCCGGCGCCGCGGGTACGGCAGCGCCGTCGTCCGCGCGCTGCTGGCCGAGGCCGATGCGCGCGGGCTCGACGGCGTCTGGCTGCAGGTGCGCGAGGCCAACACGCAGACGATCCTGCTCTACCACTCCCTGGGGTTCAGCACGACGAGCTCGTACCACTACCGCGTCGGGCGCCCGTAGGCGGGGGCGGCCGCGGCCGTGGAAGAGGGCGGCGCGCGGTCAGGCCGCTAGAACGGGCGGCGCGTCCCGGAGAGGTGGGAGATGGCCTCGTCGGAGCCCTCGAAGGTGACCAGCGCGTGGCCGGTCCGGCCGGTGGCGTGCAGCAGCAGCTCGCCCGGATCGCCGGTCACGGCGACGGAGTCGTCGGCGCGGCGCGCCACGTGGCGCACGCCGTCGGGCCGACGCAGGATCACGCCGACCCCGGCCCGGCGGTACATGGTCCCGGCCGAGCGGAGCAGCGCACCCCAGAGGTCCTCGGCGTATTCCTCGTCCAGGATCCGTGGCGCCCAACGGTCCCCGGCGCGGCGCACGTCTTCCGTGTGGACGAAGAACTCGACGAGGTTCGCCGCGCGCTCGACCGGCGGCAGGGCGAACGGGGAGAGCCGGTGCGGGCCCGAGCGGAACCGCTCGACCGTGGCGGCGTAGCCCTCCGGGGTCGCCGACTCGGCGGCCAGGCGCGCCAGCGAGCGGCGGTACCCCGCGGAGAGCGGACGCACGACCATCCCCACCACGAGCGGGGAGTGCTCGCGCAGGACCAAGTGGGCGGCCAGGTGGCGGGTCCGCCATCCCTCGCACAGCGTCGGCGCATCCGGCCCTGCCGCCAGCAGGACCTCGGCCAGAACCTCGCGTGAGGGCGGTACGAATCTCATCAATCCCGAAACTAGCACGGAGCCCCGGACCCCGGGGCGTGTGTCGGATCGTGACGGTGCCCGGCCGGTAGACTGGCCGCGATGCCCGAGAACCAGAACCCACCAGCGCCCGCGCCGGACGCCGCCGAGAAGCTCGACCCGGCCCTCGCGGCGCGCCTGAAGAAGACCCCCGACGGACTGGTCGCCGCCGTCGTCCAGCAGCACGACACCGGCGAGGTGCTCATGCTCGGCTGGATGGACGAGGAGGCCCTGCGCCGCACGCTCACGACCGGCCGGGCGACCTACTGGTCCCGGTCCCGGAGCGAATACTGGCGCAAGGGCGATACGTCCGGGCACATCCAACTCGTCCGCGGCGTGGCCCTGGACTGCGACGGCGACGCCCTCCTCGTGCGCGTCGACCAGGTCGGTCCGGCGTGCCACACCGGCACGCGCACCTGCTTCGACGGCCGCGACCTGCCCGCCGTCACCGACGCCACCGGCTAGACCCCGGTGCCCCAGACCGCGGCGTCCGCACCCCGGGCGCCCTAGACCCCGGCCCGTCGGAACCGCCGCACCGCGGCCGGACCCGCCCGGCGCCCCGACCACGAAAGCACGCCATGCAGCCCCTCGGGACCACCAGCCCCACCCTCGAAGAGTTCCGCACGCTCGCCGCGTCCCGCCGCGTCATCCCGGTCTCCCGCCGCGTGCTCGCCGACTCCCTGACGCCCGTCGCCATCTACCAGCGCCTGGCCGGGGGGCGCCCCGGCACGTTCCTCATGGAGAGCGCGGCGGCCGGCGGCGTCTGGAGCCGCTACTCGTTCATCGGGTGCGGCTCGCCAGCCACGCTGACCTCGCGCGACGGCGAGGCCTTCTGGGTCGGCCACCCGCCGGCCGGCGTCCCGACCGGGGGGAGCCCGGTCGACGTCCTGCGGGACACGGTCGCCATGCTGCGCACCGAGCCGCTGGCCGGGCTGCCCCCGTTCACCTCCGGCATGGTCGGCTTCGTCGGGTGGGAGGCCGTCCGCCACTGGGAGCGCCTGCCGCACCCGCCCCAGGACGACCTGGGCTTGCCCGAGCTGGCCATGAACCTCGTCGCGGACATGGCGGTGCACGACAACACGGACGGGACCGTCACGCTCATCGCCAACGCGATCAACCAGGACGGCGCGGACACCGGCGTCGACGGGGCGTACGAGCACGCCGTCCAGCGCCTCGACGCGATGCTCGACAAGCTGCAGGAGGCCGCCGTCGCCCCGGCCGCGGTCTTCCACGGCGCCGACGTCGACCGGAACGTGCTGATGCGGGCCGTGACCCACAGCTGGGACGAGGACTCGTACCGGCGGGCCATCCTCCGCGGCAAGGAGGCGATCGTCGACGGCGAGGTGTTCCAGGTCGTCGTCTCGCGCCGGTTCGAGCTCGAGACCCAGGCCCGGCCGCTGGACGTCTACCGGATCCTGCGCACCACGAACCCGAGCCCGTACATGTACCTGTTCACGTTCGAGGACGCCCACGGCGCGCCCTACTCCATCGTCGGCTCCTCGCCCGAGGCGCTCGTCACCGTCAACGACCGCCACGTCGTCACGCACCCGATCGCCGGGTCCCGCCCCCGCGGGGCCACGTACGAGGAGGACCTGCTCCACGAGAAGGACCTCCTCGAGGACGAGAAGGAGAAGGCCGAGCACCTGATGCTGGTCGACCTGGCCCGCAACGACCTCTCCAAGGTCTGCGAGCCCGGCACGGTCGAGGTCACCCAGTTCATGGAGGTCGAGCGCTTCAGCCACATCATGCACCTGGTCTCCAACGTCGTCGGCCGGCTGGCCGCGGACGCCACCAGCTACGACGCCCTCGCCGCGACGTTCCCGGCCGGCACGCTCTCCGGCGCGCCGAAGCCCCGGGCCCTGCAGCTGCTGGACGAGTACGAACCGCACCGCCGCGGCGTGTACGGCGGCGTGGTGGGCTACCTGGACTTCGCCGGGGACATGGACCTGGCGATCGCGATCCGCTCCGCGCTGCTGAAGAACGGCCGCGCGTACGTGCAGGCCGGCGGCGGGATCGTCGCCGACTCGCAGCTCGACGCGGAGGCGTTGGAGAGCGTGAACAAGTGCGCCGCCCCGCTGCGCGCCGTCTGGGCCGCCGGCACCCTGGCCCCGGCCACGGGCACGGGGGAGGACGCCTAGTGGCGGCCCGCGCCGGACGCCGCCCCACCCGCCGGGCCACGATCCTCGCCGCGGTGGCCGGCGCCGTGGCCGCCCTCGCGTGCACGACACGCACCTGGATCACCGTGGTTCCCGCCGCCGGCAACCCGGTGTCGGGGACCATCGAGGTCGCCGGGTCCGACGCCGCCACCGCCGTCGCGGCCCTCGCCGTCGTCGCCCTGGCCGCGGGCGTCGCCGCGGCGATCGCCGGCCGCGTCGCGCGCTGGGTGATCGCCGTGCTGCTCGCCGCCGCCGGCGTCGGGATCGCCGCGTCCGCGCTGGCCGTCCTGGCCGACCCGGTGGGCGCCGCCGCGACCGCCGTGGGCGCCGCCGCCGGCATGCCGCGCGTCGACGGGACCTACGACACCGCCGCGTGGCCGTGGGTCGCCGCCGCCGCCGGCGCCTGGATCGCCGCCACCGCCGTCGTCCTCGCCGTCGCCGGGCGGGGCTGGGCCGCGAGCCGCAAGTACGACGGCGGCGCCGCGGAGGCCGGAACGCCCGCCCGGGACGGTTCGATCGACGAGATCGACGGTTGGGACCGGCTCTCCCGTGGCGAGGACCCCACCGACTGACGGCCCCCCGGGGGGACCGGCGGCGCGCGCCGCCGGGCCCCCGCCGCGCGGCGTCACCATGGCGCGTCCGCCGCCAAAAGAATGGCAGAATGGACAGCAGTTCCGCCCGGGCCGCGGCCCGGAATCGCCACCAGAGGAGTAGAGACGCGATGTCCACCACCGTGAAGACCCCGCAGGGTATCGATCCGATGCACGCCGAGCCCGTGGGGCACGGCAACAGCGTCGCCGCGTGGTCGGCCGTGGGCATCATGCTCGTGGGTTGCCTGGTCGCCTGCGTCGGCTTCGCGCTGGCCAGCACGCTCTGGTTCGCCATCGGGTCCGTCGTCATCCTCGGGGGCCTCGTCGTCGGCGCCCTGCTGCGCAAGGCCGGCTACGGCGTCGGCGGCAGCAAGTCCAAGGACAACGGCCACCACTAGCGTGACGGTTCTCGACGACATCATCGCCGGGGTCCGCGAGGACCTCGAGGAGCGCCGCCGGGCCGTGCCCGACGCCGAGATCCGCCGCCTCGCCGCCGCCGCCCCGGCCGCCCGGGACGCCTACGCAGCGCTCGGCGGCGCGGCGGCCGGGACGCCGCGGGACGGCACGCTGCGCGTCATCGCGGAAGTCAAGCGCAAGAGCCCGTCGAAGGGGGCCCTGGCCGACATCCCCGAGCCCGCCACGCTGGCGGCCCGGTACCGCGACGGTGGCGCCTCCGTGGTCTCCGTCCTCACCGAGCAGCGCCGCTTCGGCGGCTCCCTGACCGACTTCGACGCCGTGCGCGCCGCCGTCGACCTGCCCCTGCTGCGCAAGGACTTCACGGTCGACGACTACCAGATCCACGAGGCCCGCGCGCACGGGGCCGACCTGGTGCTGCTCATCGTCGCCGCGCTCGACGACGCCGAACTCGCCTCGATGCTCGCGCTGACCCACGAGCTGGGCATGAACGCCCTCGTCGAGACGCACACCGAGGAGGAGGTGGCGCGGGCCGTCGCCGCCGGCGCGCGGATCATCGGCGTCAACGTCCGCAACCTCAAGACCCTCGACGTCGACCGCTCCACGTTCGCCCGGCTCGCCGGGGGGATCCCGGCGGAGGCCGTCGTCGTGGCCGAGTCCGGGGTCCGCGACGCGGACGACGTCGCCGAGTACGGGCGCCACGGGGCCGACGCGATCCTCGTCGGCGAGGCCCTCGTGCGCCACAACACGCCCGAGGAGTCCGTGCGGGCGTTCATCGAGGCCGGCACCGCGGCCCGCCGCGCCTGACGCACGCCGCCGCGGCCCAGGCCGCGGCGGTCCCGCGCAGACGCCCCCCGCCCACCGCAGAACAGGACGGCACCACATGACCGAGAACCCCACGCCCGGCGCCGCGGACTCCGCGGCCGACGCGTTCCTGGCCGGCGGCGCGAGCCTGCGCCACGCGCCCGGCCCCTACTTCGGCGCCTACGGCGGCCGCTGGATGCCCGAGTCGCTCATCGCGGCGCTCGACGAGCTGCAGGCGACCTTCGAGGCGGCGAAGAACGACCCGGCCTTCCGGGCCGAGGTCGAGGACCTGAACCGGAACTACTCCGGCCGGCCCTCCCTGCTCACCGAGGCGAAGCGATTCTCGGCCCACGCCGGGGGCGTGCGGGTGTTCCTCAAGCGCGAGGACCTGAACCACACGGGCAGCCACAAGATCAACAACGTGCTCGGCCAGGCCCTGCTCGCCAAGCGCATGGGCAAGACCCGCGTCATCGCGGAGACCGGCGCCGGCCAGCACGGCGTCGCCAGCGCCACCGCCGCGGCCCTGCTCGGCCTCGAGTGCGTCGTCTACATGGGCGAGGAGGACTGCCGCCGGCAGGCGCTCAACGTGGCCCGCATGAAGCTGCTCGGCGCGGAGGTCGTCCCCGTCACGGCCGGGTCCCGGACGCTCAAGGACGCCATCAACGAGGCGCTGCGCGACTGGGTCACGAACGTCGCCACGACGCACTACCTGCTCGGCACCGCGGCCGGGGCGCACCCGTTCCCGTCCATGGTCCGCTACTTCCACGAGGTCATCGGCGAGGAGGCCCGCGCCCAGATCCTCGAGCAGGCCGGACGCCTGCCCGACGCGGTGTGCGCGTGCATCGGCGGCGGCTCCAACGCGATCGGGATCTTCCACGGGTTCCTGGACGACGCCGGCGTCGAGCTCTACGGCTTCGAGGCCGGCGGCGAGGGCGTCGACACCCCTCGCCACGCCGCCACCATCACGCTGGGCCGGCCCGGCGTCCTCCACGGCGCCCGCAGCTACCTCATGCAGGACGAGGACGGGCAGACCATCGAGTCCCACTCGATCTCGGCCGGCCTGGACTACCCGGGCGTCGGCCCGGAGCACGCCCACCTGCACGACATCGGGCGCGTGAACTACGAGCCGGTCACCGACGCCGAGGCCATGGAGGCGTTCAGCCTGCTGTGCCGCACCGAGGGCATCATCCCGGCGATCGAGTCCGCGCACGCCCTGGCCGGCGCCATCAAGGTCGGCCGCCGCAAGGTCGAGGCCGGGGCCGACCCGGCGGAGACCGTCGTCGTCGTCAGCCTCTCCGGCCGCGGCGACAAGGACGTGGGCACCGCCGCGGAGTGGTTCGACATCATCGAGAACGCCGAGGGGCAGGAGTAGTGGCCGTGGACGCAACCGAGGTCCAGAGCAAGTCGGGCGCCGCCATCGAGCGGGCCCGGGCGGAGGGGCGCCCCGCGCTCGTGTGCTACCTGCCGGCCGGCTACCCGGACGCCCAGGCCACCATCGACGCCGCCGTCGCCATGGCGGAGAACGGCGCGGACGTCATCGAGGTCGGCATCCCGTACTCCGACCCCGTGATGGACGGCTCCGTCATCCAGGCCGCGACCGTCGAGGCGCTCGCGAACGGGTTCCGCGTCGCCCAGGTCTTCGACATCGTCGCCGGGATCACGGCGCGCTGCGATGCGGCCGTGCTCGTGATGACGTACTGGAACCCCGTGATGCGCCTGGGCGTCGACGAGTTCGCCCGCCGCCTCGCCGAGGCCGGCGGCGCCGGGCTCATCACCCCCGACCTCATCCCGGACGAGGCGGACGAGTGGCTCGCCGCGTCCGACAAGTACGGGCTGGACCGCGTGTTCCTCGTGGCGCCCAGCTCCACGCCGGAGCGGATGCGCGCCACGGTCGAGGCGAGCCGCGGCTTCGTGTACTGCGTCTCGATCATGGGCGTCACCGGCGCCCGCGCCAACGTCGCGACGACGGCGCAGGCCGTCGTCGACGCCGCCCACGACGCCGGCGCCCCGCGCGCCTGCGTCGGGCTCGGCGTCTCCACCCGCGGCCACGTCGAGGAGATCGGGGCGTACGCGGACGGGGTCATCGTGGGCACCGCGCTGGTCGCGGCGCTGCGCGACGGCGGCGTCCCCGCCGTCGCCCGCCTCACCGCCGACCTGAGCGGCCGGGGGGACACCGCGTGATGGCGCTGCCGGCCTCCATCCCGAGCCCGCCGGCGGAGTGGGCCTCCTTCCCGATCGGCCCGCTGACCATCCACGCGTACGCGTTGTGCATCCTCGCCGGCATCGTCGTCGCCATGTGGTTGACGGCGCGCCGCTGGAAGGCCAAGGGCGGGCCCGACGGCCTCGTCTGGGACATCTGCATCTGGGCCATCCCCTTCGGCATCATCGGCGGGCGGCTCTACCACATCTTCTCCTCGCCGGACGCCTACTTCGGGCCCGGGTTCGACGGGACCGGCGACCTGTCCCTGACGTGGCAGATCTGGCGCGGCGGGCTCGGCATCTGGGGCGCCGTGGCCCTCGGCGCCGTCGGCGCGTGGATCGCCTGCCGGCGCTACGGCGTGCGGCTGACCTCCTTCGCGGACGCGGCGGCCCCCGGGGTCCTGCTGGCCCAGGCGATCGGCCGCTGGGGGAACTGGTTCAACCAGGAGCTGTTCGGCGGGCCCACGACGCTGCCCTGGGGCCTGGAGATCGACCCCGCCCATCCGAACTTCCCGGCCGGCGCCGAACCCGGGACGCTGTTCCACCCGACGTTCCTCTACGAGTCCCTCTGGAACCTCGCCGGCGTGGCGATCCTGCTGCTGCTCGACCGGCGCTTCCGGTTCCGCCGCGGCACCATGTTCTGGCTCTACGTCGCCTACTACACGCTGGGCCGGGTCTGGATCGAGGCCCTGCGCATCGACGAGGCGGAGCTCGTGACGTTCTTCGGCATCACGGAGCGCCTCAACGTGTGGACCAGCATCCTGCTGCTCGGCGTGGCCATCGGCGCGTTCGTGTTCCTGCTCCTGCGCTACCGCGGGACCCCCGATCCCGGCGTCGCCCTGCCGGGGCGGACGCCCCGCACGGTCGAGGCACCCACCCGGGAACGGAAGGCGAAGAAGGCGACCACCCCGGGCACGGGCGGCGGCAAGCACGCGGCGTCCGGCGACGGAGGGAACCCCGCCGCCGACGGCAAGCACGCCGACGCGCCGAAGCCCGCCGGGGAGGCCAAGCACCGCTCCGACGGCTGAGCCTCCCGACCCGTAGACGCCCAGCGCCCCCGCTCCGACCGAGCGGGGGCGCTTCGCGTTGGCCCGCACCGCGACGTGCCCCGGCGGGCGGATGGGGGCGGTGTCCGCGAATGTTACGGCGAGTGCGTGACGGGCGCCACGGGGCGGCGGAGGCGCGTGTCACGCACGTTTCCGGATGTTAAAACCTCGTTACGGATTGCCGTCCTGCCGGTTTCGGCGTTCTGACCGGTGCTAGGCTCTCAACACCCGCTTCCGTGCCGCCGTCCGTCAACCACACGGCCGCCCGGGGGAGCCGCCCCGCAGGGGGCCGGCCACGACGTCGTGGGGTACCGATGAGGCGGCCCGCCTACCCCGCGGGCCAGTCACCGGCCGCCCGAGACGCCCAGCGCCAGGCGGCCGATCCGTGCCGCGCCGCGCTCCGACGCGGACGCCCACCGGGGCCAGCGTCGTCCCCCTACCCCCTCCGCCCCGGCCCGCCGGGACCAGGCATGCCTGGAGATCGAAAGGACGCCATGACCTACCTCTTGGGAGACCAGCAGAACGCCTCGCGCACGCAGGGCGGGGTCCCGGCCTCGCCCTTCACCCGCTTCGCCAGCATGCCCGAGGCCACCGGCCTCTACCGTCCCGAGAACGAGAAGGACGCCTGCGGCCTCGCCGTCGTCGCCACCCTCCGCGGCGAACCCAGCCACGAGATCGTCGACGCGGCCCTGACCGCCCTGCGCAACCTCGAACACCGCGGCGCCGTCGGCGCCGACGAGGGCACCGGCGACGGCGCCGGGCTCCTCACCCAGATCCCCGACGCGTTCTTCCGCGCCGTCGTCGGGTTCGACCTGCCCGCGGCCGGCGAGTACGCCGCCGGCACCGCGTTCCTCCCGACCGAGCCCGAGCTCGAGGCCGCCGCCCGCGAGGGCATCGCCGAGATCGCCGCCCAGGAGGGCCTCGAGATCCTCGGCTGGCGCGACGTCCCCATCCAGGCCGAGATCGTCGGCGCCATGGCCCGCGCCTGCATGCCGCGCTTCGTCCAGCTCTTCGTGGCCGCCGAGGGCGGCGCCGACGACCTCGACGCCCGCGCCTTCCGCCTGCGCAAGCGCGCCCAGAACAAGCACGGCGTGTACTTCCCCTCGCTGTCCTCCCAGACCATCGTCTACAAGGGCATGCTCACGACGGCGCAGCTCGAGCCGTTCTACCCCGACCTGTCCGACGAGCGCTTCGCGACCCGGCTCGGCATCGTCCACTCGCGCTTCTCCACGAACACGTTCCCGTCCTGGCCCCTGGCCCAGCCCTTCCGCACGATCGCCCACAACGGCGAGATCAACACCGTCAAGGGCAACCGCAACTGGATGCGCGCCCGGCAGTCGCAGCTGGCCGGCGAGATCCTCGGCGAGGTTCCCGAGGAGCTGTTCCCCATCTGCACGCCCGGGGCCTCCGACTCCGCGTCCTTCGACGAGGTCGCCGAGCTGCTGACGCTGGCCGGCCGGCCGATCACCCACGCCGTGATGATGATGGTCCCCGAGGCCTGGGAGAACCAGCCCGACATGGACCCCGACCGGCGCGCCTTCTACGAGTACCACTCGATGCTCATGGAGCCCTGGGACGGCCCCGCCGCGATCTCCTTCACCGACGGCCGCCGCGTCGGCGCGGTCCTGGACCGCAACGGCCTCCGCCCCGCCCGCTACTGGGAGACCCACGACGGCCTGGTCGTCCTCGCGTCCGAGGTCGGCGTCGTCGACATCGCCCCCGAGCGGATCGCCCGCAAGGGCCGCGTCTCCCCGGGCCGGATGTTCCTCGTCGACACCGTCGAGGGGCGGATCGTCGAGGACGAGGAGATCAAGGCCGAGGCCGCCGCCGCCCAGCCGTGGCGGCAGTGGGTGGACGAGAACGTCATCTCGCTCAAGGACCTGCCCGAGCGCGAGCACGTCAGCCACAACCCCGGCTCGGTCCGGCTGCGCCAGCGCACCTTCGGCTACACGCACGAGGAGCTGAAGATCCTGCTTGCCCCGATGGCGGCCACCGGCGCCGAGCCGCTGGGCGCCATGGGCTCCGACACCCCGATCGCGGTCCTGTCCAAGCGCCCGCGGCTGCTCTTCGACTACTTCGTGCAGGCGTTCGCACAGGTCACCAACCCGCCGCTGGACTCGATCCGCGAGGAGCTCGTGACCTCCATGCACGGGTCGATCGGCCCGGACGGCAACCTGCTGGCCGCCGGCAAGGTCGACGCGCGGCACGTCAGCCTCGACTACCCGGTGATCACCAACGACGAGCTGGCAAAAATCGCCAACATCCGCACCCCGGACGGGACCAAGGCGGCGCTGAAGGTGCGCGGCCTGTACCGGCCGGAGGGCGGAGAGGCCGAGCTGCGCCGGCGCATCCAGGAGATCTGCGAGAAGGTGTCCGGGGCCATCAACCGCGGCGTCCAGTTCGTGGTGCTCTCCGACCGCGACTCCAACGCCCAGTGGGCGCCCATCCCGTCGCTGCTGCTGACCTCGGCCGTCCACCACCACCTGCTCAAGAGCGCGAACCGCACCCGCACGTCCCTCGTCGTCGAGGCGGGCGACGTGCGCGAGGTCCACCACGTGGCCGTGCTGCTGGGCTACGGCGCCTCCGCCGTCAACCCGTACCTGGCCCTCGAGAGCGTCGAGGAGATGGCCGAGAACGGGGAGCTGGGGGCGACGACGGCGCCGCAGGCCCACGCCAACCTCATCAAGGCGCTCGGCAAGGGTGTCCTGAAGATCATGTCCAAGATGGGCATCTCCACGGTCTCCTCCTACACGGGAGCCCAGACGTTCGAGGCGCTCGGCCTGTCCCAGCGCGTCGTCGACCAGTACTTCACCGGCACCGTGTCGCAGCTGGGCGGGGTCGGGCTGGACGTGCTGGCCACCGAGACCGGGGCCCGCCACGCCTCCGCCTACCCGGCGGACGGCAACCCGGAGCCGCACCGCGCCCTCGAGACCGGCGGCGAGTACCAGTGGCGCCGGGAGGGCCCGCCGCACCTGTTCAACCCGGAAACCGTGTTCCGGCTCCAGCACGCCACGCGCGAGCGCCGCTACGACATCTTCAAGGAGTACACGAGCCGCGTCGACGAGCAGGCCCGCGACCTGATGACGCTGCGCGGCCTGCTCGGCCTGAAGACGGGGGAGCGGCCCCCCGTGCCCCTGGAGGAGGTCGAGCCCGTCGCGGAGATCGTCAAGCGCTTCTCCACCGGCGCCATGAGCTACGGCTCCATCTCCCAGGAGGCCCACGAGACGCTCGCGATCGCGATGAACCGGCTCGGCGGCAAGTCGAACACCGGCGAGGGCGGCGAGGACCCGGAGCGCCTCATGGACCCGGAGCGGCGCAGCGCCATCAAGCAGATCGCCTCCGGCCGCTTCGGTGTCACGAGCCTGTACCTGACGCAGGCCGACGACATCCAGATCAAGATGGCCCAGGGGGCCAAGCCGGGCGAGGGCGGCCAGCTCATGGGGCAGAAGGTCTACCCGTGGGTCGCCCGGACCCGGCACTCCACGCCCGGGGTCTCGCTGGTCTCGCCGCCGCCGCACCACGACATCTACTCCATCGAGGACCTCGCCCAGCTGATCTACGACGCCAAGCGCGCCAACCCGCGCGCCCGCGTCCACGTCAAGCTGGTCTCCGGGGTCGGCGTCGGCACGGTGGCCGCGGGGGTGACGAAGGCGAAGGCCGACGTCGTCCTGGTCTCCGGCCACGACGGCGGCACCGGGGCGTCCCCGATGAACTCGCTCAAGCACGCGGGGGCGCCGTGGGAGCTGGGGCTGGCCGAGACCCAGCAGACGCTGATGCTCAACGGGCTGCGCGACCGCGTCGTCGTCCAGGTGGACGGCCAGCTCAAGACCGGCCGCGACGTCGTCATCGCCGCGCTGCTCGGCGCGGAGGAGTACGGCTTCGCGACCGCCCCGCTGGTGGTCTCGGGCTGCATCATGATGCGCGTGTGCCACCTGGACACCTGCCCGGTCGGCGTCGCGACGCAGAACCCCGAGCTGCGCCGGCGCTTCACCGGCAAGCCGGAGTTCGTCGTGAACTTCTTCGAGTTCCTGGCCGAGGAGGTCCGCGAGCTGCTGGCCGAGCTGGGCTTCCGCAGCCTCGCGGAGGCCGTCGGCCACTCGGAGCTGATCGAGCGGCAGGCCGCCGTCGACCACTGGAAGACGGAGGGGCTGGACCTCGAGCCCGTCCTGCGCGGGCACGTGGGGGCGGAGTCCCCGCTGGCCCACACCACGGGCCAAAACCACGAGCTGGACGCGCACTTCGACAACCGGCTCATCGAGCTCAGCGCCGACGCGCTGGAGCGGCGCGAGCCCGTGCGGATCAGCCTCGACGTGGTCAACACGGACCGCTCCGTCGGGACCATGCTCGGCCACGAGGCCACCCGCCGGTTCGGGCTCGAGACGCTCGCCCCGGACACCATCGACGTGACGCTCACCGGAAACGCCGGGCAGTCTCTCGGCGCGTTCCTGCCGGAGGGCATCACCCTGCGGCTCTTCGGCGACTCGAACGACTACGTCGGCAAGGGCCTCTCCGGCGGCCGCGTGATCGTCCGCCCGGACCGCAACAGCGTCCTGGACGCGGCCCGGAACACGATCGCGGGCAACGTGATCGGCTACGGCGCGACGAGCGGCGAGCTGTTCCTGTGCGGCATGGTGGGGGAGCGGTTCCTGGTCCGCAACTCGGGGGCCACGGCGGTCGCCGAGGGCATCGGCGACCACGGCTGCGAGTACATGACCGGCGGCACCGCCCTGGTGCTCGGGCCGACGGGCCGCAACTTCGGGGCCGGCATGTCCGGCGGGCACGCCTACGTGCTCGACCTGGACCCGGCCCAGGTCAACACGGCGGCGCTGGCGTCCGGCGAACTCGTCCTGCGGCCCCTGGCCGGGGACGCCGTCGAGTCCGTGCGCGCCCTGCTGGCCCGCCATGCGGAGGAGACCGGATCCCGGCTCGCCGCGTCCCTGCTCCTGGACTTCCAGGACACCGCGGCGCGCATCACCGAGGTGGTGCCCCGCGACTTCGAGGCCGTTGTGGCCACCCGCTCCGCCGCCGAGGCGGAGGGGCTCGACCCGGACGGCGACGCCGTCTGGACCCGGATTCTGGAGGCGACCCGTGGCTGATCCCCGTGGATTCCTGACCGTACGCGAACGTGTGACCCAGCCGCGCCGGCCCGTGCCGGTGCGCATCATGGACTACAAGGAGGTCTACGAACGCCAGAACGCCGGCACGCTCAAGGAGCAGGCCGGGCGCTGCATGGACTGCGGCGTTCCCTTCTGCCACCAGGGCTGCCCGCTGGGCAACCTGATCCCCGAGTGGAACGACCTGGTCTGGCGCGGCCGGATGCCCGAGGCGTCCGAGCGGCTGCACGCGACCAACAACTTCCCCGAGTTCACCGGCAAGCTCTGCCCGGCCCCCTGCGAGTCGTCCTGCGTGCTGGGCATCAACCAGCCCGCCGTGACGATCAAGCAGGTCGAGGCGGAGATCGCGGACTCGGCGTTCGAGGACGGGCTCATCGAGCCGGTCCTGCCGCAGCGGCACACCGACCAGACGATCGCCGTCGTCGGCTCCGGCCCCGCGGGCCTGGCCGCCGCCCAGCAACTCACCCGCGCCGGGCACACGGTCGCCGTCTACGAGCGGGACGACCGCGTCGGCGGCCTGCTGCGCTACGGCATCCCGGACTTCAAGATGGAGAAGTCCGTCCTGGACCGCCGCCTGGCGCAGATGGAGGCCGAGGGGACCCGGTTCCGCACCAACGTGGAGCTGGGCAAGGACATCTCCTGGGACCAGCTGCGGCGCCGCTACGACGCCGTCGTCGTCGCCACCGGCGCCACGGTGCCGCGCGACCTGCCCATCCCCGGGCGGGACCTGGACGGCGTGCACTTCGCGATGGACTACCTCGTGCAGTCCAACCGCTCCGTCGCCGGCGAGCCGGTCCCGGGGCGGATCGACGCGGCCGGCAAGCACGTCGTCATCCTCGGTGGCGGCGACACGGGCGCGGACTGCATCGGCACCGCGCACCGCCAGCAGGCGGCCTCCGTGACGACGCTGGCGATCGGCAAGCAGCCGCCGGGCGAGCGCCCCGGACACCAGCCGTGGCCCATGTTCCCGACCCTGTTCGAGGTGGCCAGCGCCCACGAGGAGGGCGGGGAGCGCACCTACCTCGCGTCTACGGTAGAGTTCGTGGGGGAGGACGGCCGTGTGACGGGCGTCATGGTCGCCGAGACCGAGTTCGTGGACGGAAAGCGTCTGCCGAAGGCCGGCACCGAGCGCGTCATCAAGGCCGACCTCGTCTTCCTGGCCCTCGGTTTCACCGGGCCCGAGCCCGCGGGGCTCGGGGATCAGGCCGGGACCCAGTTCGACGACCGGGGCAACGTCGCCCGTGACGGTTACTACATGACCAACACGCCCGGCGTGTTCGTTGCCGGCGACGCCGGCCGCGGGCAATCGCTGATCGTGTGGGCCATCGCGGAAGGGCGCGCGTGCGCCGCCGCGGTGGACAGGTACCTGATGGGCGAGACCCGGCTGCCGGCCCCCGTGGCCCCGACCGACCGAGCCATCGGGTTGCCCTGACCTCGGACGCGGCCGGCCCGGCCGCACGGAACGGAAAGGCGGTTAGGCTCTCGATATGAGACGCGCGAAGATTGTTGCAACCTTCGGCCCGGCATTGGGGACGTACGAGGCGGCCGTGGCCGCAGTCAAGGCCGGGATCGACGTGGCCCGGCTCAACATGAGCCACGGCGAGCACTCGACCCACGCGGAGAACCTGGCCAACGTGCGCCAGGCCGCGGAGGAGCTCGGGCGCCCCCTCGCCGTCTTCGCGGACCTGCAGGGTCCCAAGATCCGCCTGGGCCGCTTCGCCGACGGCCCGCACCACCTGGAGCCGGGGGACGCGTTCACGATCACGACCGAGGACGTGGAGGGCACGCGGGAGCTGTGCTCGACCACGTTCAAGGGGCTCCCCGCCGACGTGGCCCCGGGCGACCGGCTGCTCGTCAACGACGGCCGCGTCGTCCTGCGGGCCATCGACGTCGACCACACGAAGGTCGTCACCGAGGTCGTCGTCGGCGGGGAGGTGTCCAACAACAAGGGCATCAATCTCCCCGGCGTCGCCGTCAGCGTCCCCGCCCTGTCCGACAAGGACGAGGAGGACCTGCGCTGGGCCGTGCGCTCCGGCGTCGACATGGTGGCGCTGTCCTTCGTGCGCAACGCCGCGGACATCGACCGCGTCCACGAGATCATGGACGAGGAGGGCCGGCGCATGCCGGTCATCGCCAAGATCGAGAAGCCGCAGGCCGTCGACGCGCTCGAGGAGATCATCGACGCGTTCGACTCGATCATGGTCGCCCGCGGCGATCTCGGCGTCGAGCTGCCGCTCGAGGAGGTCCCGCTCGTGCAGAAGCGGGCCATCGAGCTCGCGCGCCGCTGGGCGAAGCCGGTCATCGTCGCCACGCAGGTGCTCGAGTCGATGATCGACTCGCCGACCCCGACCCGGGCCGAGGCCTCCGACTGCGCGAACGCCGTCATCGACGGCGCCGACGCGGTGATGCTCTCCGGCGAGACCAGCGTCGGCAAGTACCCGATCGAGACCATCCAGACCATGGCCCGCATCATCGAGGCCACCGAGGACCACGGCCTGGGCCGGATCCCGCCGCTGGGCAGCAAGCCCAAGACGCGCGGCGGGGCCATCACCCGCGCGGCCGTGGAGATCGCCGAGCAGCTGGACGCGAAGTTCATCGTCGCGTTCACGCAGTCCGGCGACTCGGCCCGGCGCCTGAGCCGGCTGCGCCCGCAGAAGCCGATCCTCGCGTTCACGCCGCTGAAGCAGACCTTCAACATCATGGCCCTGTACTGGGGCATCCAGCCGCGGCTGGTCGAGTACGCGGACCACACGGACAAGATGACGGCGCAGGTGGACTGGGCGCTCCAGGAGGAGGGCCTGGCCAAGGTCAACGACCTCGTGTGCATCGCCGCCGGGTCGCCCCCCGGGCAGGCCGGCTCCACGAACTCGCTGCGGATCCACCGGGTCGGGGACATCGCCGACGCCGGCCAGCTCCTGGACGGCCAGGAGGCGCCCCCGCGCGAGAAGATCGGGCCGTGGCGGACTCGCGAGCAGGCGCTGGACGAGATGGTCGCGCGGATGCGCGGCGAGCGCCAGTAGCACGGCGGAGCGCGACGGCGGCGGGGCACCTGGTGCCCCGCCGCCGTCGTCGTGTTCCCCGGGCGCCCCGCAGCCGGCGGCCCGGGACCGGTGTCCCTACTGGACCTGCGAGATGATGGTCTCGGCGACCTCGCGCATGCTCAGGCGGCGGTCCATCGACGTCTTCTGGATCCACCGGAACGCCTCGGGCTCGCTCAGGCCCATCCGCGTCGTGAGCAGGGACTTGGCCCGCTCGACCAGCTTCCGCGTGGCGAACTGCTCCTTGAGGTCCCCGACCTCCTTCTCCAGGGCGGTGAGCTCCTCGTGGCGGGACAGGGCGATCTCGATGGCGGGGATCAGGTCGTTGGGGCCGAACGGCTTGACGACGTAGGCCATGGCGCCGGCCTCGCGGGCGCGCTCGACGAGCTCCTTCTGGCTGAAGGCGGTCAGCAGCACCACGGGCGCGATGCGCTCCTTCGCGATGGTCTCGGCGGCGGTGATGCCGTCCATGACCGGCATCTTCACGTCCATGAGGACCAGGTCCGGGCGCAGGTCGCGGGCCAGCTCGAGGGCCCGCTCCCCGTTGTCGGCCTCGCCGACGACGTCGAAGCCCTCGCCGCGGAGGATCTCGACGATGTCCAGGCGGATCAGGGTCTCGTCCTCGGCCACGACGACCCGGCGGGCGGGAGCGGTGGCGGCGTCCGCCGGCTCCGGGCGCGGGGCGTCCGTGGTGTTTTCGGGGGTCATGCGCGGCTCCTGCTGCCCGGTCGTCCCGGGCGTCGGTCTGGCGGGGGAATTCCGCACCCAGCCTAGCGGCAGGTAGAGTGTGAAGGCGCCACTGGCGCCCGCCGGGTGCCCGGACGGGCGGCACGCCCGGCCCGAATGGCGGAATTGGCAGACGCACCGCACTCAAAATGCGGCGGGTAAAACCGTGTGGGTTCGAGTCCCACTTCGGGCACCACCAAGGCCCCCGCCCCTGGAGCACCAGGGGTGCGGGGCCTTTGGCGTGCCTGGTGCCCCGCTGGAGCGGGTGGCATTCCCCGGGGCCGTGCCTAGGATGGGCCGCATGGCACGCTTCCTCTACTACGTGGCCGCCTCGGTGGACGGGTACATCGCGGACGAGCACGACTCCCTGGACTGGCTGACGGCCTTCGACGACGCCGAGGGCGTCGCGGAGGCGATCGCGGAGTTCACCGAGTCCGTGGGGTCCATCGTCATGGGCGCCGACACGTACTCGTGGCTGCGGCGGCACCAGCGGGGGCAGTGGCCCTACGGGACGATCCCCACCTGGGTCTTCACGCACCGCGAGCTGCCGGCCGCGCCCGGCGCCGACGTGACGTTCATCCGCGGGGAGGTCTCCGAGTGGGTCCAGGACATCGCGGCCGACGCCGGCGCCCGCAACGTCTGGGTCCTCGGCGGCGGCTCCCTCGCGGGGCAGCTGGCCGAGGGCGGGCACCTGGACGAGCTGATCCTGACCACGGTGCCCGTCCTGCTCGCCGGGGGGCGGCCCCTCTTCGCGATGGTCGGGCACCTGGGGCTCGAGTCGCTGGGGAGCCGCGAGTTCGGGCGAGGCGTGCGCGAGACGCGCTACGCCGTGCTCCCGCCGCCGCGCTCCGACCGCGTGCACTGACCGCGCGGCCCCAGGTTTCCGGGGCGGCCCCGGGTGCCCGCGGCGGACGACGGCGGCGCCCGCGCGGCTACGCGTCCAGCAGCATGTTGGTGATCCGCGCCGAGCAGAGTCGGCGGCCGGCCTCGTCGGTGATGGCGATCTCGTGCGTGGTCACCTTCCGGCCCAGGTGCAGGGGCAGGCACACCCCGGTCACGAGCCCGGACACGCCGGCACGGTGGTGCGTGGCCGAGATGTCCACGCCGACCGGCTTCTTGGCCTCGCCGCCGTGCAGCGCGGCCGCGACCGAGCCCAGGGTCTCGGCGAGGGCGACGGAGGCGCCTCCGTGCAGGATCCCGGCGACCTGCTGGTTCCCCTCCACCGGCATGGTGGCGACGACCCGCTCCGCCGACAGCTCCGTGAACACGATCCCGAGCTTGACCGCGAGCGGGCCGAGCCCGTGCGAGGCGAAGCGGGGGTGCAGGTCCTCCGGGACGCCGTGCGCGGCGAGCTCCGCGGCGTAGGGGTTCGCGGCCTGGCCGGCGGCCCCGGCCGCCGCCCCGGCGGTCCCCGCGGGCCCCGCCCCGGGCGCCCCCGCGGGGGCCTGCGTGCTTGTGGAATTGTCAGTCATGGCCATTAGGCTGGCACCCGTGAGCGAATCCACCAAAACGTCCGGCGACGCCGGGCGCCTGCTTGTCATCGACGGCCACTCCATGGCGTTCCGCGCCTTCTACGCGCTGCCCGCGGAGAACTTCGCCACCGACACGGGACAGCACACCAACGCCGTGTACGGGTTCGTCTCCATGCTGATCCGCATGATCGTCGACCACGGCCCGACGCACGTCGGCGTGGCCTTCGACCTGGACACCCCCACGTTCCGCTCCGAGGAGTACACCGAGTACAAGGCCGGGCGGAACAAGACCCCGGAGGAGTTCCACGGCCAGATCGACCTGATCCAGAAGGTGATGGAGGCCATGAACATCCCCTCCATCACGGTGGACGGGTACGAGGCCGACGACATCATCGCGACCCTGGCCGCCCGCGGGGAGGGCGCCGGCTGGGACGTGCTCGTCGTGTCCGGCGACCGCGACGCGTTCCAGCTCATCAGCGACCGCACCCGGGTCCTCTACCCGAAGAAGGGCGTTTCCGACATCCCGCCCATGGACGGGGACGCCGTCGAGGCCAAGTACTTCGTCCGGCCGGAGTTCTACCCGGACCTCGCCGCCCTCGTGGGGGAGTCCGCGGACAACCTGCCCGGCGTTCCGGGGGTGGGGCCCAAGACCGCCGCGAAGTGGATCACCCAGTACGGGGGCCTCGAGGGGATCCTGCGGAACGCCGACGCCATCAAGGGCAAGGTGGGGGACTCGCTGCGGGAGAACCTGGCCAACGTCGAGCGCAACCGCCGGCTCAACCGGCTCCTGCGCAACCTCGACCTGCCCGTCACGCTCGAGGCCCTCGAACTCGAGCACCCGAACCGGGACGCGGTCGAGGAGCTGTTCGACGCGCTGCAGTTCAATACGCTGCGCAAGCGCCTCTTCGACCTCTTCGGCGAGGAGGAGGGGCCGGAGGCCCCCGAACTCGAGCTCCCGGACCCCACCCGCCTCGAGACCCCGGAGGCCGTCGCGGCCTGGTTCGCCGACCACGGCACGCACACGCTCGGTGTCGCCCTGCACACGGTTCCCGCCGCCGCCGGCGGGGTGGAGGCCGACGGGGTCGCGTTCGCCTCCGAGGGGGCCACGGCGTACGCGGACCTCTCCGCGCTGGGCGAGGAGACCGAGCGTGTCCTGGCGGACGCGCTGGCCTCCGACGACCTGAAGAAGGCCCTGCACGACGTCAAGGCCGGCTACAAGCTGCTCGCGGACCGGGGCTTGGAACTCGGGGGCGTCGTCGACGACACCATGGTCTCGGCCTACCTGATCCAGCCGGACCGGCGCAGCCACGAGCTGGCCGACGTCGCCCAGCACCACCTGCGGATCGCGCTCGGGGAGGGGGCCCCGGACTCCGGGCAGCTGCCGCTGGACGTCGACGGCGCCGCCACGTGCGCGCGGACCGCCCACGTGGTGCGGCTGCTGAGCAACCACCTCACCGGCCAGGTCCTCGAGCGCGGGGCCTCGACCCTGCTGGGGGACATGGAGCTCCCGCTGGCGGAGATCCTGGCCGGGATGGAGCGCACGGGCATCGCCGTCGACTCCGCCTCCCTGCAGACGCTGATGGACGACTTCACGGCCACGATCGACGCGGCGACCGGCAACGCGTACGCCGCGATCGGCCACGAGGTGAACCTCGGCTCGCCCAAGCAGCTGCAGGTCGTGCTGTTCGAGGAGCTCGGGCTGCCGAAGACCAAGAAGATCAAGACCGGATACACCACGGACGCGGACTCGCTGGCGGACCTGCTGGAGCGGACCGACCACCCTTTCCTGGCGAACCTCATGGCCCACCGGGACGCGTCCAAGCTGCGCCAGACGGTGGAGGGGCTCAGCAAGTCGGTCGCCCCCGACGGGCGGATCCACACGACCTACGCCCAAACCGTCGCCGCCACGGGCCGGCTCTCCAGCCTCAACCCCAACCTGCAGAACATCCCGATCCGTTCCGAGGCGGGCCGGCGGATCCGCGAGGCCTTCGTCGTCGGCCCCGGCTACGAGACGCTCCTGACGGCCGACTACTCGCAGATCGAGATGCGGATCATGGCCCACCTGTCCGGCGACCCCGGGCTGATCCAGGCGTACCGCGACGGCGAGGACCTGCACCGGTTCGTCGGCTCGCACGTGTTCGGCGTGGCCCCGGAGGACGTGACGGGCGAGATGCGGGCCAAGGTCAAGGCGATGTCCTACGGGCTGGCCTACGGGCTCAGCTCGTTCGGGCTCTCCAAGCAGCTGAAGATCCCGGTGGACGAGGCCCGCACCCTCATGAAGGACTACTTCGCCCGGTTCGGCGCCGTGCGCGACTACCTGCGCGGCGTGGTCGAACAGGCCCGCCGCGACGGCTACACGTCCACCATCGAGGGCCGCCGGCGCTACCTGCCGGACCTGGCCAGCGACAACCGGCAGCTCCGCGAGATGGCCGAGCGGGCGGCGCTGAACGCCCCCATCCAGGGGTCGGCCGCCGACATCATCAAGCGCGCCATGATCGGCGTCGACGCCGGCCTGCGCGAGGGCGGGTTCCGCTCCCGGATGCTGCTCCAGGTCCACGACGAGCTCGTGTTCGAGGTCGCCCCCGGCGAGCTCGACGCCATGGAGCACCTGGTGCGCGAGCGGATGGGCGCGGCCGCGGAACTCGCCGTGCCGCTGGACGTCCAGGTGGGAACCGGGGCCAGCTGGCACGAGGCCGGGCACTGATGACGCGGGGCGCCGACGGCCTGCGGCTCGAGCGGTTCCCGCTCGGGTCCGGCCCCGACGGCGCCCCCGACGCCCGCGCGACGGCGTGGATGCGCGCCGTCGGGCACGGCTTCTACGACGCGCCGTCCCCGGAGCGGATCGACGAGATGGTTCGCGTCTACGCCGCAGACGGCCGGACCGCGACCGCGGTGTACGACGACGCGCAGCCGGACGCATCGCTGCCGGCGGACCTCCCGGTCGCCACGTACGCCACCTTCCGCAAGCCGCTGACCGTGCCCGGCGGCGCCCAGGTGCCCGCCCACCTCGTCACCGCCGTCACCGTCCGCACGTCGCACCGGCGCCGCGGGGTCCTGAGCCGGATGATGGGGGAGGACCTGCGGGCCGCGCGCGACGCGGGCGTGCCCGTGGCGGCCCTCATGGCCTCCGAGGCGACGATCTACGGGCGCTTCGGGTTCGGGATCGCGGCCCGCGAGGCGAAGGTGCGCCTCGACGCGCGGGACGGCTCCGGGCTCCGGGAGCGGCCCACCGGCAGCGTCGTCGCCGTCGACCCCGCCGCGCTCGGGGACACCCACGATGCCGTCTTCGCCGCGTTCCACGCGGCGGGGCACGGGTCCATCGGCCGGCAGGCCGCCTACCGCCTCCGGGCCACCGGCGTCTGGTCCTTCGACGGGCCGAAGCCGAACCCGGCGCTGCGCGCGGTGGTCCACCTCGACGCCGACGGGCGCGCGGACGGGTTCGCGACGTACGAGTTCGGCGGATGGGGGAGCGAGCCGCCCGCCCTGCGCGTCCGCGACCTGCTGGCCGCCACGCCCGGGGCGCGGATCGCCCTGTGGGCGAACCTGGCCGACCACGACCTGATCGGGCGCGTCGAGTGGGACCACGAGCCGGTCGACTCGGAGCTGCCCGCGGCCCTGCGGGACGCCCGCCGCCTCGAGACCACCGGCACCGCCGACTCGCTGTGGCTGCGGATCCTGGACGCGCCGGCCGCCCTCGCCGCGCGGACCTACACGGGCGACGGGACCCTCCTGCTCGACGTCGACGACCCGGGCGGCCTGGCCGGCGGCCCCGTGCTGCTCTCCGCCGCCGGCGGCTCCGCGACCGCGACGGCGCTCGACGGCGGCCCCGCCCCGGCCGGCCTGCCGCGGATCGGCCTCGGTGTCTCCGCGCTGGCCGAGCTGTACCTGGGCGGGACGTCCGCCGCGGTGCTGGCCGCGGCCGGGCGCATCCACGGGCGGCCCGCGGCGGTCGAGGCGGCGGCCCGGCTCTTCGCGACGTCGCGCGCGCCCTACTGCCGCACGGTCTTCTGAGGGCGCCGGGGCGGCCCTCCCGCCCCGGGGCCCCGCGCCCCCGACGGGCGCGACACGCGACACGCCACCGGCTTTGACCGGGTGCCGCGCGGGTGCCTAAACTAGTACGGCGTGTCCGTGGCACTATCGTGCCCGGAAACGCGCCAATGAACACCTTCGGGCGTGCCGGGACTTCCGGTGGCCCGACCTAGAAAACAATCCACATCGGAGCCCCTACTACATGACCATCACCTCCCACGAGAAGACCGGTACCCCGCAGGTCGCGATCAACGACATCGGTACCGCTGAAGACTTCCTCGCCGCCGTCGACGCCACCATCAAGTACTTCAACGATGGGGACCTCGTCGAGGGCACCGTCGTCAAGGTCGACCGCGACGAAGTCCTCCTCGACATCGGCTACAAGACCGAGGGCGTCATCCCCTCGCGCGAGCTGTCGATCAAGCACGATGTCGATCCCGGCGAGGTGGTGGCCGTAGGCGACAACGTCGAGGCCCTCGTCCTCACCAAGGAGGACAAGGAAGGCCGCCTGATCCTCTCCAAGAAGCGCGCGCAGTACGAGCGCGCCTGGGGCGACATCGAGAAGATCAAGGAAGAGGACGGCGTCGTCACCGGCACCGTCATCGAGGTCGTCAAGGGCGGCCTCATCCTGGACATCGGCCTGCGCGGCTTCCTCCCGGCCTCTCTCGTCGAGATGCGCCGCGTGCGCGACCTGGCCCCGTACATCGGCCAGGAGCTCGAGGCGAAGATCATCGAGCTGGACAAGAACCGCAACAACGTGGTCCTGTCCCGCCGCGCCTGGCTCGAGCAGACCCAGTCCGAGGTCCGCTCCTCCTTCCTCAACAAGCTGGAGAAGGGCCAGGTCCGTCCGGGCGTCGTCTCCTCCATCGTCAACTTCGGTGCCTTCGTGGACCTGGGCGGCGTCGACGGCCTGGTGCACGTCTCCGAGCTGTCCTGGAAGCACATCGACCACCCGAACGAGGTTGTCGAGGTCGGCCAGGAGGTCACGGTCGAGGTCCTCGAGGTCGACCTGGAGCGCGAGCGCGTCTCCCTGTCGCTCAAGGCCACGCAGGAGGACCCGTGGCAGACCTTCGCCCGCACGCACGCGCTGGGCCAGGTCGTTCCGGGTAAGGTCACCAAGCTGGTGCCCTTCGGCGCGTTCGTCCGCGTCGAGGACGGCATCGAGGGCCTGGTGCACATCTCCGAGCTGGCGCAGCGCCACGTCGAGCTGGCCGAGCAGGTCGTCTCCGTGGGCGACGAGCTGTTCGTGAAGGTCATCGACATCGACCTGGAGCGCCGCCGCATCTCGCTGTCCCTGAAGCAGGCCAACGAGGGCGTCGACCCCGAGGGCACCGAGTTCGACCCGGCGCTGTACGGCATGGCCGCCGAGTACGACGAGGAGGGCAACTACAAGTACCCCGAGGGCTTCGACCCGGAGGCGAACGAGTGGCTCGAGGGCTACGAGACGCAGCGCGCCGCGTGGGAGCAGCAGTACGCCGAGGCCCAGGCCCGCTGGGAGTCGCACAAGAAGCAGGTCTCCCAGGCGATCAACGAGGACACCGAGGCCGCCAGCGGCGCCACGGCCGCGTCGGTCCCGACCAGCTACTCCTCCGAGGCCCCGGCCACGGACGCCGGCACGCTGGCCTCCGACGAGGCCCTCGCCGCACTGCGCGAGAAGCTGACCGGCAACTAGCCGCCACCGGCGGCCCGGCGACGGGCCGCCACCGCACGGAACCCCGCGCCTCCCACGGGAGGGGCGGGGTTCCGTCGTTTCCGGGAGGCGCGCGCCGCCTGGTCCTCAGCGGCGCGTGGAGACCGTGACCGTGAACTTCGGGTTGCGGGCGACCTCGCGCGTGGGCCCCACGAGGCGCCGCAGCTCCGGCTTGTACGCCAGGTGGCTGTTCCACACGGCCCACAGCTCGCCGCCGGGGGCCAGCACGCGGCCGGCGTCGGCGAACAGGCGGTGCGCCGCCCCGGTGTGCACGGCGTTGCCGATGTGGAACGGCGGGTTGAGCACGACGAGCCGCTCGGACGCGTCCGGCAGGCCGGCCAGGCCGTCGGCGCGTCGGGCCTCGATGCGGTCCGCGACGCCGTTGGCCGCGGCCGTGGCCCGTGTGGACTCGATGGCGGAGGCCGACTGGTCCGTGGCCAACACCCGCAGCCGGGGCCGGGCGAGGGCCAGGTAGGCGGCCACGGTGCCGTTGCCGCAGCCGAGGTCCACGGCCCGGTCGGCGTCCGGGGCGCCGGCCAGGTGGGGGAGCAGGAACCGCGTCCCCGGATCCAGGCGGGGCCCGCCGAACGTCGCCCCGTACGCGCGCAGCCGCAGCGGGGCCGGCAGCCCGACGTCGTGCGCCGCGGCCAGGGGGAACCTCGACGTCCCCACGGGGAGCGGGCCGGTGGCCGTGAGCACGCGGGCCTTCTGCCGCGCGAGCCCGGCGGCGACCGTGTCGAACGCGGTGCCCAGGGCGTCGTTCATGGCCCGCGCCATGTGCTTCACCCGGCCGCCGGCGAGGACGGTGACGTCGGGGGCCGCGGCGGCGGCGATGTGGTGCGCGGTCTCCTCCAGGGCGTCGAGGGAGCGCGGGAGCTGCATCAGGACCAGGCGGACGCCGTCGAACAGCCCCGGTCCCAGCGGCAGGCTCCGGTGCCCGCCGAGGCCGAGGGCGGCCGCGTTGTGCTCCAGGGCCAGCTCGGCGACCAGAGGGTCCTGGTGCACGCGCACGCCCCGGCGCCCCGTTGCGGCGATCCCGAGGGCCAGCGCGCCGTAGTGGTCGTTGACGACGGCGATGTCTCCGCCATCGAGGCCCGTCCACAGGCCGGCGGCCGTGTCGAGCAGGAGCCGGTCCGCGGCGTCGGCCGCGAACAGGTTCGGCGCCTCCACGTCCGGCCACCGGCGCAGCGCGGACAGGTCCAGCGGCGTCGCGTCAGGGGACATCGACCCACTCCGTCCCCAGCGGGGCGGCCTCGGCGCCGCCCGAGGTCAGGGCCGCCAGTTGGTGCCGGAACCGGTCGACAACGTCGGCGTCGTCGTCCAGCGCCACCCGGATGTCGGCGCCGCCGGCACCGTAGTCCGTTCCCAGCACCGTGGTGCCCGCCGCCCGCAGGTCGTTCTCCAGCCTCCCGGCCTCCGCGTGGCCGGCCGGGACCGCGAACAGGCGCAGCCGGCGGCGCTGCAGGGTCCGGGCCGTGTCCAGGGCCCGCGCCACCGACTCCGAGTACGCGCGGACCAGTCCGCCGGCCCCGAGCAGGACGCCGCCGAAGTAGCGGACGACGACGGCGGCCGTGTCGCTGAGGTCCGCCGCCCCGGGCACGGTCTCCCGCTTGACGAGCGCCTCCAGCATCGGCAGGCCCGCCGTGCCGGAGGGCTCGCCGTCGTCGTTCGAGCGCTGCAGGGAGCGGTCCGGGCCGATGACGAAGGCGCTGCAGTGGTGCCGGGCGTCGTGGAACTCGCGGCGGAGTTCCGCCACGAGCGCCCGGGCCGCCTCCTCCGACTCGACGCGGCGCAGCACGGCGATGAACCGCGACCGCTTGACCTCGGTCTCGTGGCGGTGGTCGGCGGCCAGCGTGGTGTAGCGGGTGGGCCCGCCGGGGCTGTCAGTCACCCGAGACAGTCTAGGGAACCCGCGCCTGTCTAGACTGGTCGGGTGCTCACCATCGGTCTGACAGGCGGCATCGCCGCGGGGAAATCGCTGGCCGCGCGCCGGCTCGTCGAGCTCGGCGCCACGCTGGTCGACGCCGACGCGATCGCGCGGCGCGTCGTCGAGCCGGGCACGCCCGGCCTGGCCGCCGTCGTCGAGGCGTTCGGACCCGGCATCCTCACTCCCGACGGCGCGCTCGACCGCCCCGCCCTCGGCGCCCTCGTCTTCGCGGACCCCGCCCAGCGCGAGCGGCTCAACGGGATCGTCCACCCGCTCGTCCGGGCCGAGGCCGAGCGCCTCGCCGCCGAGGCCCCGGCGGACGGGGTGCTGGTCGAGGACATCCCCCTGCTCGTCGAGACCGGCCAGGCCGGCCGGTTCGACCTCGTGCTCGTCGTCGAGGCCCCGCTCGGGGAGCGGGTGCGGCGCATGGTCGAGGACCGCGGGATGGACGAGGCCGACGCGCGCGCGAGGATCGCCGCCCAGGCCAGCGACGCGGAGCGCGCCGCGGCCGCCGACGCGGTCCTCCACAACGCGGGCAGCCGCGAGGACCTGCGCGCCGCCGTCGACCGCTTCTGGTCCGCGCGCGTGGACCCGCTGCGCGCCGCCCGCGACGGCCAGGCGGGCGGGTTCCGCGACGGGGCCGACCGGTCGTGAGCACCCCGGGCCCGCCGCGGGGACCGTCCGGGAACCGGCACGGGACGGACCGCCGCCCCGCCGTGCCCTTCGCGTTCGGCCCCGGGCTGCGGACGGCGCGGTGGCTGTTCCTGGCGATGGCCGCGCTCTGGGCCGCCGCGGTCGGCGTCTGGCTCGGCTGCGGCGGGCGCGCCGAGTTCGTCGGCGGGGACGGCCCGTACGGCGCGGCCGTCTGGATCCCCGCGTGGCTGGGCCTCGCCGGCATCGCCGCGGGCCTGGCCGCGTCGGTCTTCTTCCTGCGCGCGCTGGCGCACGCCCTGCTCGGCCGGGCCGCGGGCGGGCCGCTCCTGCGGCGCGGAGGCCCGGATTAAGCCGTCGGCGACCGGCGGCGACTCGCCCCGGGGCTCGGCGTAGCCTAGACCCATGAGCCTTGCCCAGGACATCAAGCGCGTCGTTGCCCCGTTCCAGGTCGTCAGCGAGTTCCAGCCCGCCGGCGACCAGCCGCAGGCCATCGCGGAGCTGGCCACGCGCATCAAGGCCGGGGAGAAGGACGTCGTGCTGCTGGGCGCCACCGGCACCGGCAAGTCCGCGACCACCGCCTGGCTGGTCGAGCAGGTGCAGCGCCCCACCCTGGTGCTGGTGCAGAACAAGACGCTGGCGGCCCAGCTGGCGAACGAGTTCAGGGAGCTGCTGCCGAACAACGCCGTCGAGTACTTCGTCTCGTACTACGACTACTACCAGCCGGAGGCCTACGTCCCGCAGACGGACACGTTCATCGAGAAGGACTCCTCCATCAACGAGGAGGTCGAGCGGCTGCGGCACTCGGCCACGAACGCGCTGCTCACCCGCCGCGACGTCATCGTCGTGGCCACGGTGTCCTGCATCTACGGCCTCGGGACGCCGGAGGAGTACGTGGCGGGCATGGTGACGCTCCGCCAGGGCATGGAGCTCAACCGCGACGACATGCTGCGCCAGTTCGTGGCCATGCAGTACACGCGCAACGACACCGACTTCCACCGCGGGACGTTCCGCGTCCGCGGCGACACCGTCGAGATCATCCCCATGTACGAGGAGCAGGCGGTGCGCGTCGAGTTCTTCGGCGACGAGATCGAACGGATCCACACGCTCCACCCGCTCACCGGCGAGATCGTGCGCGAGGAGCAGGAGATGTACGTCTTCCCCGCGAGCCACTACGTCGCCGGCCCCGAACGCATGAACCGGGCGATCACGGCGATCGAGGACGAGCTGCGGGAGCGCCTGCAGGAGCTCGAGGACCAGAACAAGCTCGTCGAGGCCCAGCGCCTGCGCATGCGCACGACGTACGACCTCGAGATGATGCAGCAGATGGGCTTCTGCAACGGCATCGAGAACTACTCGCGGCACATCGACGGGCGCGGGCCCGGCACGGCCCCGCACTGCCTGCTCGACTACTTCCCCGACGACTTCATGCTGGTCGTGGACGAGTCCCACGTGACGATCCCGCAGATCGGTGCGATGTACGAGGGCGACATGTCGCGGAAGCGCACGCTCGTGGAGCACGGCTTCCGCCTCCCGTCCGCCATGGACAACCGCCCGCTGAAGTGGGACGAGTTCCTGGAGCGGATCGGGCAGACCGTGTACCTGTCGGCGACGCCGGGCAAGTACGAACTGTCGAAGTCCGACGGCGTCGTCCAGCAGATCATCCGCCCGACGGGCCTGGTCGACCCGGAGATCGTCGTGAAGCCGACGAAGGGGCAGATCGACGACCTGCTCGACGAGATCAGGGTCCGCACCGAGCGCGACGAGCGCGTCCTCGTCACCACGCTGACCAAGCGCATGGCCGAGGACCTCACCGACTACCTCACGGAGCACGGCGTCAAGGTGCAGTACCTGCATTCCGACGTCGACACCCTGCGCCGCGTCGAGCTGCTGCGCGAGCTGCGCCTGGGCGTCTTCGACGTGCTGGTCGGCATCAACCTGCTCCGCGAGGGCCTCGACCTGCCGGAGGTGTCCCTGGTGGCCATCCTGGACGCCGACAAGGAGGGCTTCCTGCGCTCCGGGACGTCGCTGATCCAGACCATCGGCCGCGCCGCCCGCAACGTGTCCGGGCAGGTGCACATGTACGCGGACCGGATCACCGACTCCATGGCCCACGCGATCGACGAGACGAACCGGCGCCGCGAGATCCAGGTCGCCCACAACCTCAAGCACGGCATCGACCCGCAGCCCCTGCGCAAGCGGATCGCGGACATCACGGACCAGCTCGCCCGCGAGGACGAGGACACGCGGCAGCTGCTGGAGAACAACCGGATGGCCAAGGGGGGCCGGCGCACCTCCACGGTGCGCAAGGCCGAGGACACCGTCCGGCGCGACGGCCTGGCCGCAGCGCCGGCCGAGGACCTGGTCGGCCTGATCGAGCAAATGACCGAGCAGATGCACGGCGCGGCCGCCGAACTGCAGTTCGAGCTCGCTGCCCGGCTGCGCGACGAGGTCGCCGACCTGAAGAAGGAGCTGCGCCAGATGCAGCAGGCGGGACACGCCTAGGGGCGCGACGGCGGGGCCCCGCCACGGGCGGTCCGGGACCCCCGCTGCGGTACACTGGTCCGAGCGTAGGGGAGTATCCCAAACACTGTGGACGTCAGCACGCCGGGCAACGGGGCCGGGCCGGGCGCAGTGGCCGATCCCGGACCGGGCGGCGGAGAGACTTGCGGCTCGACCCGTACCCCACCGCGGTCGCCCTTCCCGGCGCCGCCACGCGAAAGGACCTAGGTGTCTGATCAGCTGACCCTGCAATTCGAGGTCGTGACGTTCGTCGTCCTCGGCCTTGTCCTGCTCTTCGACCTGCTCTATGTGGTCAAGCGGCCGCACGAGCCGTCCATGAAGGAGGCCGGCCTCTGGGTCGGCTTCTACGTGTTCCTCGCCCTCGTCTTCGCGGGACTGATGTTCTGGCAGGCGGGCCCCGACTACGGCCAGGAGTTCCTGGCGGGCTGGATCACCGAATACAGCCTCAGCGTGGACAACCTGTTCGTGTTCATCGTGATCATGGCGCGGTTCTCGGTGCCCCGGAAGTACCAGCAGGAAGTGTTGATGTTCGGCATCATCATCGCCCTGGTCCTGCGCGGCATCTTCATCCTCGTCGGCGCCGCCATCATCGAGAACTTCAGCTGGGTCTTCTACGTCTTCGGCGCGTTCCTGCTGTGGACCGCCTGGAAGCAGGCCACCGACTCCGGCGAGGACGAGGAGGAGGGCTCGAACAACGGCCTCATCGCCCGCCTCACCAAGCGCCTGCCGGTCAGCGACGCGTACGACGGCAACAAGCTGCGCACCGTCGTGGACGGCCGCAAGGTCTTCACCCCGATGGTCATGGTCTTCATCACCATCGGCATGACCGACCTGCTGTTCGCCGTCGACTCCATCCCCGCGATCTTCGGCCTCACCCAGAGCGCGTTCATCGTGTTCACGGCCAACATCTTCGCCCTGATGGGCCTGCGGCAGCTGTACTTCCTGCTGGGCGGCCTCATGGACCGCCTCGTCTACCTCAAGCACGGCCTGTCCGTCATCCTCGCCTTCATCGGCGTCAAGCTGGTCTTCCACGCGATGCACGAGAACGAGCTGCCGTTCATCAACGGCGGCCAGCATATCGAGTGGGTCCCCGTGATCTCGACCCAGCTGTCCCTGGGCGTGATCCTCGCGACGATCGTCATCGCCACCGTCGCGAGCCTGCTCAGCCCCGCCGGCAAGCGGGCCGCCGTCGACCAGCGCCTGCTGGACGACGAGCGCCGGGCGCACACGGACGCCGAGTAGCCCGCCCGCCCGTCCCGCCGGGCGGGCCGGACGCGGAGCACGACGGAGCGGCGCAGCGCACCCCACCCGGGGCCGCTGCGCCGCTTCGTTGCCTCCGGGGCCGCCGGCGGCGCGTGCCGTGCCGGTGAGGCAGCCGGCGCTAGCGCCCCCGCGCCTCCTCGTGGAAGCCCGACAGGGCCAGGAGCCGCGCGAAGATCCCGGCGCCGTCCTCCGCGAGCCCGTCGTGGTGGAACTCCGGGGTCTCCCAGGCGCGCAGCCCGCGCACCCGCCCGGCGGTCTCCATCGAGAGCGCCCGGTCCACGTAGACGTCGTCCGCGTACACGGCGGCGGCGACGGGCACGGTGTTCGCGCCGAGCCGCTCCGGGTCGTACAGGTCCGGCCAGTCGGCGCGCTGGGCGAGCAGGTGCGCCGTCCCGCGCAGGGGCCGCAGGGCCGGATCCTCGTCGAAGTACCAGGGGTAGACCATTTCCCCGGTGAGCAGCGGCTGCTCGGCGGTGGGGGAGAACCCCGGGAACTCGTCCAGGAGGCGGGCGGCCGCCCAGCCGGTCGCGGCGTGCTGGGCGTAGATGGATTCGTGCATCAGGGCGTAGAGGGGGTTGGCGAGCCGGGAGGCCTGCGCTTGCAGGGCCGCGAGGAACGCGTCCGAGAGCCGGGGCCCTGCCGGGGTGTCGACGAACGCGGACTCGAGCACGTGGTGCAGGGTGTCGATGCGCAGGTTGCCGCCGAGGTATTGGCCCAGCATTTGGACCACGCCCACGGTGACGGGACGCCCGTCCGGCAGCGATTCCGCGTGGCCGGACCGCACGTGCCCGACGACGCGGTCCAGCGCCGCCCGGTCGGCCGGGTACCGGTCGAAGTACTCGGCGTTGCGGGCCGCCATGCGCGCGTACGTCGCCCGGTAGACGCGGTCGGCGGTGCCCTCGAGCGGAGCCAGTCCGCCGGTGACCAGGCACCGCTCCAGGCCGTGGGGCGCGAGGGAGAGGTAGGTCAGCGTGCAGAAGCCGCCGTAGCTTTGGCCCAGGGTCGTCCAGCGCCCGGCCCCGAGCTCGCGGCGGATCGCCTCGGCGTCCAGCACGATCGAGTCCGCCCGGAAGTGCGCCAGGTAGGCGGCCTGCGCGGCGGCGTCCCCGCGCAGCGGCAGCGTCTGCCGGTTCGCCGGCGTGCTTAGGCCCGTGCCGCGCTGGTCCAGCAGCAGGATCCGGAAGTCCCGGGCCGCCTGCCGCATCCAGCCCGACAGGACGGTGGGCCGCGGGGCCTGGCCGCCGGGGCCGCCCTGCAGGTAGAGCAGCCACGGCAGCGACTCCGGGTCCGGCAGCGACGCGGCGCGCACCTCGCGCGCGAACACGGTGATCCGCTCGCCGTCGGGATCGCCGTGGTCCAGGGGGAGGGAGAACTCGTGCTCCACGGTGTGCATGTCCCGCAGCCGGTGCTCCGCGACGACCCGGTGCACGGGCGCGTCCGGGCCCGGCCGTGCGGTCCGGCCCGAGGCCGCCGTCGTCCGCTGCCCCGCGCTCACCGCGCGTCCGCCCCGGGAACGGCGGCGCTGCGGTCGCCGGCCGGGCGGCCGGCGGCGCCGCGCCCTGCGAGGGCCCTCAGGGCGGCGCCGTCGAGCCGGCGGGTGGTCCACCCGTCCATCGACGCGGAACCGAGCGCGTCGTAGAAGGCGATGGCCGGCGCGTTCCAGTCCAGCACCGCCCACTCGACGCGGCGGTAGCCCCGCTCCACGGCGATCCGCGCCAGCTCGGCCAGCAGCGCCGTGCCGTGTCCGCCGCCGCGGGCCTCGGGGCGCACATACAGGTCCTCGAGGTGGATGCCGTGCGCGCCCTCCCACGTGGAGTAGGTGAGGAACCAGAGGGCGAATCCGGCGACGCGGCCGTCCGGGCCCTCGGCCACGTGGGCGAACACCCGCGGCTCGGCTCCGAACAGGTCGCGCAGCAGGTCGGCCTCGGTCGCCCGGACCGCGTCCGGCTCCCGCTCGTACTCGGTCAGGCCGCGGATCAGCTCCAGCAGCACGGGGACGTCGTGGGGGCGGGCGGGGCGGATGCTCATGGGGCGAGCCTACCGGGGCGCGCCCGGGACGCCGGCGGTCCACCGGGCGCCGACCCGTCGGACGCGCCGCGTAGGGTGGGGGCGTTCCCGCTCCGGGGCCGACCCCGACCACCCACGACCGAAGCAAAGGGGGTCCACCCGATGATGGGCGGGCACCATGCAGCCTGCGGCGCCGCCGCCTGGGTTGCCGTCACCACGCAGTTCCACGTGCCGCTCTCCGCCCTCCGGCGGTGGTGGGCCTCCGCCCCGGATGACCTCGCCGTCGGCTGGGGCCTGCTCGAGGTCACGCCGCTCGGCGTCGCCGCCGGTGCGCTCGTGTGCGCGGGCGCCGCGCTGCTCCCCGACGCCGACCACCGGCACGCGAGCATCGCCCAGTCCCTGCCGCCCGTGTCCAACCGCCTGTGCGCCGTGCTGGGGCGGCTGGCCGGAGGGCACCGCAACGGGACGCACACGGTGTTCGGGGTCGCCGCCTTCACCGCCGTCGCCTGGGTGGCCGGGCTGTGGACGGTGCCGGGCGGGCCGTTCGGGACCGTCTACCCGGGCGCCGGCCTCGTGGCCGTCGTGCTCGCCGCGTTCGCGTTCAAGGCCCTGCGCTTCATCCCGGACTCGATGCGCCGCCTGCCCTGGCTCGTGGCCCTGCCGGCGGGGGCCTTCGTGGCCCTCTGCGCGCCGGGGGAGCAGTACTGGTTCGTGCTCGCCGTCGCGCTCGGCACGGCCGTGCACATCGCCGGGGACCTGCTCACCGACGGCGGCTGCAACCTGGTGTGGCCGCTGCGGGTCCGGGCGCCGCGGTCGGTGCGCCGGGTCCCGCTGCTGCGGACGGCGTGGCGGCGCAGCGGCCGCGTGGCGCTGCCCGTGCTGGGTCGGGCCGGTTCGTGGCGCGAGTGGCTGGTGTGCGTCCCCGTGTCCGCGTACGCGTTCGGCGGGATCGTGGTCCCGCTCTGGGCGGCCACGCGGGACGGCGCGGCCGCCGCGCTGGCCCTGCTGTCCGGCGCGCTCAGCTAGGCCCGGCGCGTCCCGCGCGCCACGGGGCCCCCTACCGGGCGACGCCGTCCAGGCGGCCGACGCCGGTGACGGTGACGACGGCGGCGCCGGCCTCGTCCGAGGCCGCCAGGTCGACGACCGCGTCGATGCCCCAGTCGTGGTGCCCCGCCGGGTCGGCGAACGCCTGCCGCACCCGCCAGACCGGGCGGCCGTCCTCGCGCGCCGGCTCGATGGCCAACAGCTGCGGGGCCCGGCCGCCGGGGCCGTCGTCGATGTCGTCGTGCTCGCCGAAGTACCCGTCCATCGCGTCGGCCCACGCGTCGGGGCCGAAGCCGGCGTCGCCGTCGAGGTCGCCCAGCTCGGCCTCCCGCTCGTCGGCGAACAGCCGCACGCGCCGGAACATCTCGTTGCGGACCATGACCCGGAAGGCCCGCTCGTTGGCCGTGACCCGGTCCGGCTGCGGCGGCACGATGTCCTCGGCCGGATCGTCGGGCATCTCGCCGGAGGCCAGCTGCTCCCACTCGTCCAGCAGGCTGGAGTCCGTCTGGCGGACCAGCTCGCCGAGCCAGGCGACCAGGTCCTCGAGGTCCTCGCGGAGCGCGTCCTGCGGCACGGTCTGGCGCAGGGCCTTGTAGGCGTCCGTCAGGTACCGCAGGAGGATGCCCTCGGAGCGGGCCAGCTGGTAGTGGCGGATGTAGTCCCCGAACGACATGGCCCGCTCGTACATGTCCCGGACCACCGACTTCGGGAACAGCTCGAAGTCGGCGAGCCAGGGCGCGCCGGCGCGGTACGTGTCGAAGGACTGCTCCAGCAGCTCGGCCAGCGGCCGCGGGTGCGTGACCTCCTCTAGGGCGGCCATCCGCGCGTCATACTCCAGCCCCTCGGCCTTCATCGCGGCGACCGCCTCGCCGCGGGCCTTCTTCTCCTGCGCGTTCAGTACCTGCCGCGGCCGTTCGAGCGTGGCCTCGATGACGGAGACCACGTCGAGCGCGTAGGACGGCGAGTCCCGGTCGAGCAGCTCCAAGGCGGCCAGCGCGAACGGCGACAGCGGCTGGTTCAGCGCGAAGTTCGGCTGCAGGTGCACGGTCAGGGCGAGCCGGTTCCCGTACGCGTCCGGCTCGTCGAGCCGGGTGACGACGCCCGTGGCCAGCAGCTCGCGCAGGATGCCGAGCGCGCGGCGCAGCAGGGACCGCTGGCGGGCGGGCGGCTCGTGGTTCTCGGTCAGCAGCCGGCGCGCGGCGGCGAAGGCGTCCCCCGGGCGTTCGAGGAGGTTCAGCAGCATCGCGTGCGTGACCGTGAAGCTGGACTGCAGCGGCTCCGGGGCGGAGGCGACGAGCTTGTCGAACGTCTTCTCGCTCCACGTGACGAAGCCCTGGGGCGGCTTCTTCTTGGTGACCTGGCGCAGCTTGCGCTGGTCGTCGCCGAACTTCGCGACCGCCTTCTCCATGGCGCGCTTGTTCTCGATGGCGTACTCCGGTGCCTGGACGACGACGGTGCCCGCCGTGTCGTAGCCCGCCCGGCCGGCGCGGCCGGCGATCTGGTGGAACTCGCGGGAGTTCAGGGGCCGCATGCGCGTGCCGTCGAACTTCGTCAGGGCCGTGAGCATCACCGTCCGGATCGGCACGTTGATGCCCACGCCGAGGGTGTCGGTGCCGCAGATGACCTTGAGCAGGCCGGCCTGGGCCAGCTGCTCGACGAGCCGCCGGTACTTCGGGAGCATGCCGGCGTGGTGCACGCCGATGCCGTGGCGGACCAGCCGGTTCAGGGTCTTGCCGAACCCCGCGGAGAACCGGAAGCCGCCGATCAGGTCCGCGATCCGGTCCTTCTCCTCGCGCGTGCACACGTTGACGCTCATCAGCCCCTGGGCGCGCTCGATCGCCTCGAGCTGGCTGAAGTGCACCACGTAGACGGGGGCCTGCCGGGTCGAGACGAGCTCCTCGATGGCCTCCTGGACCGGCTGTTCGGAGTAGTAGTGGTGCAGCGGGATGGGCCGCTCGGCGTGGGCGATCGTGGTGGACGCCCGCCCCGTCCGGGCCGCGAGCTCGTCCTCGAAGCGGGTGGTGTCGCCCAGCGTCGCGGACATCAGCAGGAACTGCGCCTGCGGCAGCTCCAGCAGGGGAACCTGCCAGGCCCAGCCGCGCTGCGGGTCCGCGTAGAAGTGGAACTCGTCCATCACGACGCAGCCCACGTCCGCCTCGGAGCCCTCGCGCAGGGCGATGTTCGCCAGGATCTCCGCGGTGCAGCAGATGATCGGCGCGTCGGCGTTGACCGAGGAGTCCCCGGTGACCATCCCGACGTTCTCCGCGCCGAAGATGCCGCACAGGTCGAAGAACTTCTCCGAGACCAGCGCCTTGATCGGCGCCGTGTAGAAGCTGACCTCGCCACGCGCCAGGGAGTTGAAGTGCGCGGCGACGGCCACCAGCGACTTCCCGGAGCCAGTGGGGGTCGCCAGGATCGTGTTGTGCCCCTGGACGAGCTCCATCACCGCCTCGTCCTGCGCGGGGTAGAGCTCGATCCCGCGGTGCTCCACCCACCGGATGAAGGACTCGTAGGTGGATTCGGCGGTCGCCCCGCGCGGCGGGTCGTCTGGGAGCAGTTCGGTCAGCAGCATGGTGCCTCCAGCCTACCCGCGGGCCGCCGGCGGGGCGCCGCCGTCGTACGCTGGGCGCATGCGCTGGGATCCCGCCGCCTACGCCGAGTTCTCCGGCGACCGCGACCGTCCGTTCTTCGACCTCGCCGCCCGCATCCGGGCCGGCACGCCGCGGCGCGTCGTGGACCTCGGCTGCGGCCCCGGGCACCTGACCGCTGCGCTCGCCGACCGGTGGCCAGGCGCCGCCGTCGTCGGCCTCGACTCCTCGCCCGAGATGCTGGCCCGCGCCCGCGCCGCCCACGCCCCCGGAACGGAGGGCCACCGCCCGAACCTCGCGTTCGCGCCCGCGGACGCCGCGGAATGGGAGCCGGAGGCCGGGACCGACGTGCTGGTCAGCAACGCGATGCTGCAGTGGATTCCCGGCCACCTCGCGCTCGTCGGGCGGTGGCTGGACGCGCTGCCCACCGGCGCCTGGTTCGCGGCCCAGGTCCCGGGGAACTTCGGCGCCCCCTCGCACGCGCTGCTGCGTGGCCTCGCCGCGTCCCCGCGCTGGGCGCCGCGGCTCGACGGCGTCCTGCGCCACGCGGAGGCGGTCGGCGCGCCGGAGGACTACCTGTCGCTGCTGCTGGCCCACGGATTCGAGGCCGACGTGTGGGAGAGCGTCTACCGACACGTCCTCACCGGGCCGGACCCGGTGTTGCGCTGGGTCCGCGGGACGGCGCTGCGGCCCGTCCTCGCGGTCCTCGGCGCGGGGGAGGCCGAGGAGTTCGAAGCCGAGTACGCGGCCCTGCTCCGCGGGGCCTATCCGCCCCTCGCCGGGGCCGGTGCCGACGGCCGGGAGCCCGTCACGGTCCTGCCGTTCCGGCGGGTCTTCGCGGTGGGCGTGAAGCGGTCACGGGGGCGCGCCCGGCCCGTCGGCCCGGCGCGCCCCGTCCCCAACGCCTAGGGGCCCGGCCGCGGGGCCACTCGGCCCGCTGGACGTCCTCGCCGGCGCCGGAAGCTACCAGCCGCGCTCGCGCCACTCGGGAAGGTGCGGGCGCTCGGCACCGACCGTCGTGCCCTTCCCGTGGCCGGGGTGGACGAGGGTGTCGTCGGCGAAGCGCTCGAACACGCGCCCGACCACGTCCGTGTACAGGGAATCGAACCGGTCCGGGTCGCCCTGCGTGTTGCCGATCCCGCCCGGGAACAGGGAGTCTCCGCTGAAGACGTGCGCGGGCCCGGCGGGGTCGCGGTAGACGAGCGCGACCGAGCCGGGCGTGTGGCCGCGCAGGTGGATGGCCTCGAGCTCGAGGCCCGGCACGGCCACGGCGTCGCCGTCGCGCAGCTCGCGGTCGATCCGCACCCCCGTGTCCGTCCGGATGGCCTCGGCGTCGTCGGCGCCGGCCGCCAGGCCCACGCCGGGTTCGGTGGCGAGCTCCGGCAGGGCGCGCACGTGGTCCCAGTGCCTGTGGGTGGTCACGACCACCGCGAGCTGCGTGCCGCCGGGCGCGTCCCCGGCGGCCGAGGCGATGAGCCCGCGGATGGCCCCCGCGTCGTCGGCGGCGTCGATGAGGATCTGGGACCCGGTCTCCTTCGAGGTCACCAGATAGACGTTGTTGTCCATCTCCGACACGGAGATCCGTCGGATGGTGGCCTTCGGCAGGTCGTGCAGGAGGGTCGCGGTGGTGTCCATGGCCACAGGCTACCGAACGATGCGCCACACCCGGAACGAACGATCCGGGACAGCTCAGGCATGGCGCCGTTTCCGGCGCCGTCCGGGAGAGTATGGTTGCGGCCACGGGGGATACAAAACGAAGGACTTGGGGAGGAAAACCATGGAGGAGGATGTCCTCGCATTCATGAAGGTCGACCACGGCGGCCGGGTCAATCCGTACGAGCAGATCCGCCGGCAGATCCTGGACGCGGTCGCGCAGGGCCGGCTCGTGCCCGGGACAAAGCTCCCGCCGGTGCGGCGCCTGGCCCAGGACCTCGGGGTCGCCGCGAACACCGTGGCCCGCGCCTACCGCGAGCTGGAGCAGGCGGGCGTGGTCTCCACCCGGGGCCGCAACGGCACGGTCATCGAGGCGACCGCGAACGACGTCGGCCGGCACGTCGGCGACGCGGCCACGGCGTTCGCCCACGAGTCCCTGCGCTGGGGCGTGGGGGAGGACGAGGCGGTCGAGTACGTGCGCGCCGCGTTCCGCGGAAGGTAGCGCCGGCTCCATCGGGCGCTCGCCGGAGGGCGACGGCGGCGCCCCGGGTGGGTGACGCGCGTCTTCGAACGCGAGTTCGAAGAAGTTTTCGACTACCATATGAGGGTGCCTTCCACCAACACGCTTGAAGAGTCCGTGCCCGCCGTCGGATCCGGCGCCCCGGACCAGTCCCGGCTGATCGTCAAGGGCGCGCGCGAGCACAACCTGCGCAACGTCGACGTCGACCTGCCCCGCAACGCGCTGGTGGTCTTCACCGGCCTGTCCGGGTCCGGGAAGTCCTCGCTGGCCTTCGACACGATCTTCGCGGAGGGGCAGCGGCGCTACGTCGAGTCCCTCTCCGCCTATGCCCGCATGTTCCTGGGCCAGGTGGACAAGCCCGACGTCGACTTCATCGAGGGCCTCTCGCCGGCCGTGTCGATCGACCAGAAGTCCACGAGCAAGAACCCCCGCTCGACCGTCGGCACGATCACCGAGATCTACGACTACATGCGCCTGCTCTGGGCGCGCGTCGGCCGCCCGTACTGCCCCGAGTGCGGGGAGCCGGTTGCGCGGCAGACGCCCCAGCAGATCGTCGACCAGCTGCTCGAGCTGCCCGAACGGACCCGCTTCCAGGTCCTGGCCCCGGTCGTCCGCGGGCGCAAGGGCGAGTTCGTGGAGCTGTTCAAGGAGCTGGCGGCGAAGGGCTTCGCCCGTGCCCGCGTCGACGGGGAGACCGTCCAGCTGGACGACCCGCCCACGCTGAAGAAGCAGTTCAAGCACACGATCGAGGTGGTCGTCGACCGGCTCGCCATCAAGGACGGGGTGCGGCAGCGCCTCACGGATTCGATCGAGACCGCCCTGGCGATCGCGGACGGGCGGGTCCTGGCCGACTTCGTCGACCTGCCCGCCGAGGACGAGGGCCGCGTCCGGGCGTTCTCGGAGCACCTGGCCTGCCCCAACGAGCACCCGCTGGCGATCGACGAGATCGAGCCGCGCTCCTTCTCCTTCAACAACCCCTACGGCGCCTGCCCGGCCTGCACCGGCATCGGCAGCAAGCTCGAGGTCGACGAGGACCTCGTGGTGCCCGACCCCGACAAGACGCTGGCCGAGGGCGCCATCGCCCCGTGGTCGCTGGGCGCCGCCACGACCGAGTACTGGAACCGGCTGCTCACCGGCCTCTCCAACGAGCTCGGCTTCTCGATGGACACCGCCTGGGGCAAGCTCTCCGCCGCCGCGCGGAAGGCCGTGCTCCACGGCAAGGACCACAAGGTCGTCGTCCAGTACCGGAACCGCTTCGGCCGCGAGCGCACCTACTCCACGGGCTTCGAGGGCGTCGTCCAGTACATCCACCGCAAGCACTCGGAGACGGAGTCCGACCAGGCCCGGGACCGGTACGAGGAGTACATGCGGCAGGTGCCGTGCCCCGAGTGCGACGGCGCGCGCCTGAACCCGGCGTCCCTGTCCGTGCTGCTCGGCGGCAAGTCCATCGCGGCCGCATCCGCGCTGCCGTTGCGCGAGGTGCGGGGGTTCCTCGGCGCCCTCGAGCTCACGGACCGCGAAGCGACGATCGCCGGCCAGGTGCTCAAGGAGATCGGCGCCCGGCTGGACTTCCTCCTGGACGTCGGACTCGAGTACCTCAACCTCGAGCGCGCGGCAGGGACCCTCTCCGGCGGCGAGGCGCAGCGCATCCGGCTCGCCACCCAGATCGGATCCGGCCTGGTCGGCGTGCTCTACGTCCTCGACGAGCCGTCCATCGGACTGCACCAGCGGGACAACCGGCGGCTCATCGAGACGCTCACCCGCCTGCGCGACCTCGGCAACACGCTCATCGTCGTCGAGCACGACGAGGACACCATTGCGGAGGCGGACTGGATCGTCGACATCGGCCCGGGCGCCGGCGAGCACGGCGGCACGGTCGTGCACTCCGGCTCGCTCGAGGGGCTCCTGGCCAACGACCGGTCCCTGACGGGCGACTACCTGGCCGGCCGCAAGTCGATCGAGCTGCCTGCGGAGCGCAGGCCCATCGACCGCAAGCGCCAGGTCAAGGTCGTCGGGGCGCGGGAGAACAACCTGCGCAACCTGTCCGTCTCCTTCCCGCTGGGCGTGTTCACCGCCATCACGGGCGTCTCCGGCTCCGGGAAGTCGACCCTGGTGAACGACATCCTCTACAAGGTGCTCGCCAACAAGCTCAACGGCGCCAAGCAGGTGCCCGGCCGGCACACGCGGGTCGAGGGCCTGGACCAGCTGGACAAGGTCATCCACGTGGACCAGAGCCCCATCGGCCGCACGCCGCGCTCGAACCCGGCCACGTACACCGGCGTGTTCGACCACATCCGGCGCCTGTTCGCCGAGACCAACGAGGCGAAGCTGCGCGGCTACCAGCCGGGACGGTTCTCCTTCAACGTCAAGGGCGGGCGCTGCGAGGCGTGCTCCGGCGACGGCACGCTGAAGATCGAGATGAACTTCCTGCCGGACGTCTACGTCCCGTGCGAGGTCTGCCACGGAGCCCGCTACAACCGGGAGACGCTGGAGGTCCACTACAAGGGCAAGACCATCGCCGACGTGCTGGACATGTCCATCGAGGAGGGCGCCGAGTTCTTCGCGGCGTTCACCCCGATCGCCCGCCACCTGCGCACGCTCGTCGACGTCGGCCTGGGCTACGTGCGGCTCGGGCAGCCCGCGACGACGCTCTCGGGCGGCGAGGCGCAGCGCGTGAAGCTGGCGGCGGAGCTGCAGAAGCGGTCGAACGGGCGCAGCATCTACGTCCTGGACGAGCCGACGACCGGCCTGCACTTCGAGGACATCCGCAAGCTGCTGGCCGTCCTCCAGGGCCTCGTGAACAAGGGCAACACCGTGATCACGATCGAGCACAACCTCGACGTCATCAAGAGCGCCGACTGGCTGATCGACCTCGGGCCCGAGGGCGGTTCCGGCGGCGGGCAGGTCGTCGCCGAGGGGACTCCGGAGCAGGTCGCGAAGGTCGCGGAGAGCCACACGGGGGCGTTCCTGGCGCAGATCCTCGGCTAGCGGCGCGGCGGGGGGAGGCCGGGTGCCACGCCCGGGCGCGTGGGCGTGCAACAATGTCCGGGTGTCCATTTCCGCCCGTGCCGTGCTGTTCGACCTCGACGGCACCCTGGTGGACCCGGCCGGGGCCATCACGGGCGGCATCCTCACGGCACTGCTGAAGAACGGCATCCCCGACCCCGGGCCGGACGTGCTGCACGCCCTCGTAGGGCCCCCGCTGGCCGCCGGTCTGCTCACCGTCCCCGGCGTCGCGGAGCGCGACCTGCCGCGCATCATCGCGGACTACCGCGCCGTGTACGCCGCCGAGGGCATGGCCTCCAGCCGCGTCTACCCGGGCGTTCCCCGGATGCTGGACGCGCTGCTCGACGCCGGCGCTGCCCTGGCCGTGGCGACCTCGAAGCCCACCGACATCGCCCGCCGGCTGTTGGAGATCCAGGGCCTCGCGGACCGCTTCGGCTCCGTCCACGGCTCGGACCCGAACGAGCTGGCGAACCTGCCCGCCGGGCACGGCAAGGCGCACATCGTCCGGGCCGCCTTCGAGGCCGTCGGCACGGACCCCGCGGAAACCGTGATGGTGGGCGACCGCCACTACGACGCCGAGGGCGCAGCGGCCCACGGCATCCCGTGCATCGGCGTCGCCTGGGGGTTCGCCGCCGACGGCGAGCTCGAGGCGGCCGGGGTGCGCCGCGTCGCCGGGACCGCCGAAGAACTGACCGACCTGCTGCTCGGGCCCATCGCCGAGGAGGCCACCGCCTAGATGTCCATGTACGAAGGGGTCCGCCGCACGTTCCGCGGCGCGATCGGGGGAACCTGCCGCCCGACCGTCACCGGACTGGAGAACGTCCCCACCGAGGGCCCGTTCATCGTCGCCTCGAACCACCTGTCCTTCCTGGACAGCATCATCATCCAGGCGCTGATGCCCCGTCCCGTCGCGTTCTTCGCCAAGGCCGAGTACTTCACCACGCCCGGGCTCAAGGGCCGGCTGATGAAGGCGTTCTTCGAGTCCGTCGGCTCCATCCCCGTGCAGCGCGGCGAGCAGGCCGCGTCCGTGGCCGCGCTGGACTCCCTCGTCGCCATCCTCGACGAGGGCCGCGGCGTCGGCATCTACCCGGAGGGCACGCGGTCCCGGGACGGGCGCATCTACCGCGGCCGGACCGGCGTCGGCTGGCTGGCCCTGTCGACGGGGGCGCCCGTGGTTCCCGTGGGGCTCATCGGGACCGAGCGCCTGCAGCCGGCGGGCCGCAACCGGATCACCCCGCGGCACTTCACGCTGGTGGCGGGGGAGCCGCTCGTGTTCGACCGCCTCGGCCCCAAGCACCCGCTGCCCGAGCGCCGGGCCGCCACGGACAAGATCGTCGACGCGATCGCGGCGCTGACGGGCCAGGAGCGGGCCCCCGGCTACAACCAGGTGCCGACGGACCAGTAGCGTTAAGGCATGGCCGATCCCTCCAGCTACCGCCCGCGGACCGGGGAGATCCCCACCTCGCCGGGCGTCTACCGCTTCCGCGACCCGCAGGGCCGCGTCGTGTACGTGGGCAAGGCGAAGAACCTGCGGTCCCGGCTGAACTCGTACTTCGCCAACCCCGCCACGCTTCCGGCCAAGACGCACACCATGGTGCACACGGCGTCCGGCGTCGAGTGGACCGTGGTGGGCAGCGAGCTCGAGGCCATCCAGCTCGAGTACACGTGGATCAAGGAGTTCTCGCCCCGGTTCAACATCATGTTCCGGGACGACAAGTCGTACCCCTACCTCGCCGTCACGCTGGGCGAGAAGTACCCGCGCGCGCAGGTCATGCGGGGGGACCGGCGCAAGGACACCAAGTACTTCGGCCCGTTCTACCCGGCCAAGGCCATCCGCGACACGCTCGACACCCTGCTCCGGGTGTTCCCGGTCCGCACGTGCTCCGCGGGCGTCTTCGCCCGCGCCGAGCGGACCGGGCGGCCCTGCCTGCTCGGCTACATCGACAAGTGCTCCGCCCCCTGCGTCGGCCGCATCAGCCCCGCCGACCACCGGGCCCTCGCCGAGGACCTGTGCCGGTTCATGGGCGGGGAGGGGACGCGCTTCATCCGGGACCTGGAGAACAAGATGGCCGCCGCCGTCGCCGAGCTGGAGTACGAGCAGGCGGCCCGCCACCGCGACGACATCGCCGCGCTCAAGCGCGTGTTCGAGCGCAACGCCGTCGTCCTCTCCGAGGACACCGAGGCGGACGTCTTCGCGCTCGCGGAGGACGAGCTCGAGGCCGCCGTCCAGGTCTTCCACGTCCGGGACGGGCGCATCCGCGGCCAGCGCGGCTGGGTCGTGGAGAAAGTCGAGGACACCACCCCCGAGGCATTCGTCGAGCACCTGCTCCAGCAGGTCTACGGGCAGAACGCCGCGGACCGGCTGCCCAAGGAGATCCTGGTCCCCGTCGAGCCGGAGAACGCCCCCGAGCTCGCCCAGTGGCTGCGCGGCCTGCGCGGGGCGGCCGTGAACCTGCGCGTGCCCCGCCGGGGGGGGAAGGCCGCCCTCCTGGGCACCGTCCGCGAGAACGCGGAACAGGCGCTGCGCCTGCACAAGTCCCGCCGGGCGGGCGACATCAGCGTCCGCAGCGCCGCCCTCCAGGAGCTGCAGGAGTCCCTGGGGCTGCCCGTGCCGCTCCTGCGGATCGAGTGCTACGACATCTCGCACGTCTCCGGTACGAACGTCGTCGCATCCATGGTCGTCATGGAGGACGGGCTGCCGAAGAAGTCCGACTACCGCAAGTTCTCCATCACGGGGGACGCCGCCCGCGACGACACGGCCTCCATGTACGACGTGATCACCCGCCGCTTCCGGCACTACCTCGAGGACCAGGACCAGCCCGTCCCGGCGATGGGCGGGGAGATCGACCCGGAGGCGGACACGGCGCGGACCCACCGCCGCTTCGCCTACCCCCCGGCGCTCGTGCTGGTCGACGGCGGACCGCCGCAGGTCGCCGCCGCGTCCCAGGCGCTGGCCGACCTCGGCATCGACGACGTGTACGTCGCCGGCATCGCCAAGCGCCTCGAGGAGCTGTGGCTGCCCGACGACCCGTTCCCCGTGGTCCTGCCGCGCGCCTCCGACGCGCTCTACATGGTCCAGCGCATCCGCGACGAGGCCCACCGGTTCGCCATCACGTTCCACCGCAAGAAGCGCACCACCTCCATGCTGCACTCGATCCTGGACGACGTCCCCGGGCTCGGACCCGCCAAGCGCAAGGCCCTCCTGAAGCACTTCGGCACGCTCAAGGCCATGCGCGCCGCCACGGAGGAGGAGCTGCGGCAGGTCCCCGGCGTCGGCCCGGCCCTCGCCGCGAACCTGCGCGCCGCGTTCGCGGCGCCCCCGCGGCCGGCGGCGCCGGACGGGGCGGGCGCCCCGGCCCCGGGCGCCGACGCGACGGCCCCCGACGGCGGCGCGGAAGCGGCGCCCGGCGAGGACGACGGCGGCGTCCCCGACGGGGCGGTGCCGATCGTCAATACCGCCACCGGCGAGATCCTAGGATGGGAGCATGCCTGACCTCGAGCCAGTGAAACCCGCCCAGTCCGAACTGCTCATCGTCACCGGCATGTCCGGGGCCGGCCGCACGACGGCGGCGCACGCGCTCGAGGACCACGGCTGGTACGTCGTCGAGAACCTCCCGCCCCAGCTCCTGACCACGCTCACGGAGCTCGTCGCCCGCACGCCGGGCGCGATCCCGAAGCTCGCCGTCGTCATGGACGTGCGCAGCAAGGCCCTGTTCCCCGCGCTGCGGGAGAACCTCCAGCTGCTGCGCGCGGCCGGGGTGGACTACCGGGTCCTGTTCCTCGACGCGAGCGACGAGCACCTGGTCCGCCGCTTCGAGCAGGGCCGGCGGCCGCACCCGCTGCAGGGGACCGGCCGGATCCTGGACGGGATCGCCGCGGAGCGGGAGGTCCTGCGGGAGCTGCGCGAGCGGGCCGAGGTCGTGCTGGACACGACGACGATGAACGTCCACGCGCTCGCCACGGCGATCACGGAGCTGTTCTCGGAGTCCGGGCCCATCGTGGTCCGCCTGAACGTCATGAGCTTCGGGTTCAAGTACGGGCTGCCGGCCGACGCGAACTTCGTGGCCGACGCCCGCTTCCTGCCCAACCCGCACTGGGTCCCGGAGCTGCGGCCGCACACCGGTCAGGACGCCGTCGTCAGCGACTACGTCCTGGCGGGGGATGGCGCCTCCGACTTCATCGGGCGCTACCTCGAGGCCCTCGAGCCGGTCCTGGAGGGGTACCGCCGGGAGAACAAGCACTACGCGACCATCGCCGTGGGCTGCACCGGCGGCAAGCACCGCTCCGTCGCCATCGCGGAGGAGCTGGCCCGGCGCCTCCGGCAGCTGCCACGGGTCACCGTCGCCGTCAACCACCGCGACCTGGGACGGGAGTGAGCATGGCGGTCACCGGCCAGTTCCCGCTCGTCCCCCCGCCGTCGGCCGGGGGGCGCGGTTCCGTCAGCGTCGCTGCCCTCGGCGGCGGCCACGGCCTCTCCGCCACGCTGGCGGCGCTGCGGCGGATCACCACCGACCTCACGGCCATCGTCACCGTGGCCGACGACGGCGGCTCGTCCGGGCGCCTCCGCCGCGACCTCGGCGTCCTGCCGCCGGGGGACCTGCGCATGGCGCTGGCCGCGCTGTGCGACGACACGGACTGGGGCCGCACCTGGCGCGACGTCATGCAACACCGGTTCGCCCCGGGCGGCCAGCCCGGCGACGCCGCCGGGCTGGCCAACCACGCCATCGGCAACCTGCTGATCGTGACGCTGTGGGAACTGCTCGGGGACCCCGTGGCGGGGCTCCGCTGGGCGGGGGCCCTGCTGGGCGCCCGGGGCCAGGTGCTGCCCATGAGCACCGTCCCGCTGACGATCGCCGGGGAGGTGCTGGGCGAGGACCCGGAGGGGCGCCTCGTCAACCAGCGCATCGAGGGCCAGGCCGAACTGGCCGTCGCGGGCAAGAACGGGGCGGTCAGCCACGTCGAGCTCAGCCCCGCCGACGCCCCGGCGTGCCCCGAGGCGCTCGAGGCGATCGAGCTGGTCGACTGGGTCGTGCTCGGCCCCGGCTCCTGGTACACCTCCGTGCTGCCGCACCTGATGCTGCCGGAGATGCGGCGGGCCCTGGAGGCCACCCCGGCGCGGCGCCTGCTGACCACGAACCTCACGTCGGACCACGAGACCGCCGGGCTCTCCGCGGCGGACCACCTGAAGGTCATCAACCGGTATGCGCCGGACCTGCGTTTCGACGCCGTCGTCGCCGACCCGTCCTCGATCGACGACGTCGAGGAGTTCCGGGCCGCCGCCGAACGGCTGGGCGCCCGGTGCTTTTTCGGTAAGGTAGGCGAGGGCAGGGGCCGCGCCGTCCACGCGCCGCTGCGGCTGGCCAGCGCCTACCAGGACGTGTTCGCGGCCTTCGAGACGCATGACAACGGCAGTGAGGAAGACAAGCCATGGCACTGACAGCCTCGGTCAAGGAGGAACTGTCCCGGCTGGACGTCAAGAAGTCCTCCGAACGCAAGGCCGAGGTCTCCGCGATGCTGCGCTTCGCCGGCGGCCTGCACATCGTCTCCGGGCGGATCGTGATCGAGGCCGAGGTGGACCTCGCCGCCACCGCCCGCCGCCTCCGCCAGTCGATCGCGGAGGTCTACGGGCACGCGGCGGAGATCATCGTGGTCTCCGGCGGCGGCCTGCGCCGCGGGAACCGGTACGTCGTCCGCGTCGTCCGCGAGGGCGAGTCGCTGGCCCGCCAGACCGGGCTCCTCGACGGGCGGGGCCGGCCGGTCCGGGGCCTGCCCGCAGCGATCGTCAACGGGTCGGTCGGCGACGCCGAGGCCGTCTGGCGCGGCGCGTTCCTGGCCCACGGCTCGCTCACCGAGCCCGGGCGATCCTCCTCCATGGAGGTCACCTGCCCCGGCCCGGAAGCAGCCCTGGCCCTCGTCGGCGCCGCCCGCCGCCTGGACATCGTCGCGAAGGCGCGCGAGGTGCGCGGCATCGACCGCGTCGTCATCCGCGACGGCGACAGCATCGCCGCGCTGCTGACCCGCATGGGCGCCCACGACGCGCTGATGGTGTGGGAGGAGCGCCGCATGCGCAAGGAGGTGCGCGCCACCGCGAACCGGCTCGCCAACTTCGACGACGCCAACCTGCGCCGCTCCGCGCAGGCCGCCGTCGCCGCCGGCGCGCGCGTCGAGCGCGCGCTCGAGATCCTCGGCGACGACGTCCCCGACCACCTGCAGTACGCCGGCGCGCTCCGCGTCGCGCACAAGCAGGCCAGCCTCGACGAGCTCGGCCGGCTGGCGGACCCGCCGATGACCAAGGACGCGATCGCCGGGCGGATCCGGCGGCTCCTGGCCATGGCCGACAAGCGGGCCACCGAACTCGGGATCCCCGGCACCGAGGCCAGCGTCACGCAAGAGATGCTCGAAGGCTGAGACACAGGTTTCCGCGTCCTGCCGGGCGCGGGATGCATGAACGGCACGCCCCCGCGGGGCGCACCACGAATGGAGGAACGATGACGCAGTACACCCTTCCGGAGCTGTCCTACGACTACGCCGCCCTGGAGCCGCACATCTCGGCGCGGATCATGGAGCTGCACCACTCCAAGCACCACAACGCGTACGTGACCGGCGCCAACACGGCCCTGGAGAAGATGGCGGAGGCCCGGGACAAGGGCGACGCCGCCGGCGCCGCCAAGCTGTCCAAGGACCTGCAGTTCAACCTCGGCGGCCACATCAACCACTCGATCTTCTGGAACAACCTGTCCCCGGAGGGCGGCGACAAGCCCGAGGGCGAGCTGGCGGCCGCGATCGACGAGTACTTCGGCTCCTTCGACGGGTTCCGCGGCCACTTCACCGGCGCGGCCACCACGATCCAGGGCTCCGGCTGGGCGATCCTGGCCTACGAGCCGCTGGGCGGGAACCTGGTGATCGAGCAGATGTACGACCAGCAGAACGGCGTCCCGGTCGCGACGACCCCGCTGCTGCAGCTGGACATGTGGGAGCACGCCTTCTACCTCGACTACCAGAACGTCAAGGCGGACTACGTCAAGGCGTTCTGGAACATCGTGAACTGGGCCGACGTGGCCCAGCGCTTCGAGGCCGCCCGCAACGGCGCCTCCGCGCTGGTCACCGCCGGCAAGTAGCCCGCGCGGGGTTCCCCCACGCCCACGGCGCCGACCGCCGCATCCCGGACTCCGGGCGCGGCGGCGGCGCCGTTCGCGTTCGCGGGGCGTTCACCCGGACCCCCTTGCCCGCGGGCGACGCGTCGATAGAGTGGCCGTGCAGCCTGTCCCCGTCGCGAGGAGAGTGGAGCATGACCGTCCGCATCGGCATCAACGGCCTCGGCCGGATCGGCCGCAACGCCCTCAGGGTGGTCCACCAGTTGGGCGACGACATCGAGATCGTCGCCGCCAACGACCTGGCCCCGGTCGACGACCTGGCGATGCTCGTCAAGTACGACACCGTGCTCGGCCCCCTCGACGCCGAGGTGAAGGCCTCCGGCCACGACCTGCTGGTGGGCGACCGCTCGGTGCGGGTCCTGTCCGAGAAGGACCCCGCGGCGCTGCCGTGGGCGGACCTCGGTGTCGACGTCGTCGTCGAGTGCACCGGCCGGTTCAACAACGGCACGGATGCGCGCAAGCACCTCGACGCGGGCGCCCGGAAGGTCGTGCTGTCGGCGCCCGGCAAGCACATCGACGCCACGTTCGTCCTCGGCGTCAACGACGACACGTACGACCCGGACACGCACCACATCGTCTCCAACGCGTCGTGCACGACGAACTGCCTCGCTCCGCTGGCGAAGGTGCTGCACGACTACTTCGGGATCGTCGACGGGATCATGACGACGATCCACGCCTACACCGCGGACCAGAACCTCCAGGACGGCCATCACAAGAAGGACCGGCGCCGCGCCCGCGCCGCGGCCGCCAACATGATCCCGACCTCGACCGGCGCCGCGAAGGCCATCGGCGAGGTCATCCCCGAGCTCAAGGGCCGCCTGGACGGATTCGCCATGCGCGTCCCCGTCATCACCGGTTCGGCCACCGACCTGACCGTGGAGCTCCAGCGCCACGCGGAGGTCGAGGAGGTCAACGAGGCCTTCCGCGGGGCCGCCGAGTCGGGGCCGCTCGCGGAGTACCTGCGCTACAGCGAGGACCCGCTGGTCTCCTCCGACATCGTCGGGGACCCGCACTCGGCGATCTTCGACGCGCCCCTGACGAAGTCGATTGGCCAGACCGTCAAGGTCATCGGCTGGTACGACAACGAGTGGGGCTACAGCAACCGGCTCATCGACCTGACCCGGATGGTGGGCACCGGCCGCTAGCGGGCCGCCCTGCGCGACGGCGCGCGTGCGCGTCACGGACGGACCCGCGGGGCGCCCGTCGTATAGCCTGAATGCATGACTGCCAAGACCCTTGATGCCCTCCTTGCCGAGGGCGTGGCCGGCCGCCACGTCCTGGTGCGCAGCGACCTCAACGTGCCCCTCGACGGGTCGACCGTGACGGACGACGGCCGCGTGCGCGCCTCCCTGCCCGTCCTGGAGAAGCTGGCCGACGCCGGCGCCCGGGTCCTCGTGATGGCCCACCTGGGCCGGCCCAAGGGCCAGCCGGATCCGCAGTACTCGATCCGTCCCGCCGCGGACCGCCTGGCCCAGCTGGCGCCCTTCCCCGTGAAGACCGCGTCCGACACGGTGGGCGAGAACGCGCGCGCCGTCGCCGGGTCGCTGGGCGACGGCGAGGTCCTCGTCCTGGAGAACGTCCGTTTCGACGCCCGCGAGACCAGCAAGGACGAGGCCGAGCGGGCCGCGTTCGCCGACGAGCTCGCCACCCTCACCGGCGGCAACGGCGCGTACGTCAACGACGCGTTCGGGGCCGTGCACCGCAAGCACGCCTCCGTGTACGACATCGCCGCGAAGCTGCCCTCCTACCAGGGCGACCTGGTCCGCACCGAGGTCGAGGTCCTCAAGACCCTGACCGATGCGCCCAAGCGCCCCTACGTCGTCGTGCTGGGCGGCTCCAAGGTCTCCGACAAGCTCGCCGTCATCGACAACCTGCTGGGCCGCGCGGACCACCTGCTGATCGGCGGGGGGATGGCGTTCACGTTCCTCAAGGCCCAGGGCCACGAGGTCGGCGCGAGCCTGCTGGAGGAGGAGCAGCTCGACACCTGCCGCGGCTACCTCAAGCGGGCGCAGGAGATCGGCTGCGACATCGTGCTGCCGACCGACATCGTCGTCGCGGAGAAGTTCGCGGCCGATGCCGGCCACGAGGTGCTGGCCGCCGACGCCCTCGAGTCCGGCCGCTTCGGATCGGGCGGGCTCGGCCTCGACATCGGTCCGGCGTCGGGCGAGCGGTTCGCCAGCTACATCCGCAGCGCCAACACGGTCTTCTGGAACGGGCCCATGGGCGTGTTCGAGATGGACGCCTTCGCCGGCGGCACCCGCGCCGTGGCCCAGGCGCTTTCCGACTCGGAGGCGTTCAGCGTCGTCGGCGGTGGCGACTCCGCGGCGGCCGTCCGGACCCTGGGGTTCCACGAGGACGACTTCGGCCACATCTCCACCGGCGGCGGCGCGAGCCTCGAGTACCTCGAGGGCAAGCAGCTGCCGGGCCTGACCGCGCTCGACGGGAAGTAGGGCCCATGGCCACCACGACCAACGGACGGTTCGACCGGCGCCCGCTGATCGCGGGCAACTGGAAGATGAACATGGACCACGTCCAGGGCATCACGCTGCTGCAGAAGCTCGCGTGGACGCTCGAGGACGCCCGCCACGACTTCGACCGCGTCGAGGTCGCCATCTTCCCGCCCTTCACGGACCTGCGCGGCGTCCAGACGCTCGTCGCCGGGGACGACCTGCCCCTGGCCTACGGCGGCCAGGACCTGTCCCCGCACGATTCCGGCGCCTACACCGGCGACGTCTCCGGCCAGTTCCTCGCCCGCCTCGGCTGCGCCTACGCACTCGTCGGCCACAGCGAGCGGCGCACCATCCACGGCGAGTCCGACGACGCGGTGCGGGCCAAGGTGGAGGCGGCGTACCGCCACTCGCTGGTCCCCGTCCTCTGCGTCGGCGAGGGGCTCGAGGTCCGGCAGGAGGGCCGCCACGTCGAGCACACGCTCGGCCAGCTGCGCGCCGCAGTCGCCGGCCTCGACGCGGAGCAGGCCGGCCGCCTGGTCGTCGCGTACGAGCCCGTGTGGGCGATCGGCACCGGGGAGGTGGCCGGGCCCGAGGACGCACAGGAGATGTGCGCCGCGCTGCGCGGCGAGCTGTCCGCGCTGCACGGCGCCGAGGCGGCCGCCTCCGCCCGGCTGCTCTATGGAGGCTCCGTCAAGGCGGCGAACGCGGGGGCCATCATGCGCGGCCGTGACGTCGATGGCCTGCTCGTGGGCGGCGCCAGCCTCGATCCGGCCGAGTTTGCTAGCATTGTCAGGTTCGAGCACCATCTCGTGACCGACTAGACGCCACAAACGGAAGGCCGTCGTGCAGATTCTCACCATCGTCCTGCAGGTCGTGCTGGGCATCACCAGCCTCCTGCTGACCCTCCTGATCCTCCTGCACAAGGGGCGGGGCGGCGGCATGTCCGACATGTTCGGCGGCGGCATGAGCAGCGCCCTCGGGTCGTCGGGCGTGGCCGAGCGGAACCTGAACCGGATCACGATCGTCCTCGGCCTCGTCTGGGGCGCGGTCATTGTGGCCCTGGGACTGCTGCTGCGCTTCTCCGGAACGGCCTAGGACCCGCGCACGCCCGCGGGGGCGGCACGGAACAACGCGAGAGGGCGGCCTCCCCACGGGGAGGCCGCCCTCTCGCGTTGCGCGGGACTACCGCTCGCTGGCCCGGACGGCCCGCAGGTTCGTGCGCGGCAGCCCGCCGCGCACGACCTCGCCGAACACCTCGTCCGGGTCCAGCCGGCGCAGCTCCTCGGCCAGGCACTCGGAGAGGGACCGGCGGGGCATGGAGATCCGCTGGACGGGCTGCCCGGGCTGGAACAGCTCGACCAGGTGGTCCAGCGGCCGGGAGAGCACGACGTCGCCCTCCTCGCGGGAGAGCCGGACGCTGCGCACGCCGCTGCCCTCGGGGGCGGTGGCGATCGTGACCGGGGCGTCGAGCCCGAGGGTGAGCCAGGCGGCCAGCAGCACCGTGCTGGGGGAGTCCGCCGCGCCCTGGACGGTGATCGAGCGGACCTCTCCGGGGCGGATCTGGTCCATGAGGGAGGCCAGCTGTGCGCGCCACAGGGTCAGCCGCGTCCAGGCGAGGTCGGTGTCCCCGGCCGCGTAGCCGTCGGCGATCCGGAAGAGGCCGCGGTACGGGTCCGCCTCCGCGCCGGAGTCGGTGATGCGGCGGTGGGCGATCCGACCGATCGCGGTCTGCGACGCGCGGTCGGGCACCCCGTGCGGCCACCAGGCCACGATGGGGGCGTCTGGGAGCAGGAGCGCCGCGACCAGCGATTCGTCCGTCGTGCACAGTTGCCCGCCGGCACGCAGGACGACGACCTCGGAGGCGCCCGCGTCGCCGCCGACCCGCAGCTGCGCGTTGAGTTCGGTGGGGTCCGAGGGGGAGCCCTCGACGACCGCGATGATCCGGCAGGGGTGCTCGCGGCTGGCCTGGTTGGCGGCCTCGATGGCCTCCTCCTCGAAGCCCGCGCGGGTCACGAGGACGAGCGTCAGCACGCGCGAGAGCGCGACGACGCCGCCGCGCTCGCGCAGGCGCACGAGCTCCTTGGCGACCGCCGAGGTGGTGGTGCGGGGCAGATCGACAATCACGGGCGCCTCCACGTCCTTCCGTCGCGGGCCAGCAGCTCGTCGGCGCCGGCGGGCCCCCAGCTTCCGGGGGCGTAGGGTTCGGGCTGGGTGTCCAGGGAGGCCCAGTGCTCCTCGAACGGGTCCAGGATCCGCCACGAGAGCTCGACCTCCGCGTGGCGCGGGAACAGCGGCGGCTCGCCCAGGAGTACGTCGAGGATCAGGCGCTCGTAGGCCTCCGGCGACGACTCGGTGAAGGAGTGGCCGTAGCCGAAGTCCATGGTCACGTCGCGCACCTCCATCTGGGTGCCCGGGACCTTGGAGCCGAACCGGATCGTGGCGCCCTCGTCGGGCTGGACCCGGATGACGACGGCGTTCTGGCCGAAGTCCTGGTCCGCGTGCTCGCCGAAGAGCAGGTTGGGGGCGCGCTTGAAGACCACGGCGATCTCGGTCACGCGGCGGCCCAGACGCTTGCCGGCCCGCAGGTAGAACGGGACGCCCGCCCAGCGGCGGGTATTGATGTCCAGGCGGACGGCCGCGTAGGTCTCCGTCGTCGACTCGGGGTTGAACCCCTCCTCGTCGAGGAACCCGGTCACGCGTTCCCCGCCCTGCCAGCCGCTCGTGTACTGGCCGCGGGCGGACGCCGTGGACAGGTCGTGCGGCAGCCGCACCGCGGCGAGCACCTTCTCCTTCTCGGCGCGCAGGTGGTCCGCGTCGAAGGAGATCGGCTCCTCCATCGCGGTCAGGGCCAGCAGCTGGAGCAGGTGGTTCTGGATGACGTCCCGGGCGGCGCCGACGCCGTCGTAGTAGCCGGCGCGTCCGCCGATGCCGATGTCCTCGGCCATGGTGATCTGGACGTGGTCCACGTGGTTGGCGTTCCAGAGCGGCTCGAAGAGCTGGTTCGCGAACCGCAGCGCCAGGAGGTTCTGCACCGTCTCCTTGCCGAGGTAGTGGTCGATCCGGAAGACGGCGTCCGGCGGGAAGACGGACTCGACGATCGCGTTCAGCTCGCGGGCCGAGGCCAGGTCGTGCCCGAACGGCTTCTCGATGACGACGCGCCGCCACGGCGAGTCCGCTTCGTCCGGGGCCTGGGCCAGGCCGTGCCGGGACAGCTGCTCGCAGACCTGCTCGAACGAGTTCGGCGGGATCGAGAGGTAGAACGCATGGTTGCCGCGGGTGCCCCGGCTGGTCTCGAGCTCGGCCAGCGTCTCGGCGAGCCGCTCGAACGCGGCGTCGTCCCCGAAGCCGCCCGTGACGAACCGGAAGCCGCCCGAGAGCTGCTCCCACACCGTCTCGTTGAACGGGGTGCGCGCGTGGGCGCGGACCCAGCCGCGCACCTGGCTGGCGAAGTCCTCGTCGCTCCAGTCGCGCCGGCCGAAGCCGACGACCGCGAAGCCCGGCGGCAGCAGGCCGCGGTTGGCGAGGTCGTACACGGCGGGCAGCAGCTTCTTGCGGGCCAGGTCGCCGGTGACGCCGAAGAAGACGAGCGCCGAGGGCCCCGCGATGCGGGGCAGGCGCCGGTCCCGGGGGTCGCGCAGGGGATTGCGCTGCAGGGTGTCGGGCATGGGGAGTCGATCCTCGCTCGGACTCGGGGAACTGGGGGAGGGCGGGGGGAGGCCCAAGGCCAGCCTACCGCCGGGCGGCTCCCTGGTGCCGCGGAGGCCAGGCGTCGGCGCTGGGAGGCGTCGGCGACGCGCGCTGCTGCGGGCCCGGCCAGGTGTGGCCGGGCCCGCAACGGGCACTAGCCGTTCGTCGGGTCCCCGACGGCGGCGACGGCGCGGAGGAGCTGCTCGATCGCCGGGCCGCGGTCCCGCAGGTGCAGGCGCAGCACCGGCAGATCGTGCTCGGCGAGGACCTGGGCGTCCCCGGCGGCCTGGGCACCGATCAGCTGGCCGAACGTGAACGGCCGGCCCGGGATCTCCAGGTCCGCGTCGGAGTCCGCCGTGATCTGCAGGAACACGCCGGTGCGCGGTCCGCCCTTGTGGTACTGGCCGGTCGAGTGCAGGAAGCGCGGCCCCCAGCCGAACGTGACGGGGCGGCCCGTCGTGGCGGCGAGCGCGTCCCGCAGCCCCTCCAGCCGGGGGTGGCCCAGCCGGTCCAGGTAGGTCTGGATCGACAGGTAGTTCGCCGGCCCCACCCGCACCAGCAGCGTCCGCAGGGCGTCCACGAGCGACGAACAGTCCTCCAGCAGCGTGCCGTCGGCCCGCAGCTCGATGCCCCCGTCGACCAGCTGGGCCGGCTCGGGCTCGGGCGTCGCCTCGAGCAGCCCGCGGGCCGCGTTCTTGGCGGCTTCGACGTCCGGCTGGTCGAACGGGTTGATCCCCAGCAGGCGCCCCGCCACGGCGGTCGCGTACTCCCACAGCAACAGCTGGCTGCCCAGGCTTCCCGAGACCCAGACGCCGTCCGCCGGGGCGCCCCGGCCGGGCGAGCCGTCGTCCGCGCCGGCGCCGCCGTCGTCGTCCGCGCCGGCCGCGGCATCCTCCGCCGCGTCCATGGAGGGCACCAGGCGCACCAGGAGCACGTCGGTGTCGGGCGACGTCGCCTCGGGGGCGTCCGGAGTGGCGACGACGGGCAGGAGGCCGACCCCCTGCTTGCCGGTGGACTCGGCGACCAGCTGCTCGGCCCAGTCGGCGAAGCCCACGATCCCGGAGCCCTCGTCGACGATGACCAGCTTGTCACGCAGCGGCTCCGTGCCGGCCATCGCGGCCCCCAGCGCGAGGGCGATGTTGTCCTCGTCGTCCTCGGACAGGAAGTCGGCCGTCTCCTCGGCGTCGTCCAGCAGTTCCTCGATGTCGACGCCGGCCAGTCCCGCGGGGACGAGCCCGAACGCCGTGAGGGCGGAGTAGCGCCCCCCGACGTGGGGATCGGCGTTGAACACCGCGCGGTAGCCGGCCGCCCGCGAATCGCGGTCCATCGGCGAGCCCGGGTCGGTGACGACGACGATGCGCCGGGCCGCCTCTAGGCCCGCGTCGGTGAACGCCCGCTCGAAGACGCGGCGCAGCGAGTCCGTCTCGACGGTCGAGCCCGACTTCGAGGACACGACGATCGCCGTGCTGGCGATGCGGTCGGCCAGCGCGTTGCCGACCATCTCCGGGTCGGTGCTGTCGAGGACGACCAGCTCGACGCCGGCGGTCCGGGCGATGACCTCGGGCGCGAGCGAGGAACCGCCCATGCCCGCGAGCACGATCCGGTCCACGCCCTCGGCCCGGAGCGCGTCGCGCAGGTCCAGGATGTCCCGGACGAGCGGACGCGAGGTCTGGGCCGCGGTGACCCAGCCGAGACGGATCGAGGCTTCGGACTTGGCGTCCGCGCCCCACAGGGTGGGGTCGGCCTCCGCGAGGCGGGACGCGACCCGGTCCGCCACCAGCTGCGGGACGTGGCGTTCGACGGCGTCCGCCGCCGCGCCGGCCGCCTGGAACCCGAGCGCGACCACGGCTAGGCCTTCCGCGCCTTGTCGAGGGCGATGCGCACGTCCTCGAGCAGTTCGTTCCAGGAAGCCTCGAACTTGTCGAGGCCCTCGGTCTCGAGCTGGGCGACGACGTCGTTGTAGTCGATGCCCTGCGCCGCGAGGTCGTCGAGGTGGCGGTTGGACTCGGCGTACGTCCCCGTGACCGTGTCGCCCGTGACCTCGGCGTGGTCGGCCGTGGCCTCGAGCGTCTTCTCCGGCATGGTGTTCACGGTCTGCGGGGCGACGAGGCCGGTGACGTACAGCGTGTCCGGGTAGGCCGGGTCCTTGACGCCGGTGGAGGCCCACAGCGGCCGCTGCGGCCGGGCGCCGGCGGCCGCGAGGACCTTCCACCGCTCGGTCGCGAACTGCTCCTCGAAGACCTGGTACGCCAGGCGGGCGTTGGCGAGGCCGGCCTGGCCCTTGAGCGCCTTGGCCTCCTCCGTGCCCACCGCGTCGAGGCGCTTGTCGATCTCCGTGTCCACGCGGGAGACGAAGAACGAGGCCACGGAGTGGATCCGGGACAGGTCGTGCCCGTTCTCGTGCGCGCGCTCGAGGCCCTCCATGAACGCGTTGACGACGGCCCGGTAGCGCTCCAGAGAGAAGATCAGCGTGACGTTGACGCTGATGCCGGCGGCGAGGGTCTCCGTGATGGCCTGCAGGCCCTCGACGGTGGCCGGGATCTTGATGTGCACGTTCTCGCGGTCGACGGCGCCGTGGAGGGTCTTGGCCTCCTTGATGGTGCCGGCGGTGTCGCGGGCCAGACGCGGGTCGACCTCGATCGAGACGCGGCCGTCGACGCCTGAGGACGCCGTGGCCACGGGGGCGAACAGGTCGCAGGCGCGGGCGACGTCCGTGGTGGTGATCTCGAAAACGGCGCGCTCGACGTCGGCGCCGGCCGCGGCCAGTTCCTCGATCTGCGCGCGGTAGGCGATGTCGCCCTTGAGGATCGCGGCCGCGAAGATGGACGGGTTCGTCGTCACGCCGACGACGTTCTTGGACTCGATCAGCTTGCGCAGCGAGCCGTCCTCGAGGCGGTCGCGGGACAGGTCGTCCAGCCAGATGGAGACGCCGGCCACGGACAGGGCTTCGGTGTTCGGGTTGCTCACGGTGTGGTTTCCTTCCCTCGTGAAGTCTGGGCTGCGCTACCGGGCGGCGGCGAGCGAGTCGCGCGCGGCCTGGGCCACGGCCTCGGCGGTGATGCCGAACTCGCGGTAGAGCGTCTTGTAGTCGGCGGACGCGCCGAAGTGGTCCAGCGACACGGTCCGGCCGGCGTCGCCGACCAGGTCGCGCCACCCCTGGGCCACGCCGGCCTCGACGGACACGCGGGCCCGGACGGCGGCCGGAAGGACGGCCTCGCGGTACGCCTCGTCCTGCGCGTGGAACCACTCCAGGCAGGGGATCGACACGACGCGGGCGGCCGTGCCCTCGGCGGCCAGGGCCTCGCGGGCCTCGACGGCCAGCTGGACCTCGGAGCCGGTGGCGAGCAGGAGCACGTCCGGCGTCGTCGCGTTGCCGTCGGCGTCCATCGCCTCGGCGAGGACGTAGGCGCCCCGGGCGACGCCCGAGGCGTCACCGAAGCCGGGCGCCGTCCGGTCGTAGGTCGGCACGTTCTGGCGGGTCAGCACGAGCCCGGCCGGGTTCTCCGTGTTCTCCAGGACCGTCTTCCAGGCCCAGGCGACCTCGTTCGCGTCGGCCGGGCGGACGACGTCCAGACCCGGGATGGCGCGCAGGCTCGCGAGCTGCTCGACCGGCTGGTGGGTCGGGCCGTCCTCGCCGAGGCCGATGGAGTCGTGCGTCCACACGTAGATCGACGGGATGCCCATCAGGGCCGAGAGGCGGATCGCCGGGCGCTGGTAGTCGGAGAAGATCAGGAACGTGCCGGAGAACGCGCGCGTCGGCGAGGACAGGACGATGCCGTTGACGATCGCGGCGGCGGCGTGCTCGCGGATGCCGAAGTGCAGGACCCGGCCGTACGGGTTGCCCTTCCACGCGTCGGTCTGGGCCGACTCCGGGATGAAGGACCCGCCGCCCTCGATCGTCGTGTTGTTGGAGCCGGCGAGGTCGGCGGAGCCGCCCCACAGTTCGGGCAGCACGGGGGCGATCGCGTTGATGACCTTGCCGGAGGCGGAGCGCGTGGCGACGTCCTTTCCGGCCTCGAAGACCGGGAGGTTCTCCTCCCAGCCGGAGGGCAGCCGGCCCGCGCGCAGGCGCTCGAGCAGCTCGGCCCGCTCCGGGTTGGCCTGCGACCAGGCGGAGAAGCCGTCCTCCCAGGCGCGGCGGGCGTCGGCGCCGCGCGCGACGACCTGGCGGGCGTGGTCGAGGACGCCGTCCTCGATGGCGAAGTGGGCCTCGGGATCGAATCCGAGGACCTCCTTCAGGGCCGCCAGCTCCTCGGTGCCCAGCTTGGACCCGTGGATGCCGCCGGTGTTCTGCTTCTTCGGCGAGGGCCAGCCGATGATGGTGCGCAGCGAGATGATCGACGGCCGCCCGGTCTCGGCCTTGGCAGCGCGCAGCGCGGCGTCGAGGGCGTCGATGTCCTCGACGTACTCTCCGGTCTCCGTCCAGTCGACGCGCTGGGTGTGCCAGCCGTAGGCGGCGTAGCGGGCGAGCACGTCCTCGGTGAACGCGACGTCGGTGTCGTCCTCGATGGAGATGTGGTTCTCGTCGTAGATCACGACGAGGTTGCCCAGCTGCTGGTGGCCGGCGAGCGAGGACGCCTCGCTCGTCACGCCCTCCTGCAGGTCGCCGTCGGAGGCGATGACCCACACGGTGTGGTCGAACGGGCTCTCGCCCGCGGCGGCGTCCGGGTCCATCAGGCCGCGCAGCCGGCGCTGGCCGTAGGCGAAGCCGACGGCGGAGGCGAGGCCCTGGCCGAGCGGGCCGGTGGTGATCTCGACGCCGTCGGTGTGGCCGTACTCCGGGTGGCCCGGGGTCTTGGCGCCCCAGGTGCGGAGGGCCTCGATGTCCGCGAGCTCGAGCCCGTAGCCGGAGAGGAACAGCTGCAGGTACAGCGTCAGCGAGGTGTGGCCGGGGGAGAGGATGAACCGGTCGCGGCCGATCCACTCCGGGTCCGTCGGGTCGTGGCGCATGTGGCGCTGGAAGAGGAGATAGGCCGCCGGGGCCAGGCTCATGGCCGTGCCGGGATGCCCGCTGCCGACCTTTTCCACCGCGTCGGCGGCCAGAACCCTGATGGTGTCGACCGTCTTGCGGTCGAGGTCGGTCCATTCGAGTTCGCGGACATCTGTCTGTGGCGCCACGGTGTGGTCCCTCCTGCTGTGGTTGCTGCGACTACGCGGCCGGCGCCCGGGTCCGGGCAACCGCCCGTCCTTGGTGCGGCCCCACACACGAGGCCATGGAATGGCTCCGGCGCGTCTGAACCCAACCCTAGCGCGAATGCGGGCCCGGCGAACGGTTGGCGAGGCAGATTTCGCCCGCGTTCGCCCGTGGGGAACGCGGGTCGGGGGATGCCGCGCGCCCGGGCGCCGCCGTCGTGATTCCCCACGTGATTTCTTCTACGTCACGTAAAACCCGACGATGGGAAAGGGTATGATGGGGCCATCCGCCCGCATCTGATGAAGAACTGAGTGCATGTCTCTTAAGTACGCTGCCACCGATGCCGCGCGCCCGCAGCGGGCCGCGCGTCGCCCGGACGAGCCCTGGGGGGCCTTTCTCGGCCGCAAGGCCCACGCGTATGTTGCACTGACGAAGCCGCGCGTGATCGAGCTGCTGCTGGTGACCACGCTGCCGACCATGATCTTCGCGCAGCGCGGGTTCCCCGACCTCGTCACGATGGTTGCGACGATGGTCGGAGGCGCGCTCGCGGCCGGCAGCGCCGGCGCGTTCAACTGCTACATCGACCGCGATATGGACCGCCTCATGGACCGGACGAAGGGCCGCCCCCTCGTCACCGGAGAGGTGACGCCGCGTGAGGCGTTGGCCTTCGCATGGGCGATTGGCGTGGCCTCCATCGCCATCCTGTGGGCCGGGGCGAACCTGCTGACAGCTGCCCTCGGGCTCGGCGCCATCCTGCTCTACGTGGTGTTCTACACGCTGATCCTGAAGCGGCGGACGCCGCAGAACATCGTCTGGGGCGGCATCGCCGGGTGCATGCCGGTGCTCATCGCCTGGGCCGCCGTGACCAACCGCGTCGACTGGCCCGCGGTCATCCTCTTCCTCATCATCTTCCTGTGGACCCCGCCGCACTACTGGCCGCTGTCCATGAAGTACGCGGACGACTACAACGCCGCCGACGTTCCGATGCTGGGCGCCGTGGCGGGCGCGCGCACGGTCTCCGTGCAGGTGGTGCTCTACGCCTGGGCGACCGTCGTCTGCTCCCTCCTCCTGGTTCCGCTCGGTTCCGCCGGCATCGTCTACACGATCCTGGCCACCGTCTCCGGCGCCTGGTTCATCTACGAGTCCCACCGGCTCTACCGCGAGGCCCAGCGCGAGCACCTGCCCCAGGACATGAACCGCAAGGCCATGAAGGTCTTCCACATCTCGATCACGTACCTCACGCTCGTGTTCGTGGCCCTGGCGATCGACCCGTTCGTGGGGCAACCGATCTTCTCGTAGGTGTGCCGCCGGACGTGTCGCGTTCTGGCGCACGCATCCCGGGCTCGGCGATCTGGCCGAGGCCTCGCGTCGTTCTGGACGGTTTCGGCGTTCCTGAGGGATTGAACCCGAGAGCCCCGAGCCGTCGGGATTGATCCCGAAAGCCCCGAGCCCTCGTGCCCCGGGGTCGCGGCGATGCCGGGCTTGTGCCGGGCTTTCCCCTGCGAGACTGTCGCGCTACGGCGGAGGGCAGTGGGCCCTGCCGTGTCCTCGGGTCCGCCACTGGCCCTCCACAGGTGCCGCGCTGCGGCGTTATCCACATTCCGGGTTCGGCGGCCCCGTGATTAGAACATGCGTTCTAGTGTTGGGTGCATGGATCTGCAGCGTGGTGGGGCCGGCGGGGGCGTTCGAGGCGGGAGGCCCGGCGATGCTGGCCCGCGTGGTCTGGGGTCCGCCGTTCCGGTCGCCCCGGTCGCCACTGCCGCTGCCAGCCCTGTTCCCGCCTCTGTGGGTCCCGTGCCGCCTTCCGGGTTGGTCGTGGTGGAGGGGGTTGATCCGTCGCGGGCGGGCCTGGCCGGTGGCCGGTTGTGGGTGGCCCCGGGGGTCGTGTTGTCGGCGGTGGAGGCCGAGTGCCTCTCGTTGGCGATCGAGGCCCTGCGGGCGGGGTTGGCCGCGGACTCGGCCGCGGTGTTGGTGGCGGTGGTCGCCGCGGTCGAGGCCGAGCAGGCCGAGGCGTTGGAGGGGCTGGCGGCCGGGTCGAAGGCCCGGCCGCGGGAGCTGGACGCGGCCGCGGGCCTGCGGTGCGTGCTCACCGGGGAGGACCCGGGGTTTAAGGGGTGGGCGGTGAGCGCGGCCGCGAAGACGCTGGCGGCCTCGCACCGGGTCCCGGTGGGCACGATGGGCGCCCGGGTCGTGCGGGCCCTGGACCTGGCCGAGGGGTTTCCGGCGACCCTGGCGGCCCTGTCGGTGGGGGTGGTCTCCCCCGAGCACGCCCAGGTGATCGTGAACGCGGGCCAGGAGCTGCAGCCCGAGCCCCCGGAACCGCCGCAGCGCGAGGCCCCGGAGGCGGCGTGGGAGCGGTACCGGGTCGCGGCGGGGGCCGAGTTCGCCCGCAACCGCGACCGGCGGGCCGGGTTCGAGGCCGAGCTGATCGGGCACGCCGCGGGCGCCACCGCCGCGGGCACCCGGTCCAAGGCCGTGCAGCTGGAGGGTGTTTCATTAGGTGTGTAAGGGTCCGGTCTCTAACTGGGGTGTGACCTGTGGTTTCATCCCCGAAAGGACGGGCCCTCGTGGCTGAAAACGACATGATCGACAATCCCCTGGCCGGGGTGCTGGACCCGGAGCAGATCGACGCGCTGGTCACGGCGGCCGAGGACCTCGGCGAGGGCCGGCACGGGGTCGAGGAGCTGCTCTCGCGCATGACCAAGGCCGTGCTCGAGCGGGCCCTGGAGACCGAGATGAGCGACCACCTCGGCTACGAGTCCGGGGACCCCGCCGGGCACGGCACGGGCAACTCCCGCAACGGCAAGGCCACCAAGAGCGTCCAGACCCTCCAAGGGCCGGTGCGGATCACGGTCCCGAGGGACCGAAACGGCTCCTTCGAGCCGGTGATCGTGCCCAAGCGCGCCCGCAGGCTGGGCAAGGTCGAGGACATGGTCCTCTCGCTCTACGCCCGGGGGATGAGCACCCGGGACATCGGCTCCCACCTCGAGGAGATCTACGGGGCCAAGGTCTCCGCGGCGACGATCTCCCGGGTCACCGACGTGGTCGCCGACGAGGTCGCCCAGTGGCAGAACCGGCCCCTGGAGGCCG
>NZ_JBXAEW010000019.1:0-85885 GCF_056782315.1 Arthrobacter paludis
CCTCCCGGCCACCATCCGTTGACATTCCACCCATGAGCACCCGCCGGCGGACACTGGCCGCCGCAACGGGCAAACACTGGACAAGCCCCCCAACACCACGCGGTGCGGAAGGCCATGCCGAGCTGCTCCTTAGAAAGGAGGTGATCCAGCCGCACCTTCCGGTACGGCTACCTTGTTACGACTTAGTCCCAATCGCCGGTCCCACCTTCGACGGCTCCCCCCCAAAGGGTTGGGCCACCGGCTTCGGGTGTTACCAACTTTCGTGACTTGACGGGCGGTGTGTACAAGGCCCGGGAACGTATTCACCGCAGCGTTGCTGATCTGCGATTACTAGCGACTCCGACTTCATGGGGTCGAGTTGCAGACCCCAATCCGAACTGAGACCGGCTTTTTGGGATTGGCTCCACCTCACAGTATCGCAACCCATTGTACCGGCCATTGTAGCATGCGTGAAGCCCAAGACATAAGGGGCATGATGATTTGACGTCGTCCCCACCTTCCTCCGAGTTGACCCCGGCAGTCTCCCATGAGTCCCCGGCATAACCCGCTGGCAACATGGAACGAGGGTTGCGCTCGTTGCGGGACTTAACCCAACATCTCACGACACGAGCTGACGACAACCATGCACCACCTGTGAACCGGCCCCGAAGGGAAGGACGATCTCTCGCCCGGTCCGGCCCATGTCAAGCCTTGGTAAGGTTCTTCGCGTTGCATCGAATTAATCCGCATGCTCCGCCGCTTGTGCGGGCCCCCGTCAATTCCTTTGAGTTTTAGCCTTGCGGCCGTACTCCCCAGGCGGGGCACTTAATGCGTTAGCTACGGCGCGGAGGACGTGGAATGCCCCCCACACCTAGTGCCCAACGTTTACGGCATGGACTACCAGGGTATCTAATCCTGTTCGCTCCCCATGCTTTCGCTCCTCAGCGTCAGTTACTGCCCAGAGACCTGCCTTCGCCATCGGTGTTCCTCCTGATATCTGCGCATTTCACCGCTACACCAGGAATTCCAGTCTCCCCTACAGCACTCAAGTCTGCCCGTACCCACCGCAGATCCGGAGTTGAGCCCCGGACTTTCACGGCAGACGCGACAAACCGCCTACGAGCTCTTTACGCCCAATAATTCCGGATAACGCTCGCGCCCTACGTATTACCGCGGCTGCTGGCACGTAGTTAGCCGGCGCTTCTTCTGCAGGTACCGTCACTTGCGCTTCTTCCCTACTGAAAGGGGTTTACAACCCGAAGGCCGTCATCCCCCACGCGGCGTCGCTGCATCAGGCTTGCGCCCATTGTGCAATATTCCCCACTGCTGCCTCCCGTAGGAGTCTGGGCCGTGTCTCAGTCCCAGTGTGGCCGGTCACCCTCTCAGGCCGGCTACCCGTCGTCGCCTTGGTGGGCCATTACCCCACCAACAAGCTGATAGGCCGCGAGCCCATCCCCAACCAATAAATCTTTCCACCACCAGGCCATGCGGCCAATGGTCGTATCCGGTATTAGACCCAGTTTCCCGGGCTTATCCCAGAGTCGGGGGCAGGTTGCTCACGTGTTACTCACCCGTTCGCCACTAATCCACCCAGCAAGCTGGGCATCATCGTTCGACTTGCATGTGTTAAGCACGCCGCCAGCGTTCATCCTGAGCCAGGATCAAACTCTCCGTAAAAAACAAACGGACACGGCAACCACAGGATCGGGAAAACAACCCCACAGCCACCGCACCAAGCAAAAAATCCCGGCAAAAAACCCAGCCAACCACACGGGATGCGGCCAACCAGGCAATTCACCAATCAAAAAATCGGTGTCAACAAACATGGCACACTATTGAGTTCTCAAACAACAGACACCCACGGCCTCCACACCCCAACCAGGGCGCTTCCGCTACCGGAGCAACTTGTCCATGACACCCTACCGCGTGTCCCCGCGCAATTCCACCGTATCCGGCGGTCTTACTGCTAGAATTCGCGTCCCCCTGAACCGGTCCAGCGCGCTGGGCGCGACCGAACCATTCGGTTCCGTGAGGGTGGGTGTCTGCCGTACGATCTTCAGCTTTTCGCTGTCCTCGTCCCGGCGACTTGCATAACTTTACACAGATGCCGGGCGCACGCCAAATCGAGGGGCCGCATGCCCGGAATCCGCACCATTGCTGGCATCTGCGGTCCTTCTTGACCCCTCGAGCCGCGACTGCCGCCCCCCGCGTTCCTGAGGGGCGCGTCACACTGTCTCCTATGCTGGCGTACATGAGCCTCCCTCCACAAGACCCCGCACACGATTCACCGCTTTGCGACCGCCTCGGCCTCCGGGAGCCCGTGATCAGCGCGCCGATGGCGGGGGCCGCCGGGGGCCGGCTGGCCTCCGCCGTGTCCGCGGCCGGCGCACTGGGGATGGTGGGCGTCGGGGGCGGGCAGTCCCCGGAGGCCGTCGCCGCCCAGTGCGCCGAGGCCGCGGCCGGCGGCCGGGCCTGGGGCGTCGGCTTCATGGCGTGGGCCCTCGAACGGGATCCGGCGCCCCTGCGCGCCGCCCTCGAGCACGGGCCCGCCCTGGTCTCCGTCTCCTTCGGGGACCCCGGGCCGCACCTGGCCGCCATCGGCGAGGCGGGGGCGCTGGTGGCCATGCAGGTCGGGGACGAGGCCGACCTCCGCCGGGCACTCGAGCTGCCGGTCGACGCCGTCGTCGTCCGCGGCGGGGAGGGCGGCGGCCACGGGCGCAACGACATCGCCACGCTCCCACTGCTCCAGCTCGCCCTGGAGACCACGGACCGCCCCGTCGTCGCCGGAGGCGGCATCGCGACCTCCCGCGGCGTGGCGGCGGCCCTGGCCGCCGGGGCGGCGGCGGTGTGGGTCGGCACGCGCTTCGCCGCGTGCGCCGAGTCCGCCTTCGCCGACACCGCGAAGGCCGCGGTGGCGCGGGCCGGCGTCGGGTCGACCGTGTACACGCGGGCGTTCGACGTGGCGCAACGGCTGCCGTGGCCCCCGGAATTCGGCGGGCGCGCGCTCGGGAACCGGTTCACGGACGAGTGGGCCGGGCGCGCGGACGAGCTCGAGCGGACCATCGGGGACCGGCCGGGGGTGACCCGGGCCGTGGAGGAGGCGCGGGCCGCGGGCGACACGTCCCTGGCCCCCGTCTACGCCGGGCAGTCCGCGGGCCTGGCCCGGGGCGGGGAAACGGCCGCCGAGGTGGTGGCTGACCTCGCGGGGTTCCGGCGCCACCTGGCCGCGGCCGCCGGCCGGTGGGGACGCGCCGGGTAGGGGCTACCCGCCCAGCGGCATGTTGTCGATCAGCCGCACCGCGCCGACCCGGGCGGCGACGAGCGCCAGCCCCTCCCCCGTGAACGGGGTGTCCTGGCAGCTGAACGCCAGCGGCTGCAGGGTCGCCGGATCCACGACCTCGAGGTAGTCCAGGTCCACCAGCGGCTGGCTGGCGATCATGGCCTCGGCGTCGTCGGTGCGCAGGGGCTCGTGCGCGTCCGCCCGCTCCTTCAGCAGGAACAGCGCGCGGGAGAGCACCAGGGCCGCCTGGGCCTCCTCCGGCGAGAGGAAGCGGTTGCGGCTGGACAGCGCCAGGCCCTCCGGGGAGCGGACGATCGGCACGGCCCGGATCTCCACCGGGTAGCCGAGGTCGGCCACGAGCCGCCGGACGATCGCCAGCTGCTGCGCGTCCTTCTGCCCGAAGTAGGCGCGGTAGTGCCACGGGACGGCCGTGTGCGGCAGCGGCTCGGCGTAGTGCAGCAGCTTCGCGACGACGGCGAGCATCCCGTCGAAGTGGCCGGGCCGCGACGCGCCCTCGAACGCCTCCCCGAGCCGCCCGCTCTGCAGCCGCACGAGCGGCGGCCCGTCGGGGTAGACCTCCCCCTTCGCGGGCGCGAAGACGACGTCGACGCCCTCCTCGGCCAGCAGCGCGGTGTCCTCGTCGAGGACGCGGGGGTAGCGCTCGTAGTCGGCGGGGTCCTCGAACTGGAGCGGGTTGACGAAGACGGAGACGACGACGGCGTCGTTCTCGGCCCGGGCCGCCCGCACGAGCTCGCGGTGCCCGTCGTGCAGCGCGCCCATGGTCGGCACCAGCCCGATGCGGCGCGGCCGCCCGGGCTGGCCCGGGACGCTCTCGAGCAGGTCGCGCGTGGTCGCCTTGAGCTCGGCGACGGTCGACAGGACGCGCGGACGGGTGCCGGGGGCGGGGGTGGTGGTCACCGGGGCAGTCTAGCCCCGCCCGGCCGGCCCGGGTCCGAGGGCGTCGAGGATCGCCGCGGCCTGGTCCTCGCGCAGCAGCCCGCGGGCGAGCGCGCGCTGCGCCGTCGCCCGGGCCATGGCCAGGTAGGCCTCCCGCACGTCGGCCGGGACGCCTTCCTCCGCGAGGGCGGCGCGGTGCATGCCGACGGTCCCGGTGTCGCCGCGCGCCACGGGACCGGTCAGGGCCCCCTCCCCGGACGAGAGCGCGTTCTCGAGCGAGGCGCGCATCAGGGGGCCCAGGACGCGCGCCGGATCGTCGATGCCGATGGACCCGAGCAGCCCCGCGGCCTGTCCGGCGACGGTGACCAGGTGGTTCGACGCGTGGGCGAGCGCCGCGTGGTAGAGCGGGCGGTCGCCCTCCGCGACGACGGTGGGCTCGGCGCCCATCTCCACCACGAGGGCCTGGCCGACCGGCAGCATGGGGGCATCGGCGGTGACCCCGAAGACGCAGTCCTGCAGCCGCGCGAGGTCCAGGCTCATGCCCGTGAAGGTCATCGCCGGGTGGATGGCCAGCGGGATCGCCCCGGCCCGGCGGGCGGGCTCGAGGATCCCGGTCCCGTAGCGCCCCGCCGTGTGGACCACGAGCTGCCCCGTCTGCCAGTGCCCGGCGCCGGCCAGGCCGGACACGAGCGGTCCGAGGGCGTCGTCGGGCACGGCGAGCAGGACCAGTTCGGAGCGCCGGACGATCTCCTCGATGGGCAGCACGGGGACGCCGGGCAGCAGCGCGTCGGCCCGCTCGCGCGAGTCCGCGGAGACCGCGTGCACGCCGACGACGGCGTGCTCCGCGGCGCGCAGGGCCGCGCCCAGCACGGCCCCGACCTTGCCGGCGCCGATCACTCCGACGCCGAGTCGTCCCGGCCTACCCATGTGCATCGTCCTCCAGCCAGTGGTCGCGGTCGTGCAGGCGCCGCGCGGTCGCGGCGCGGTCCGCCTGCTCCAGGAACAAAGTGCGGGCGCGCCCGGCGCCCAGTTGCCGGATCACGGGGTCCACCGGACCCGCGGTGGTGGCCAGCCGGAGGTCGCACACGCCGAGCACCCGGGCCAGCGGCCCCTGCGTCAGGACGAGCCCCTGCGTGCGCTCGTGCGGCACCAGCGCCAGCCGCCGGAAGAGGACCCCGGTGCGGACCAGCACGGCCGTGTCCGTGACCGCGAACCCCTGGCGCCGCCACGCCAGCGGCGCCACGGGCCGCGCGGCGGAGGGGCTCGTCGTGAAGTCCGGGCCGGGCCGTCCGGACAGTCCGGAGTCGATGAGGTCCGCGGGCCTGTGGGTCCCGGCGTCGGGCAGGATGACGGACAGGACGGACAGGACGTCGTCGCGGGTCCCGACGGGCAGGACGGTGGAGCGTTGCCCGGAGCCCTCCAGGGAGCCGTAGCCGGCGACGTTCACCACCATCCGGTGCCACCCGAGCAGCCGCCAGAGCGGGCCCTGCGACACCTGCACCGCCTGGACGCGGCCGGGGGGCACGGTCTGGTGGCGGGTCTCGGTCAGCCCGTAGGCCAGGCGCAGGCCGTCGGGCCCGTGGGAGGCGCGGAAGTTGAACCCGCTCGCGAACCCGCTCCACAGCGGCGCGATCAGGCCGATCAGGCCTGGGACCAGGTAGACGACGCTGAACGCCCCGTCCGTGAGGACGGTGGCGACGGCGCCGAGGACCGCGATGACGACGACGGCGACCAGCCAGCCGCCCAGCAGGAGGGAGCCCACGAGCCGGCCCGGCGGGACGGAGGCCACGGGGGTCCCGGGCGGTCCGCCGCCGTCGATCGGGTGCCCGGGGTAGGCCGCCCCGGCGCCGGCGGGGGGCACGGCGCCGGCGTCCGCGGCACCGGGGCGCCCCGCCGCGGTGGCGCCGCCGTCGTCCCCGGCCGCGGGGGGCGTCTCCGCCCCGCGCCGCGTGGACCGGGCGCCGGCGGCCAGCGCGAGGATCTCCGTGCGCAGGCGCCGGGCCTCGTCCAGGCGGACATAGGCGAGGCGCATGGCCGTCTCCCCGGCGTCGGCGACCTCGAACTTCAGCTCCGCGAGGCCGGTGATGCGCGCGACGAGGGGCTGGACGATGTCGATGGCCTGGACGCGGTCGATGCGCGCCTGCCGCTGCTGGCGGAAGACGATCCCCGAGTTGATGTTCACGTGGCGGTCCGTCACCTGGTACTTGGTGAACCACCAGGCCAGGAAGAACCCGGCCACGGCCAGGACCAGCGCGCCGAGGCCGAGGCCGACGAGCAGGAGCAGGTCCGGGGACCAGCCCGGCTCCCGGCGGGCCTCCTCGCCGACCTGCACGAGGCCCTCGAGCCAGTTCTGGCCGAAGAAGTACCCGACGGCCAGCACGGCGATCCAGCCCCGGACCAGAGGGGAGATCGGGTGGACGCGCCGCCACGGGGCGTCCGGGGCGCCGTCGGGGAGCCCGGGCGCGGGGCCGGGCACCCCGGCTGCCGGGGGCACCGCTTCGCCGCCCGCCCCGGACGCGGGGCCGGCGCCGCTCACAGTCCCGCCAGGCGCGCCTCGCCGCGCGCCGAAAGGTGCTCGCGCAGGCGCGCGCCCTCGGCCGCGGGCACGCCGGGGATCTCGGCCTTCGCCGCGGCGGCCGCGGTGTGCAGCTGCACGGTGCACAGGCCGAGGGCCCGCTGGATGGGGCCGGCGGCGACGTCGACGTACTGCATGCGCCCGTACGGGACGACCAGCAGGCGGCGGAACAGCAGCCCGCGGCGCACCAGCAGGTCGTCGCGGCGCTCGGCGTACCCGATGGCGCGGACCTGCCGCGGGATCAGGACGAGTTCGACGAGGGCGAAGGCGACCACCACGGCGGGCAGCCCCCAGGCGATCCACGCCGGCAGCCCGGGCCAAACGCCCAGCTGCCGCAGCACGAGGGGCACGCTGGTCGGCACCAGGAGGAGCAGGGTCCCGACGGCGGTGCCGAGGGTGCGGACGACGGCGTACTGGGGCGACACCCGGCTCCACTCGATGCCCTCGGGATCAACCGGCTCCTGCGGCATACCCCTCGTTGTCCTCCCTGTTGTCCTGGCGCCCGTCCGGTGCGGAGGGGTCGTCCGGCGGGAGCTTGCAGAACTGCTCCACCGTCCACCCCACGATAACCATCACGGCGGCGCCCGCCATCATCCCCAGGGCGGAGGCGCCGGCCGGGGTGTCGAGGGCGCCGGCGACGGCGAGGTCCGCAACGACCCCGCCGTGCCAGCCGACGATCAGCGACCCGGCGTAGGCCGTGGCCTGGGCCAGCACGACGGTGCGGGCGGCCTGGATCGGGTCCAGGCGCCGCTTGAGCTTCCCCTGCCGGTGGCGCAGGACGCGCCACCCGAAGCCGAGCGTGATCAACATGCCCGCACCCATGGTCACCAGGGAGGACCAGTGCAGCACCGGGGCCGGCAACCCGTTCGCGGACGCGCCCACGCTCGCGAGCCACCCGACGGCGGCGGCGCACCCGGCGACGAGCAGCAGGAGCAGGGGGCGCAGCGGGGCCACGGGGCTAGCCCTCCCCCGCCGGGGCGTGGCGGCGCACGCCGTCCCGGTCCGGGGCGGCGGCGGCCAGCTCGGCCACGCTGTGGCCGGCCAGGCGCGCGTCGGGGTCCATCCACGCCCACGGCTGCAGGACGAACGCCCGGCCCGTCGCCCGCGGGTGCGGGATGGTCAGGTCCGGGGTGTCGAGGGACTCGTCGCCGAAGTCGATGATGTCCACGTCGAGCGTCCGCGGGCCCCAGCGCACCTCGCGGGTGCGGTGGTGGGCCCGTTCGACGTCCTGGCAGTGGGCCAGGAGCTGGTGGGGGGTCAGGGTCGTGCGGACCTCCACGACCATGTTGAGGAAGTCCGGCTGGCCCTCGGGCCCGCCCACGGGCCGGGTGGCCGCGACCGGGGAGGCGCGGAGGAGCTCGACGGCGGGGTGCGCGGCCAGCTCGGCCACGGCGGCCGAGAGCGTGTCCGCGCGCTCGCCCAGGTTGCTGCCCAGGGCCAGGATGGCGCGGACGGCGGTCATGCCCGCTCCCGGTGGATGGCGACGGAGACGTCCCCGAACGGCACCTCGATGGGCGCCTTGGGCTTGTGGACGGTCACGTCGACGGCCTCGACGGTGGGGAAGCCCCCCAGGACCGCGCCGGCGATCCGCTCGGCGAGGGTCTCGATCAGTTGGTGCGGCCCGCCGGTGATGCAGTCGCGCACGCGCTCGGCGAGGATCCCGTAGTGGGGCGTGTCCGCAATGTCGTCGCTCGCGGCGGCCCGCCGGGTGTCGGTGTGCAGGACCACGTCGACGACGAACGGCTGCCCGTCGCGCCGCTCGTGCTCGAACACGCCGTGGTGGCCGGTCGCGGTGATCCCGGCCAGGGTGATCGTGTCCCGGCGGACGGGCACGGCTACTTCCGGACCTGGCTGGCCGGGTCGGCCCAGGCCGCCGCGACCTTGATGGCGTCCCGCGTGGACTCCACGTCGTGGACGCGCACGCACCACGCGCCGGAGGCGGCGGCCAGGGCGCTCGTGGCCGCGGTGGCCGCGTCGCGGGCCGCGGGCGCCGCGGGCTTGCCGCGCTCGGCGAGCAGGTGGCCCAGGAAGCGCTTGCGGGAGGTCCCGATCAGCACCGGGTGGCCCAGGCCGCGCAGGCGGTCCATGGCCTGCAGGAGCTCCCAGTTGTGCTCGGGGTTCTTCGCGAAGCCCAGGCCCGGGTCGATGACGATCCGCTCCGGGGCGACGCCGGCCGCGACGAAGGTGTCGCGCAGGCCCGACAGCTCGTCGAGGACCTCGGCGACGACGTCGGTGTAGTTGGCCTCGGTGGCCATCGTCTGCTGGTCCCCGCGGCGGTGCATGAGCACATACGGGACGTTCCGCTCGGCGATGAGCGCCGGCATGTCCTCCTCGTGGGTGAGGCCGGAGACGTCGTTGACGAGGTGGGCGCCGGCGTCGAGGGCGGCGCGGGCAGTGGCCGTGTGCATGGTGTCGATGGAGACGATGGCGCCGGCCTTCACGAGCGCCTCGACGACCGGCACCACGCGCGCCCGCTCCAGCTCGGGGTCCACGAACTCGGCGCCCGGCCGGGTGGACTCGCCGCCCACGTCGATGATATCGGCGCCCGCGTAGAGCATGCGCAGGCCGTGCTGGATGGCGTCGTCCGCCTTGAGGTACTGGCCCCCGTCGCTGAACGAGTCCTCGGTGACGTTGAGGATGCCCATGACCAGCGTGCGGCCGGTGGGCAGGTCCTTGAGGCCCTTGACCTTGGAGGGGCGGATGACGGGCAGCGGGGAGGTGGCGGGTCCGGTTCCGGGGACGGCTCCAAGGGACATGCGGTACCTACTTTCCGAGAATGAGGCTCATGGCCTCGGCGCGGGTGGCCGGGTGGTGGAGTTGGCCACGCACGGCGCTGGTCACGGTCTTGGCGCCCGGCTTGCGGACGCCGCGCATCGACATGCACAGGTGTTCGCACTCGACGACGACGATGGCGCCCCTCGGCTCCAGGTGCTTCATCAGGGCGTCGACGATCTGGCTCGTCAGGCGCTCCTGGACCTGGGGCCGCCGGGCGTACAGCTCGACGAGGCGCGCGAGCTTGCTCAGCCCGGTGACCTTGCCGTCCCGCCCGGGGATGTACCCCACGTGCGCGGACCCGTGGAACGGGACCAGGTGGTGCTCGCAGGTCGAGTAGAAAGCGATGTCCTTGACGAGGACCAGCTCGTCGTGGTCGATGTCGAACGTCGTCTCGAGCAGCGCGGCGGGGTCCTCGTGGAGCCCGGCGAAGAACTCCGTGTACGCCTTCGCGACCCGCTGCGGGGTGTCCACCAGGCCGTCGCGGTCCGGGTCCTCGCCGATCGCGACGAGGATCTCGCGCACCGCCCTCGCGATGCGCTCCTGGTCCACGGACCCCGTGGACAGGGGCGTGCCGATGGTCTCTTCGTCGATGTGGTGGGTCACGGTTGAATCCTAGCGTGCCGGCCCGGGCGGCCCCGGGCCGGCCGGTCAGCGTGCGGTGGGGCCGTCGGGGCCGAAGCCGCCGTCGCCCGTCCCGGAGTCGGGGCCGGGGTGGCCGCCGGGCAGGGCGGGGGCGCCGGAGGGGTCGATCACGACGTCGGAGTGCCCCTTGCGGTCCGGCTGGGGCCGCGCCGGGCTGTCGACGGGGCCGCGCTCGTGCACGGGCCGGTCCTCGCTGGAGAGCCAGACGTCGCGCTCCGGGTGCTTCACGATGTCCCGGAACACCTCCTCGATCTCCTTCTGGTTCAGCGTCTCGCGCTCCAGGAGGGCGACGGCGAGCCGGTCCAGCACGTGCCGGTTCTCGGTGAGGATCGCGTACGCCTCGTCGTGGGCGGCGTCGATGAGGGAGCGGACCTCGCCGTCGACCACGCCGGCCAGCCGCTCCGAGTAGTCGCGGTCGTGCCCCGCGTCGCGGCCCAGGAACGGCTCCCCGCCGCCGGAGCCGAGCTTCACGGCGCCGATCTTCTCGCTCATCCCGTACTGGGTGACCATCTTGCGGGCGGTCCCGGTGGCCTTCTCGATGTCGTTGGACGCGCCCGTGGACGGGTCGTGGAAGACGATCTCCTCGGCGACGCGGCCGCCCATGGCGTAGGCGAGCTGGTCCAGCAGCTCGTTGCGGGTCACGGAGTACTTGTCGTCCTCGGGCACCACCATGGTGTAGCCGAGCGCGCGGCCGCGCGGCAGGATCGTCACCTTCGTGACGGGGGCGGAGTGGCGCAGCGCCGCGGCCACGAGCGCGTGCCCGCCCTCGTGGTACGCGGTGATCTTGCGCTCGTGCTCCTTCATCAGCCGGGAACGCTTCTGCGGGCCGGCCATGACCCGGTCGATCGCCTCGTCGAGGGCGCGGTCGTCGATGAGCTGCGCGTTGGAGCGCGCGGTGAGCAGGGCCGCCTCGTTGAGGACGTTGGCCAGGTCGGCGCCGGTGTACCCGGGGGTCTTCTTGGCCACGCCCCGCAGGTCCACGTTGGAGGCCATCGGCTTGCCCTGCGCGTGCACCTTCAGGATGTTCTCGCGCCCGGCGAGGTCCGGAGCCTCCACGGGCACCTGCCGGTCGAAGCGTCCGGGGCGCAGCAGCGCCGGGTCCAGCACGTCCGGTCGGTTCGTGGCGGCGATGAGGATGACGTTGGTGTTCGCGTCGAACCCGTCCATCTCCACGAGCAGCTGGTTCAGCGTCTGCTCGCGCTCGTCGTTGCCGCCGCCGACGCCGGCGCCGCGGTGGCGCCCGACGGCGTCGATCTCGTCGACGAAGATGATGGCGGGCGCGTTGTTCTTGGCCTGGTCGAACAGGTCGCGCACGCGGGAGGCGCCGACGCCGACGAACATCTCGACGAAGTCGGAGCCGGAGATCGAGTAGAACGGCACGCCCGCCTCGCCGGCGACCGCCTTGGCCAGCAGCGTCTTGCCGGTGCCGGGCGGGCCGTAGAGCAGCACGCCCTTGGGGATCTTGGCGCCCACGGCCTGGAACTTGGCGGGCTCGGCCAGGAACTCCTTGATCTCCTGGAGCTCCTCGACGGCCTCGTCGGAGCCCGCGACGTCCGCGAACGTCACCTGGGGCATGTCCTTGGTGATGAGCTTGGCCTTGGACTTGCCGAACTGCATGACCTTGGAGCCACCGCCCTGGGCGCGGGAGAGCAGGAACCAGAACAGCAGGGCGATCAGGATGAACGGGATGATCAGCCCGAGCATGCTGGTGAACCAGTTGTTCTCCACGGGCTGGTCCGTGAACGTCTCGAGGTCCGCCTGGTTGATGGCGTCGACGACGTCCTCGGCGCGGGCCGTGGAGTAGTAGAAGGAGACCTGGCGGCCCTTGTCGGTGCCGTCGAGGACCAGGTTCTCCTGCAGGGACAGGTCGACGCGCTGGTCGCCGTCGAAGATCTTGGCCTCCGTGGCCCGGTTGTCGGCCAGCAGCTCGAGCCCGACGCTCGTGTCGACGCGGCCCGTGTTGGAGGAGGCGAGGGACGGCAGGAAAATCAGCAGCGCCGCGACGCCGACCAGGACCCAGATGGCCCAGCTGTTGAGGATCTTCTTGGCTTTCATGCGTCTGGGGGTCGTCTCCCCGTCCCTCCTGCTCGCGGGCGGCGGCCGCCCGGTCGGTGGGGCGCCCGGCCGGGCGTCCCCTAGGTCCACGAACGAGGCGCGCCGCGGGTTCCCGCGGGCGCGGCCCCGCTAGTTGTACACGTGGGGCGCGAGCGTCCCGACGAAGTCCAGGTTGCGGTACTTCTCAGCGAAGTCGAGCCCGTAGCCCACGACGAACTCGTTCGGGATGTCCATGCCCACGTACTTGACGTCGATCTCCACCTTGGCGGCCGCGGGCTTGCGCAGCAGCGTGCAGATCTCCACCGAGGCCGGGCCGCGGGAGACGAGGTTGGCCTTGAGCCAGGAAAGCGTCAGGCCGGAGTCGATGATGTCCTCGACGATGAGGACGTGCTTGTCCATCAGGTCGGTGTCGAGGTCCTTGAGGATCCGCACGACGCCGGAGGACTGGGTGCCGGAGCCGTAGGAGGAGACGGCCATCCAGTCCATCGTCACGTGGCTGCGCAGGGCGCGCACGAGGTCCGCCATGACCATGACGGCGCCCTTGAGGACCCCGACGACGAGGATGTCCCGGCCGGCGTAGTCCGCGTCGATGCGCGCCGCGAGCTCGTTGATCTTGTCCTGGATCTCTTCCTTGGTGAAGAGGACGTGGTCGATGTCGGAGTTGACGTCGTTGTGGTCCACAGGGGCTCCTGGTCGTCTCGGGGTGCCCGGGCGGGGCGGGGCGCTACAGGGTTCAAGAGTGCCACAGTCTGGCGCGCCGTGGACAACCGCCGGGGGCCCGCCCGGGGCCCGCCCGGGGCCGCGGTCCCGCCTAGGGGGCGGCGCCGAACGCGAGCACCGCCGCCGGCCGCCCGGCCGCGGGGTCGGCGCGGAGCCGGCGGGCGGCGGCGTGCCCCGCGAGCTGGACGGGGCCGGCCGAGCGGGAGCCGGCGGCGAGGGCCTCCAGCGCGGCGGTGCGCTCCGCCGTCGGCTCCTCTGCCCCGGCCGCGACGGCCGCCAGACGCAGGACCCGGCGCCGCAGCGCGGGCGGGAGCGCGCGCACGCGCGCCAGCGAGAGGACGACGGCGGCGCCCGGGTCCGGCACGACGGCGGCGGCGTACGCCTCGGCGGCGAGGGAGTCGAGGGCGTCCGCGTCGTCGCGGGCCAGGGCCGCGGTGCGGGCGAGCGCCTCCGCGGCGCCCGGGCCCAGCTCGCGCTCGAGCACGGGCAGCACGTCGAGGCGGACCCGGTTGCGCAGCGGGCCCCGGGTGGCGTTCGTCGGGTCCTCCCAGTACTGGAGTCCCTCGTGGGCGCAGACGGCTTCGGTGTCCGCCCGGCGCAGGCCCAGCAGCGGCCGGAGGAGGCGTCCGCGCCGGGCGGGCATCCCGGCCAGGGAGCGGGTGCCGGAACCGCGCGCCAGCCCGAGCAGCACCTGTTCGGCCTGGTCGTCCAGGGTGTGCCCGAGCAGGACGTACTCGGCGGCGGAGGAGTCCGCCGCGGCCTCCAGGGCGGCGTAGCGGGCCGTGCGGGCGTCGTCCTCGGAGCCCGCCCCCGGGACGGCGACCCGCTCGACGAGCACGGGGTCCAGACCCAGGGCGCGCAGCTGCGCGGCGGCCCGCCCCGCGGCCGCGCCGCTGCCGGGCTGCAGCCCGTGGTCGACGACGGCGGCCCCGGCCCGCAGGCGCCCCCGCGAGGCCAGGAACGCCGCGGCCGCGGCCAGGGCGAGCGAGTCCGCGCCGCCGCTGCACGCCACGAGGACCCGCGGGGCCCCGGCCGCGGCGTCCCCGCCCGGCCGGGCCGGGGGCAGCGGGGCGCCGCCGTCGTTCCGGCGGGCCGCGGCGACGGCGTCCGCGACGGCGTTCCGCGCGGCCGCGACGGTCCGCGGCAGGTTCCCGCCCACTAGCGTCCGGCGGCCGGCCCCGGGACGGTCCCGCCGACGACCCGGCCGATCCAGGCCTCCGGGTGGTGCAGCTCGTGCTCGGTGGGCAGCGTCTCGGGCGAGGTCCAGATGGCGTTGAACCGGTCCATGCCGACGGCGTCGACGACGGCGGAGACGAACCGCTGGCCGTCGCGGTACTGGCGCATCTTGGCCTCGAAGCCCAGGGCCCGGCGCACCCAGCGCTCGACGGGGCCCCGGTTCTGGCCCCGGCGGTTGAAGCGCTGGCGGATGGTCTTCACGGTGGGCACCACCGAGGAGTCGACGGCGTCCATGACCACGTTGGCGTGGCCCTCCAGCAGGCTCATCACCGCGGTCAAGTGGCTCATCGCGGCCCGGTCGGCCGGGTCCTGGAGCACGGAGAGCAGCCCGGGGCCGGCCGCGGCGTCGTCGCCGGGGGCGTCGCCCCGCCCGTCCTGCCGGGCGGCGACGGCCGCCGCGGCGGCCTGCTTGAGCCGGGCGCCGAGGCCGTCGGCCTTGTCGAGCATGCCGTTGGCCAGCGAGGCGATGGACCCGCGCAGGTGGTCCCGCAGCCAGGGGGCGGCGGCGAACTGCACGCGGTGCGTCTGCTCGTGCAGGCAGACCCAGAGCCGGAAGTCGGAGGGCTCGACGCCGAGTTCGCGCTCGATCTCGACGATGTTCGGCGCCACCAGGAGCAGGCGGCCGCCCGCCGGGACCCCGGCGCGCAGGATCCCGGAGAACGGGTCGTACTGGCCGAGCACGTTGGCGGACAGGAACGCGAGGATGGAGCCGAGCTCGGCCCCGGTGACGGTGCCGCCGAGCAGGGACGCGCCGGCGGACATCTTGGCGCCCTTCGTCTCGGCGACGTGCCGCAGGACGGGGTCCAGGAGCGCCTCGAAGCTGTGGAGGTTGGCGCGGGACCAGCTGGGCCGGTCGACGACGAGCACCTCCGAGTCCCGCAGGTCGCGGGCGGCCTCCAGCCCGGTGATCCGGTGCACGTGCGGGACGGAGGCCTGGGCGTGGCGGTGCAGGTCGGCCACGACGGCGCCGATCGCCGCGCGGGAGAGGTGCGGGCCGGGGCCGGCGAGCCGCGCGGCCGTGGACGCGGCGAGGTCCCAGTTGATCAGTTGGAGCGGCTGCGCGGCGGAGTCCATGCCCCCACGCTACCGGCAGCCGCACCGGGCGAGGGCGGTGGCCGCGGAATCCAACGTGGCCCGGGCCGGGGCGAGGGAGCCCGGGAACCCGTGGCCGAAGAAGGAGAACGCGAGCAGCCGGCCGTCCGCGGTGGGGACGAAGCCCGTCAGCGTGGAGACGCCGAGCAGCGTCCCGGTCTTGGCGTGCACGAGGCCTCGGGTGGCGTCGCCGCCGAGCCGGCCCGCCAGCGTGCCCGTCGCCCCGGCGGAGGGCAGCAGCGACGCGAGGTGGCGCAGGTCGGGGTCCGCCGAATCCGCGGAGACGGCCAGGAGGCGCGCGAGCTGGCCGGGCGCGATCCGGTTCGTGGCGGAGAGCCCGGAGGCGTCGGCGAGGGCCATGCCCGCGGTGTCCACGCCCAGGCGGTCCAGGACGCTCCGGATCGCGGCGGTGGCGCCCCCGAATGTGGCCGGCTGGTCCTCCTCGAGGGCGACGAGCCGCCCCATGGCCTCGGCGACGTAGTTGTCCGAGGCCTCGCCCATGAAGCGCAGCTGCTCCAGCACGGTCGCGGACTCGACGCGGGCGACCTCCCGGGCCCCGGCCGGCGCCGGAGCCCGCTGGACGCCCCGGGTCAGGGCCGGGACGTCCGCCCCGGCGTCCGCGCGCCGGGCCAGTTCCGCGGAGAGCAGGCGGTGGAACGCGTTGGCGGCGGCGAGCCCGGGGTCCGGCACGCGCGGGCTCGTGGGGCCGGCGTCCCGGCGCGCCCCGTACAGGGCGATCGGGTGGACCGGGGCGATGTTGTTCGTCTCGACGAGGGAGGCGTCCCAGGCGGGGTGGAGGGCCGCCCCCTCGAACAGCGTGTCGTCGAGCAGCAGCGGGACCCTCTCCGGGCCGCGGCCGCGGAGCGCGACCAGCGCGTCGGCCGTGCGGTCCGCGAGGGTGGCGAGGCCGGCCCGGCCGACCGCCCCGGGCTGGTTGCGGCCCGTGCCGAGCAGGACGTCACCTCCGCCGACCAGCAGCAGCGAGCCGTCGTCCGCGCGGACCACCCGGGTGGCCAGCGTCGCCTCGGCGTCCAGGGCGGCCAGCGCGGCCGCCGCCGTCGCCGTCTTCAGGCTCGACGCCGGAACGGCCGGCTCCGCGGCCCGGCGGTCGTAGAGGACGTCCCCGGTGGCGACGTCGACCACGCTGGCGGAGAAGTCGCCGGGCGCGCCGTCGTCGAACGCGGCGTCGAGCGCCCGCGCGACGGCGGCGGGGCGCGGCGCGGGGGCGCCGCCGGCCAGCGCCGGGAGCAGGCTCGGTTCCGCGGGCGCGAGGGTCGCCACGGGCGCGGGGCCGGTGGCGGGCGCCGGGGCGGGGGCTAGCAGGGGCGCGACGGCGGGGCCCGCGTTCGCCGCGGCCGCGACTGCGAGCCCGCCGATCGCGGCCGCGAGGAGGGCGGAGGTCAGCGCGCGGGTGCCGCGGTGCATGCGGGCCTTTCGAGTCGTCGTGGCGCGCCGGGGCGCTATACGCTTGCCCCAGCACCCTTAACCCTAGACGGAGCCGCGGTCGGCGCCTGCCCGCGGCGTGCCTCCGCCGCCGAACGACGCAAGGAGCGCCCATGAGCCACGACGTCACGATCGAGATCCCGGCCGGTTCCCGGGTCAAGTACGAGATCGACCACGAGACCCACCGCCTGCGGCTGGACCGCGTGCTGTTCACCCCCATGCAGTACCCGACCCACTACGGCTACTTCGAGGACACGCTGGGCGAGGACGGCGACCCGTTGGACGCCATGGTGTGGATCCCGGGCGTCGACCTGCTCCCGGGTGTCCTCGTCGAGTCCCGCCCGATCGGCGTGTTCAACATGACCGACGACGGCGGCGGCGACGCGAAGCTGCTGTGCGTGCCGACGGACAAGCGCTTCGAGCACATCCGCGAGCTCGAGGACGTGGACGGCTGGCTGATCAAGGAGATCGAGCACTTCTTCACCCGCTACAAGGACCTCGAGCCGGGCAAGTGGGTCAAGGCGGAGGGCTGGCAGGGCCGCGCCGAGGCCGAGGCCGAGCTGGCCCGCTCGGTCGAGCGGTTCGCCCGCGTGGGCGAGGAGTCCGAGGAGGACGAGCCGCAGGGCCGCGACGTGGAGTCGGGCTCCCCGGCGCCGCAGGGCGGCGACGAGGCGCAGGGCCGCACCCTGTAGCGGCCGCGGCGCGCGGCCCGCTCCCCGCGGGGCGGCGCGCGCTTCGGCATACTGGTGCGCATGTACGTGCTCACCATCAACCAGCGCGACGCGCGCGAGGCCGGCGACCGGGTCGATGACCTGGTCGCCGGCCTTTCGCCGTTCGAGGCGCTGCTGCCGTTCCAGCGCTCGGTGGGCGACGAGGCGATCGGCGTGGTGGGCGACGCGGCCGCCGCCGTGGGGGCGGCCCTGCTGGCGCTGCGGCACCGGCGCTGGAACGTGGGCATCGGCGTCGGTCCGGTGCACGCGGCCGGGTCGGACGCGGCCCCCGGGCCACTGCCGGCGGCGGTGGCCGACGCCGAGGGGTTCGGCCTCGTGTACGCACGCCGCGCCGTCGAGCGGGCGCGCAAGGCCGGGGAACGGATCCCGCTGGCCGTGGAGGGCCCGGACTCCGAGGTGGCGGCGGAGGCCGAGGCCGTGCTGCGCCTGGTCGGGCAGATCGTGGCCACGCGCACGGAGGCCGAGTGGGCCGTGGTCGACCTGATGCTCCCCGGCGTGCGCGGCCAGCAGCGGGCGGTCGCGGACGCGCTGGGGATCACGGCGCAGGCGGTCTCGCGGGCCGTCGTTCGCTCGCACTGGGTCGAGGAGTGGGCGTGCCGGCCGGCGGCCGCGCGGCTGCTGGACCTCGTGGCCGGCCCGCCGGCGCTGCCGGCGGCGTCGTACCCCTACGCGCGGTAGGCGGCCGCCCGAACGGGGTCCCCGCGGGACCCCGGGGGCGCGTCCGGCCCGCCCGGGCGGCGCGCGGCGCGCTCCCGCCGCCACAGCGCGCCGGGCCACCAGGCGGCGGGACCGAGGTCCCGCACGAGCGCCGGGACCAGCAGGCTGCGCACGACGAGCGTGTCCAGCAGGACGCCGAAGGCCACGATGAAGCCGAGCTGGACCAGGAACATGATGGGGATGACGGCGAGCGCGGCGAACGTCGCGGCCAGGACGACGCCCGCCGACGTGATCACCCCGCCGGTGGCCGCGAGGCCGCGCAGGACCCCCTCCCGCGTGCCGTGGGCGGCGGCCTCCTCCCGCACCCGGGTCATGAGGAAGATGTTGTAGTCGACGCCGAGGGCCACCAGGAAGACGAACCCGAACAGCGGCACCGAGGGGTCCGCGCCCGGGAAGCCGAGCACGTGGTTGAAAACCAGCGCGGAGACGCCCATGGCGGTCCCGTAGGACAGGACCGTGGTGGCGACCAGGAGGACGGGCGCCAGGACCGAGCGCAGCAGGAGCATGAGGATCCCGAGGATCGCGGCCAGGACCAGCGGGATGATCAGCCGCAGGTCGGCCTGGGCGGTGTCCCGGGTGTCGACCGCCGTCGCCGTGGGGCCGCCCACCAGGGAGCCGGGGTCCTGCGCATGCATGGCCCGGCGCAACTCGCGCACCGTGTCCGCGGCGCGGTCCGAGTCGGCGGGGTCCTCCAGCGTCACGGACACCAGGGAGCGTCCGTCGACGACGGCGGCCGCTCGCCCGGGCACGACCGGGCCGCCGCCGTCGGACCGGACGAACGCGGAATCGACGCCGTCGACCCGGGCCGCGGCGTCCGCGAGTACGGCCGCGCGCCCGGCGTCCACGACGACCGTCGCGGGGCTCCCGGCGCCGCCCGGGAAGTGGGCGGCGAGCGCCTCCTGCCCCGCAGCCGACTCCGTCGCCCCGAGCACGAGTTCGCTCTGCGGGACGCCCCCGGCGCGCAGCTGGAACGTGCCGAGGCAGCCGGCGGCCAGCACCAGGGCGGTGGCGATCCAGACCCGGCGGGGCCGGCGGCCCACGAAGCCCGCGACGCGGCGCCACAGCCCGGAACCCGGGGCCGCGCTGCGGGAGCCGGCGGGAGCGGGACGCGGCGGGAAGGGCCAGTAGGCGGCCCGGCCGGCGAGCCACAGGACCGCGGGCAGGAAGCTCAGGGCCGCCAGCAGCGAAAACGCGATCCCCAGGGCCCCGATGGGGCCGAGGGACTGGTTGGAGTTCAGGCCGGAGGCCAACAGGCACAGCAGGCCCGCGGCGACCGTGCCGGCGGAGGCCGCGATGGGTTCGGCCGACCCCCGCCACGCGAGCCGGACCGCGCGCGACCGGGACGCGCCGGCGGCCAGGGCCTCGCGGTGCCGGGACACCAGCAGCAGGGAGTAGTCCGTCGCGGCGCCGATGACGAGGATGGACAGGATGCCCTGGCTCTGGCCGTCCAGGGCGAGGACGCCGGCCCCGGCCAGCGCGTAGACCACGAGGATGGAGCCGCAGAGCGCCGCGACGGCCGTGGCCAGCACGGCCACCGGGAGCAGGACGGAGCGGTAGACCACGAGCAGGATCAGGGCCACGGCGCCCAGGGCGACGCCGAGCAGGATGCCGTCGATGGCCCCGAACGCGTCGACGAGGTCCGCGGTGAAGCCGGCCGGCCCCGTGACCCAGGTCTGGACGCCGTCGGGCGCGGCGGCGTCCAGCAGCGACCGGAGCTCAGCGACGGCGGCTTCCGTGTCGGCCTCCGCATCCAGCGGGACCACGTACTCCGCGGCGAGCCCGTCGGCGGAGGGGATGGGCCCGGCGACCGGGCCGTCCAGGGACGGCATCCGACCCAGCGCCGACGCGATGCCGGACGCGGCGGCGGCGTCCAGCCCGTCCCCGTCGACGGCGACGACGACCGCCGGCAGCGGCGCCCCGTCGTCGAACCGCGCGGTCCACTCCAGGGCCCGCGTCGCCTCCGCGGACTCCGGCAGGAACGCCGTCTGGTCCGTGGTCTGGACCTCCTCGAGCTGGCCGAAGACGGGGCCACCGGCGCCCGAGACCCCGAGCCAGGCCAGCACGACGGCGAGGGCGGCCAGCGCCCGGAGCACGGACGGGAGGGCGGGGCGCCGGAATGCTTCCATGATGGAATCATATGCTCCGCAACTAGACTTCCACCATGCAAGCCGATCCCCTGTTCAGCGTGGTGCTCGCGCTGCAGGAGTTCGCGCAGGCGTCTGACCGCTACGTGGAGGCGGCCGGCGCGCGCCACGGGGCGCACCGCCGGGACCTGCAGGGCCTGGCCGCGGTCCTCCACCTCGAGCGCTCCGGACTGGAGGCCACCCCGGGCGCCATCGCCCGCACCCTGTCCCTCAGCCTGCCTGCGACGTCCGCGCTCCTGGCCCGGCTCGAGCGGCACGGCCACGTCGAGCGGGTCCGCAGCGAAGCGGACCGGCGCAGCGTGCGCGTGGTCCCGACGGCGAAGGCGCGCGAGGACGGGCGGGCCGTGTTCGGGCCGCTGGCCGGGCACCTGGCCGGCGCCGTGGCGGCCCTCGCGCCCGGCGAGGCGGAGACGGTGCTGCGGTTCCTCGCGGACGCGACCGCCGCCGTCGACCGCGCCGCGGCCGAAGCCGCTCCCCCCGGCCCGCCGGCACCCCCCTCCGCCCCCGCGTAGGGCCCTGCCGCCCCTATCCCCGGGCCGCGCGCCGGGCCTACGATCGGGCCAGGGCGGGCCGCCAGCCCGCGTCCCCCGAGGTCAGGAGGCAGGAATGGTCCCCGAGATCAACTACTGGGCGGTCGCCGTGGCGACCCTGGGCGCGATGGTCGTCGGGTCCGTGTGGTACACCCCGAAGGCCTTCGGCAACTACTGGATGCGCGCGGCGAAGGTGACGCCGAGCGGGAACGCGAAGGACGTGGCGGGGCCGGTCCTGGTGGCGCTGGTCGCCGGCTTCGTGACGGCCTGGGTGCTGGCCGGGTCGGCCGCGATCGCGCACGGCTTCTACGGGGGCAGCTTCCTGGCGGACACGTTCGTGACGGGCCTGATCCTGTGGGCCGGGTTCACGGCGGCCCGGTTCGCCACGCACGACGCGTTCGAGGGGCGTCCCGCCGGGCTGACGGCCCTGAACTGCGCGCACGAGCTCGTCACCGTGCTCGTGATGTGCCTGGTGATCGGCCTCTTCGGGCTCCCGGGGGCCTGATCCGCCCGCCCCCGTCCGGTCAGGCGAGGCCGCGCAGCACGGCGACCAGCCCGTCCTCCTCGACCGCGGCGACCACCTCGTCGGCGGCGGCCTTGACCTCGTCGGGGGCCTGGCCCATGGCCACCCCGCGCGCCGCCCACGCCAGCATCTCGACGTCGTTCCGCCCGTCCCCGACCGCGACGGTGTGGCCCGGGTCGACGCCGAGCGTCTCCCGCAGGGCCTCCAGGCCGGTGGCCTTGCTGATGCCCTCGGCCGCGATGTCCAGCCACGCCGTCCATCCGACGGAGTAGGTCACGCCGTGCAGGCCGATCGAGCGGACGGCCTCGCCGAACTCCTCGGCCGTCGAGTCGGTGGAGAAGACAACGAGGCGGGTCGCGGTCGCCTCCAGCAGGTCCTCGAACGTCACACCCTGGGCCCGGACGCCGAAGCTGGCGTCCTGGAAGCGCTCCGTGGACAGGAACCGGCCCTCGTCGTCCTCGAGGGCGTACTTCGCCGCGGGCAGGGCATCGCGCAGGGCCAGCAGGGCCGGGGCCGGGTCGAAGACCTTGCGCTCCACGACCTCGTAGCCGTCCGGCAGGGCCGTGTCGATCCGCAGCGTGACGCCGCCGTTGGAGCAGACGGCGTGGCCGGACTCGATGCCCAGCAGCTCCACGATGGGCAGGGTCGCGCCGAGCGAGCGGCCCGTGGAGACGACGACCTCGTGCCCCGCGGCGACCACAGCCCGCGCCGCCTCGCGCACGGCCGCGCTCATGTGCCCCTCGTGGTTGACGAGCGTGCCGTCCACGTCGAGGCACACCATCATCCGGGTGTCGGTGGCGGCCGGGGCCTGGGGGGTCTGTCGGTGCAGCATCACGCTCATGACCCTACCGAACCACAGCCCGCCGACGCTGCGGTGAACGCGCGGCGACGGGCGGGGGACACGTACCCTCGCCTACCGGACCGCCGGCAGGACCTCGAGGCCGCCGAGGTAGGGGCGCAGCGCGGCGGGCACCGTGACGGAGCCGTCGGCGTTCTGGTGGTGCTCGAGGATCGCCACGATCCAGCGGGTCGTCGCCAGGGTCCCGTTGAGGGTCGCGACCGTGCGCGTGCCCTTCGCGGGCCTGCCGTCCTCCCCCGCCGGGCGTTCGCGGATGTTCAGGCGCCGCGCCTGGAAGGTCGTGCAGTTCGACGTGCTGGTCAGTTCGCGGTAGGCGCCCTGCGTGGGGACCCACGCCTCGCAGTCGAACTTCCGGGCCGCGCTCATGCCCAGGTCGCCGGCGGCCGTGTCGATCACGCGGTAGGGCACCTCCACCTTGGCCAGCATCTCCTCCTCCCACGCGAGGAGCTTCGCGTGCTCGGCCTCGGCGTCCTCGGGGGAGCAGTACACGAACATCTCGAGCTTGTTGAACTGGTGCACCCGGATGATCCCGCGGGTGTCCTTGCCCGCCGCCCCTGCCTCGCGGCGGTAGCAGGAGGACCAGCCCGCGTAGCGGACGGGTCCCGCGGAGAGGTCCAGGATCTCGTCGGCGTGGTAGCCGGCGAGGGCGACCTCGGACGTGCCCGTCAGGTAGAGGTTGTCCCGCTCGAGGCGGTAGATCTCGTCGTCGTGCTCAACGTCGAAGCCGGTGCCCTGCATCGTCTCGGGGCGCACGAGCGTGGGCGTGATGACCGGGATGAAGCCGTTCGCGACGGCCTGGTCGAGGGCCATGTTGAGCAGGGCCAACTCGAGGCGGGCGCCGACGCCCCGGAGGAAGTAGAAGCGGGATCCGGAGACCTTGGCCCCGCGCTCCATGTCGATGGCGTCGAGCTTCTCGCCCAGTTCGAGGTGGTCGCGCGGCTCGAAGCCGTCCGCGGCGAAGTCGCGCGGCGTCCCGACGGTCTTGACGACCGTGAAGTCGTCTTCGCCGCCCGCGGGGACGCCGTCGAGCACGAGGTTCGCCACGGAGCGCTGCAGGTCCAGCAGCTCCGCCTCGGCGGCGTCGGAATCGGCCTGGGCGGCCTTGACCCCGGCGGCGAGTTCCTTGGCCTGGGCCAGCAGCTCCTGCTTCTCGTCGCCCTTCGCCTGGGCCACGCGCTTGCCGAACAGCTTCTGCTCGGCGCGCAGCTCCTCGAAGCGGGTGATCGAGGACCGGCGCGCGGAGTCCGCGGCGACGATCTTGTCGACCACGGACTCGTCCGCCCCGCGGGCCCGCTGCGAAGCGCGGAACTTGTCGGGATTCTCCACCACATCTTTGACGTCGATCACCCGTACAGGTTACCCAACGGGTGGGCCCCGATAGTGTGTCGCCATGCAGACCGAGATCCTTGCCCTCATCCTCGTCGCCGTGGCCCTTGTCGTGGCGGCGGCGAGCCTGGTGGCCGTGCGCGGGCTCCGCGGGCGGGTCGGGGAGCTGCGGTCCCGGGTGCGCGAGCTCGAGGAGACGCCCGTCGTCTCGCGCTCGCTCGCCCAGCCGTCGCGGATCGGCGTGGTCATCAACCCGTCCAAGGCGGACGCGGACACCGCCCGGAAGGCGCTGGAACGCGCGTGCTCCGAGGCGGGGTTCCCGGAGCCGGCGTTCTTCGAGACGACCCCGGAGGACCCGGGGGCGGGACCGGCCCGCCAGGCGCTGGCCGCGGGGTGCGACGTCGTCATCGCCGCCGGCGGGGACGGAACCGTCCGGGAGGTCGCCGAGGTCCTGGCCAACAGCGGCACCACGATGGGGCTGCTGCCGTTGGGCACCGGGAACCTCATGGCGCGCAACCTCGACTTCGACGTCGAGGACCGGCGCATCGCCATCCGGACCGCCGTGCACGGAACGACCCGCGGCGTCGACGCGGTGCGGATCGAACTGGAGCGCGCCGACGGGACCGTCGAGGAGAACGTCTTCATGGTCATGGCGGGCGTCGGGTTCGACGCGGAGATCATGGACGCCACGGACGACGCCCTGAAGGCCAAGGTGGGCTCCCTCGCCTACGCGGAGGCGGGGCTGCGCCAGGCGGCGGGGCACCGGCGCGAGGTCACGCTGCGCATCGACGACGGCCCCGTCCAGACCCGCCGGGTCCGCTCCGTGATCGTCGCGAACTGCGGGCGGCTCCAGGCCGGGTTCACGCTGGTGCCGGAGGCCCGGATCGACGACGGCATCCTGGACATCGTGGTGATGACCCCGCGTTCGGCCGTCGGTTGGCTGTGGATTGCGGCGAAGACGGCCTTCCGGCACCGCGGCCGGATCCCGGTGATCGACTTCTTCCAGGGGCGCCGGGTGGAGATCCGCGTGCCGGAGGAGATCGCGTCGCAACTCGACGGGGACACGACCGGCCACATCGTGGCCCTGCGCGCGGAGATCATGCCGGGCGCCCTGGACATCCGGGTGCCCGACATCCGCTAGCTGCCGCGGGCCGGTCTCAGGCCCGCTGGGCCAGCAGCGAGGACACCCACTCGCGGGCGCGGGCGAACGCCTCGTCGGTGTTGTGCCGCTCGACGGAGGGCCTGGAGACGGCCGCGTCCTGGGCGGCGCTGGGGTACGAGCCCAGGTAGCGCAGGGCGGGGCTGATCCGGTGCAGGCCGGCGAGCGCGTCGGCCATCCGGGCCTCGCCGATGTGCCCGTCGGCGTCCACGGAGAAGAAGTAGTGGCCCAGGCCCTCGCCCGTGGGCCGGGACTCGATGCGGCTGAGGTTGACGCCGCGCGCTGCGAACTGCTCCAGGATCTCCATCAGGGCGCCCGGCCGGTCGGCGGGCAGGGGGATCACGACGGTGGTCTTGTCCGCGCCGGTCGGCTCCGGGATGTCCCCTGGCCGGCGCACGAGCACGAAGCGGGTCACCGCGTTGGCGTTGTCCTCGATCCCGGCCCGCAGCACCCGCAGCGGGTGCCGCTCCGCGACCAGGGGCGAGCACATGGCGGCGTCGTAGCCCGGTTCCGCCTCCAGCAGGCCGAGCGCCCCGGCCGCGGTCGAGGACGCGGGCAGGAACGTGGCCTGCGGGATGTTCGCCGCGGCCCACCCCCGGCACTGGGCCCAGGCGTGGCCGTGGGTCGACACGGTGCGCACCTGGTCGAGGGAGTCGATGCCGTCGCGGGCGACGAGCACGAAGCTGATGGGGACGAGCACCTCGCGGATGATCTGCAGGTGCTCCCCGGCCGCGATCGCGTCGAGGGTGGCGGAGACGCCGCCCTCGACGGAGTTCTCGATGGGGACCATCGCCGCGACCGCCTCACCGGCGCGCACCGCGGCCAGGGCCGCCTCGACGTTGGCCGCCGGGACGCGCTCCGCGGCGTCGGCGCCCGGAACCTGCAGCAGGGCGGCCTCCGTGAACGTGCCGGACGGGCCGAGGTAGGCGTAGGTCATCGGACGGTGGGCTCCTGGCCGTTCTCGCTGGCCATGGGCAGGCCGGCCTCGAGCCACGCGCCGGAGCCGCCGGCGATGTTGTAGGCCGAGTAGCCCTGGGCGGTGAGCCAGGCGGCGACCTGCGCGGAGCGTCCGCCCGTGCGGCAGATGACGTAGGTGTCGGTGTCCGGGTCCAGCTCCGTGAAACGGTCCGGCACCTCGTTCATGGGCATGTGCGTGGCCCCGTCCACGTGCCCCTCGACCCACTCGTAGTCCTCGCGGACGTCCAGGACGAACCCGTCCTTCGGCACCTCGTTGACGTTCACGTTCTCCACGTCGGCCATGGCTGTCCTTTCGTCGGTTCCGCGGGGGCGACCCCAGCCTATAGTGGGAGCATCCGCGCCCGATCCAACGTTAAGGGGCTCGATGTTCACGGACGCCGGCCTGGACGCGCTGAACGCCTTCGGCGTGGTGCTGACGCTCGCGCTCAGCGCGGCGGCCCTCCTGCTGCAGGCGTGGGTCGTCGCGACCGTCGCGCGGCGCGTGCTCGGCGTTCCGGTCGGCTGGCCCCGCTCGATCGGCGTCGGCCTGCTCATGGCCGGCGCCCTGGCCTACAGCGTCCAGTACCTGTACCGGGCGGCGAACGTGGACGACGGCACCGGCCTCGCCGTCGACCCCGTCGTCGCGGTCATGTTCGGGCTGCTCGCGGTCCTCTGGGTCTTCGCGCTCGGCGTCGCCCTGCTGATGGTCCTGGAGATCGCGGTGCCCACGGGCTCGCTCCCCTCCCCCCTGCGGATGCTGCGCGGGTGGGGCGCCCGCCGCCGGCGCACCTCCCGCTACTTGGAGGTCGTCGGCATCGCCGTCAGGCACGGGCTCCTCGCCCAGGCCCGCGGCCTGAACCGGCGCAGCGCCCCGGAGACCGCGACCGGCACGGCCCGCGCGCTGCGGCGGGCGATGGAGGAGGCCGGCGTCGCGTTCGTCAAGCTCGGCCAGATGCTGTCCACCCGCCGGGACCTGCTGCCCGCCGAGTATGTGCGGGAGCTCTCGAGGCTGCAGACGGAGGCGGCCCCGGAGCCGTGGCCGGCGATCGAGGAGGCGGTCCAGCGCAGCCTGGGCCGGCCCCTCGCGGAGGTCTTCGCGTCCGTCGAGCGGGAGCCGCTGGCGTCCGCCTCCGTCGCCCAGGTCCACCGGGCGGTGCTGCTGGACGGGTCCCGCGTGGTCCTGAAGGTGCAGCGTCCGGCGGCCGTCGCGCAGGTCCGCCAGGACATCGGGATCGTCCTGCAGCTGGCGGGCTGGCTGGAGCGCTCCGCGCCGTGGGCGCGCCGGCTCGGCGTCCTCTCCCTCGCCGACGGGTTCGCGCAGTCGCTGCGGGAGGAGCTCGACTACCACGTCGAGGAGGAGAACATGCGCGCCGTCGGGCACGCGCTGGCGGACTTCGAGGTGCGGGTCCCCGCCGCCCACCCCGCACTCTGCCACCGGCGGCTGCTGGTCATGGAGGAGCTCGAGGGCCAGCCGGTGGCGGAGGCGGCCGAGCGCCTGCCGCGGCTCGGCGGGGCGGCGCGGCGCCGCCTCGCCACGGAACTGCTGCGCGCCACGCTGCACCAGATCGCGAACGACGGCGTCTTCCACGCGGACCTGCACCCGGGGAACGTCTTCGTCACCGACGCGGGGGGCCTGGCCCTGTTGGACTTCGGCTCCGTGGGCCGGCTCGACCCGGCCAGCCAGCAGTCGATGAACATGCTCCTCTTCGCCATCGACAAGGGCGACGACCAGCTGGCCACGGACGCCCTGCTCGGCCTCCTGGACCAGCCCGAGCGCCTCGACGAGAAGGCGTTCGAGCGCTCCCTGGGCCAGCTGCTGGTGCGGTACCGGCACGGCCTGGGCCGGCGGGGCGGCGCCGAGCTCTTCACGGCCCTGTTCGGGCTCGTCATCCACCACGGGTTCTCCGTCCCGCCGCAGACCGCGGCGGCCTTCCGGGCCCTCGGCTCCCTGGAGGGGACGCTCCAGCTGCTCGATCCGACGCTCGACGTCGTCGCCGCGGCCCGCGCCGAGGGCCGGCGGCTGGCCGGCGAGCGCGTGCGTCCCCGCGCCCTGGCGGACCAGCTGGAGCTGCGGCTGCTGCAGCTGCTGCCCCAGGTGTCGGCCCTGCCGCGGCGCCTCGGCAAGATCAGCGAGGACCTCGAACAGGGCCGGCTGAGCGTCAACGTGCGGGTGCTCTCCGACCCGCGGGACCGCGGCTTCCTGAACCGGCTCGTGCAGCAGGTCGTCGTGGCGATCCTGGCCGGGTCCGCGACGCTCGCGGCGATCATCCTGATCACCACGGACACCGGGCCGTACCTGACGGAGAACATCCGCACCCACGCGTTCTTCGGCTACACACTGCTGTTCATGGGCTTCATCCTGGCCCTGCGGTCCGTGGTCCTCGTGTTCCAGCGCGACGACCCGGACGCCGAGGAGGCGCCCCGGCGCGCCCGGGGCCGGGTCCGTGGCTAGGCCGTCCGGGACACCGGCGGGGAGGAGGAACCGATGGAACTGCACGAGCTGACCGCGCTGCAGCTGCGGGACGCGCTGGCCCGGGGGGAGGCGTCGGCGCGCGAGGCGGCCGAGCACTTCCTGGGCCGGATCGAGGCCCTCAACCCCGCCCTGGGCAGCTTCACCGCGGTGACGGCCGGGGACGCGCTCGCCGCCGCCGACGCCGCGGACCGCGCGCTCGCCTCGGGCGCCGCGCCGGGGCCGCTGCACGGGATCCCGCTGGCCTACAAGGACCTGTGGGACGTCGCGGGGGTCCCGACGACGTACGGCTCCGCCGCCGTCCCGCACGAGGCGGCCGCCGTCGACCACCCGCTGGTCGCCCGGCTGCGGGCCGCCGGCAGCGTGTCGCTGGGCAAGACACAGATCCCGGAGTTCGGCCTGAACTGCTACTCCGAGAACCTCATCGCCGCTCCCGCGCGCAACCCGCTCGACCCCCGGCTTTCGGCGGGCGGCTCCTCCGGCGGCAGCGCGGCCGCCGTCGCGGCCGGCATGCTGCCGTTCGCCCCGGGGAACGACGGCGGCGGCTCGGTGCGGATCCCCGCCTCGGCGTGCGGGCTGATCGGCCTGAAGCCCGGCTTCGGAACCGTCCCGGCGGATCTGGCCAACGGGACCGAGGACGCGTTCGGGGCGCCCCGGCTGGTCGCCTCGGGCCCGCTGGCGCGGACGGCGGCGGACGCGGGCCTGCTCCTGGACGCCATGGCCCCGCGGCCGGCGGGCGGGGACGCCCCGCCGTCGTACCTGGACGCGGCCCTGCGCGCGGAGCCGGCGGGCGGCCGCCCGCTGCGGATCGGGCTGAGCACCCGCTCCCCCTTCGAGTCGGAGATGGAGATCGTCCCGGACCGGGAGGCCCGGTCCGCGCTGGCGGACGGCGTGGCGGCCCTGGAGCGGGCCGGCCACACGGTCGAGGACGCCGACATCCGCTACGACAACCGCTACCCGGAGGCGTTCTCCATCGTGTGGACGTCGGCCCTCGCGGACGCGCCGATCCCGCCCGAGGGGGTCCCCCGGCTGACCCGCCTGACCCGGACGTTCCTGGAGCGCGCCCTGCGGCGCCCGGAATCGCGCCGCCGGTGGGCGGCCGAGACCATCCGGAAGATCGCCGAGGACTGCCGGGCCCAGTGGGGGCGCTGGGACGTGGTGCTCACGCCGGCCATGGCGCAGCCGCCCCGGCCGGTCGGGCACTTCACGGCGCACGCCGCGGACGACGACTACCGCCTGCAGTGCCAGTACACGCCGTTCACGTCCATGGTGAACGTGGCCGGCCTGCCCGCGGTCACCGTCCCGACGGCGACCTCCGGCGACGGGCTGTCGATGGGCGTCCAGCTCATCGGCCGGGCCGGGTCGGAGGCGGACCTCCTGGCGCTGGCCGCCCAGATCCACCTGGCCTGAGCGGCCCGCCCGCGTGCGCGGCGCCTACGCCTCGAAGCCCTGCTCGAAGCCCTGCTCGAAACCCTGCTCGATGCCGCCCACGGACCCGGCGACCGCGAGGAAGAACACCAGGGCGACGATGGCCAGCACCGTCAGGGCCAGGACGAGGTAGCCCATGACCAGGCCGGCGATGGCCATGCCGCGGGCCGCCGGTTCGCGGCGCAGGGACAGGTGCCCCAGCACGACTGCCGCGACCTGCGGGGCCAGGAACGAGCCGAACGTCACGATTCCGGCGATGCCGCACACCAGGGCGATGATCCCCAGGGTCTTGGGCTCCTGCGGGGGCAGCGCGCCGTAGCCGTAGGGGGCCGGCTGTCCCGGGTACGGCTGCTGGCCGGGCGGCGCCTGGTGCCAGGAGGCCGGCTCCTGACCGTACTGCGCCGGCTGGCCGGCCGCGGCCGGCGGTCCCTGCGGCGCCGGGGCCGCATAGGGGTTCGCTGGCCGGTCGTAGGCGTTCGCGGGCCGGTCGCCCCCGCCGGCCGGGCCGCCGGACCACGAGGGGTGGTGCGGGTCGCTGAAGGGGCGCTGGCGGTCCCCCGGGTCGTTGGGATTCATCCCCTGTTCGGACATGCCCCCAGTCTAGGCGTGGCCGTCCCCCGCCGGCCCCGCGTGAACGGGGGCCGAACGCCGGGCGGCGCCCCGCGTGAACGGCGGGCGAACGGTCCCGCGGACCGGACGTGGCGGACGCAACATGGCGTCCCACTGCCCCGCCGCGGGCGGCGCTTCTGCCAAGCTGGGCACATGGCCGAGAACCGCGCGGGGACCCCCGCACTCCCCGAGGACCTCATCGACGTGGACGCCGTGCGCTCGGCGTACTTCGACACCGCCCCCGACCCGGCCGATCCGGCGCAGCGCGTCGCGTTCGGCACCTCGGGCCACCGCGGCCGGTCGCTGGAAGGGTCCTTCAACGAGCGCCACATCGCCGCCATCACGCAGGCGATCGTCGAGTACCGCGCCGGGCAGGGGACCACCGGCCCGCTGTTCCTGGGCAAGGACACGCACGCCCTGTCCGACCCGGCGCACGACACCGCACTGGAGGTGCTGGCCGGCAACGGCGTGCGGGTGCTCGTCGACGCGCGCAACGCGTGGACCCCGACGCCCGCGCTCTCCCACGCGATCCTCGCGCACAACCGCGGCGGGGCCGCGGACCGGGCGGACGGCATCGTCGTGACGCCGTCCCACAACCCGCCCGCCGACGGCGGCTTCAAGTACAACCCGCCCCACGGGGGACCGGCGGACTCCGACGCGACCGGGTGGATCGCCGCGCGCGCCAACGAGCTCCTCGAGCGGAATCTGGACGGCGTCCGCCGCGCACCGCTGGACAGGGCCCGCGCGGCCGAGACGACCGGGACGTACGACTTCCTGGCCGCCTACGTCGACGACCTGCCCTCCGTCCTGGACCTGGACGCCATCCGCTCGGCCGGCGTGCGCATCGGGGCGGACCCGATGGGCGGGGCCTCGGTCGACTACTGGGCGGCGATCGCGGAGCGGCACCGGCTGGACCTGACGGTCGTGAACCCGCGCGTGGACCCCCGCTGGTCCTTCATGACCCTGGATTGGGACGGGAAGATCCGCATGGACTGCTCCTCCCCCGCCGCCATGGCCTCGCTGGTCGCCCAGCGCGAGGCTTTCGACATCGCCACCGGCAACGACGCGGACGCCGACCGCCACGGGATTGTCACCCCGGACGCCGGGCTGATGAACCCGAACCACTACCTCGCCGTCGCGATCGACTACCTGTACCGCCACCGCGACGGCTGGCCGGCCGCGGCCGGCGTCGGCAAGACGCTGGTGAGCTCGTCGATGATCGACCGGGTGGCCGCGTCGCTGGGCCGGACCCTCGTCGAGGTCCCGGTCGGCTTCAAGTGGTTCGTCCCCGGCCTGCTCGACGGGACCGGCGTGTTCGGGGGCGAGGAGTCCGCCGGCGCGAGCTTCGTCCGCCGGGACGGCACCCCGTGGACGACGGACAAGGACGGGATCCTGCTGGCGCTGTTGGCCTCGGAGATCCAGGCCGTCACGGGCCGCTCCCCCAGCCGCCGCTACGCCGAGCTGGCGGACGAGTTCGGAGCGCCGGCCTACGCGCGCATCGACGCGCCGGCGACCCGGGAGCAGAAGGCCGCCCTCGGCCGGCTTTCGGCCACGGACGTCACCGCCACGGAGCTCGCCGGGGAACCGATCACGGCCAAGCTCACGGCGGCGCCCGGCAACGGCGCCCCGATCGGCGGGCTGAAGGTCACCACCGACAGCGCGTGGTTCGCCGCCCGGCCCTCCGGGACCGAGGACGTCTACAAGATCTACGCGGAGTCCTTCCGCGGGCCGGAGCACCTGGGCCTCGTGCAGCAGGAGGCCAAGCGGCTCGTGGACACGGTGATCGGCGGCTAGGGCCCGACCGGGGGGCCGAAACGACCGCCGCGGCGGACGCCGGCCCCCGATACGCGGGAAGGGCCCCCGAACGGGAGGGCCCTTCCTGCTGAGCGCGCCGGAGGCGGCGCGTGCTAGTTCAGCTCGGCGCCGACCGGCTGCGCCGCGGACGCGAGGCCGGCGAGCACGCCCGCGACCTGGCCCACGACCTCGGAGTCGTCCTTCGGGTGGGTCTCGGCGAAGCGCACGAGCGAGCCCGGGATGGACAGCTTGACGTCCTCGAGGACCTTCGCGCCGGCGATGCCGACGGCCTTGCGGGCCTCGTCCTGGGCCCAGACGCCGCCGTACTGCCCGAACGCCGTGCCGATCACCGCGGCCGGCTTGCCGGAGACGGCGCCGGCGCCGAAGGGGCGGGACAGCCAGTCGATCGCGTTCTTCAGCACGGCCGGCATGGTGCCGTTGTACTCCGGGGAGACCAGCAGCAGGGCGTCGGCCTCGGCCGCGGCGGCGCGCAGCTCGGCGGCGGCGGCCGGAACCTGGCCCTCGACGTCGATGTCCTCGTTATAGAACGGCAGGTTCTCGATGCCCTCGTAGACGGTCACGGCGACGCCCTCGGGGGCGTTGGCGGCCGTGGCCTCGGCGAGCTGGCGATTGGTGGAGCCGGCGCGGAGGGAACCGACGAGGGTCAGGACGGTGGTGGCCAAGTGCGTCTCCTGGAAGTTCGGGGTTGATGTGTCAATGATCCCAACGGGAGGCGCCGCCGAACGATTCCCGCCGCGGCCCGTGATCTGCGCCACTTGCCGCATCGGGTAGGCTCGAGGGCACCGACACGGGGTGTCCCTGCGCGCAGGGACTGAGATGAGACCCGGAGAACCTGATCTAGCTAGCACTAGCGGAGGGATGTCGCGCATGGATTCCTTGGCGCCCCCACACCCGACCCCCGCACTGGCCGGGGAGGCCCTGGCGCGGCTGCGCGCCACGACCCCCCTGGTCCAGTGCCTGACCAATTCCGTCGTCGTGAACTTCACGGCGAACGTCCTGCTCGCGGCCGGGGCCGCGCCGGCGATGGTGGACGTCGCGGGCGAGGCGGGCGAGTTCGCCGGCCTCGCCTCGGCCGTCCTCGTGAACCTGGGGACCCCCGCCGACGGCCAGCGCGCCGCGATGTCCGAGGCCGTCCGCGCGGCCCACGCGGCCGGGACGCCGTGGGTCCTGGATCCCGTCGCGGCCGGCGCGGTCGGACTGCGCACCCGGTTCGCCCGCGAGCTGCTCGGCTGCGGCCCCGCCGTCGTGCGCGGCAACGCCTCCGAGATCCTGGCCCTCTCCGGCGCGGGCGCGGGAGGCCGGGGTGTGGACGCGACGGACGCGGTGGACGCCGCGGCCGACGCCGCCGCCGGCCTCGCCCGGACCACGGGCGCCGTCGTCGCCGTCTCCGGACCCACGGACCTCGTCACCGACGGCACGCGCGCCGCGCGCGTCGGCGGCGGGACCGAACTCCTCACGCGCGTCACGGGTGGCGGGTGCGCCCTCGGGGCCCTCGTGGCCGCGTTCACGGCGGCCGCCGGCGATCCGTTCGCGGGCACCGTCGCCGCGCACTCCTTCTACTCCGTGGCCGCCGAGGCGGCCGCGGCGACCGCGGACGGCCCCGGCAGCTTCGCCGTCGCGCTCCTCGACACCCTCGCCTCCACCACCCCGGAGGACCTCACCGACAAGGCGGACCTGGCATGACGCAGCACTTCACCCACACCCGGTTCGACCTCGGCACCTACGTCGTGGTCGACTCCAACAGCACGGCCGGGCGGCCCCTGGCCGACGTCGCCGTGGCGGCGGTCGACGGCGGCGCCACCATGGTCCAGCTGCGCTGCAAGGACCTGTCCGCCCGGGACTTCCTGGCGGCCACCATGGAATCGGCCCGCCGGATCGCCGGCCGGGCCGCCCTGCTGGTGAACGACCGGGTCGACGTCTACCTCGCGGCCCGGGCCGCGGGCGCCGCCGTCGACGGCGTCCACATCGGCCAGACGGACCTGCCCGCGGACGCCGTGCGCGCCCTGGTCGGCCCGGACGCCATCCTGGGCCTCAGCTCCAGCAAGCTGCCCCAGCTCGAGGCCCTGGCCGCCCTCCCGGCGGACACCGTGTCCTACCTGGGCAGCGGCGCCGTCCGGCCCACCCCGACGAAGAAGGACCACCCGGAGCCGCTCGGGTTCGACGGGCTGGCCCGGTTCGTGGCCGCCGCCCCGCTGCCGTGCGTCGCCATCGGCGGCCTCGGCGCCGGCGACGCCGCCGACGTCGCGGCCGCGGGCGCCGCGGGCCTCGCGGTCGTGCGGGCGGTGTGCGCCGCCGAGGACCCCGCCGCGGCCGCCAGCGCGCTGCGCGCCGAATGGATTGCCGCCGCGTCCCCGGTGACCGCCCCGTGAGCGCGCGCGTCCCCAACGTCCTGTCCATCGCCGGCTCCGACCCCTCGGGCGGCGCCGGGATCCAGGCCGACCTGAAGTCCATCGCCGCGTGCGGCGGCTACGGCATGGCCGCCGTCACCGCCCTGACGGCCCAGAACACCCGCCACGTCGCCGGCGTCCACGTCCCGCCGGCCGGGTTCCTCACCGAGCAGCTGGAGACCCTGGCCGCGGACGTCCGGATCGACGCCGTGAAGATCGGGATGCTGGCGACGGAGGAGGTGGCCGACGCGGTCGGCGCGTGGCTGCGCGGGCTGCCGCAGCCGCGCCCCGCCGTCGTGCTGGACCCCGTCCTCGTCGCGACCAGCGGCGACCGTCTCCTCGCCGCGGACGCCGAGCGCGCCGTCGTCGCGCTCCTGCCGCTGGCCGACGCGGTGACCCCGAACGTGCCCGAGCTGGCCGTGCTCGCCGGCGCCGAGCCGGCGGCCACGTGGGAGGAGGCGCTCGCCCAGGCCCGGTCCGTGGCCGCGGCGCACGGGGTGCTCGTCGTCGCCAAGGGCGGGCACCTGCCCGGCGCCACGGCCCGGGACGCCCTCGTGGGCCCCGCCGGGACGCTGCTGGAACTGGCCGCCGACCGCGTCGACACCCCCAACACGCACGGCACCGGCTGCTCGCTCTCCTCCGCCCTCGCGACCCTGCACGCGCGCACCGGCTCGTGGCCCGCCGCGCTCCGCCTCGCCAAGGAGTGGCTCACCGGCGCGCTGGCCGCCGCCGACGCCCTCGAGGTCGGGACCGGCGGCGGCCACGGCCCCGTCCACCACCTGTCCCGGCTGTGGGAGGGGCGCCGCGTCCCGGACCCGGCCGCCCTGCTGTCCACCTGGTGGGAGGAGACGGCGGGCCTGCGGGAGCGCATCGACGGCCTCGCGTTCATCCGCGGGCTCAGGGACGGGACCCTGCCGGCGGAGGACTTCGCCCACTACCTCGCGCAGGACGCCGTCTACCTGCGCGGCTACGCCCGGGTCCTCTCCCGGGCCTCCGACCTGGCGCCGACCGCCGCCGAGCAGCGGCTCTGGGCCGCCGGCGCGCACGCATGCCTCGAGGAGGAGCTCGCCCTGCACCGCACCCGGCTGGGCGCGGCCCCGCTGCCGCAGCCCACGGCGACGACGGCGGCGTACCTGGACCACCTCGCTGCCTCCGCGCGGAGCTACCCGGAGCTGGTCGCGGCGATCCTGCCCTGCTACTGGCTGTACCAGGACACGGGCGCCCGCCTGGCGGCCGCGGCCCGCGACGGGCACCCCTACGCCGACTGGCTGGCCGCCTACTCGTCGCCCGAGTTCGATGCGGCCACGGCGGCGGCGATCGACGCCGTGCAGGGCGCCGCCCTGGACGCCCCGGCCGAGGGGCTGGCCGCGATGCGCCGGGCCTTCGACGCGTCCTGCCGTCACGAGCTCCTGTTCTTCGCGCAGACCGCGGCGGACGGCGACCCGGGAGGCGCGGGCGCGGCGTTCGCGGCGGCGGAGCACGCGGGCGCCGGCGCGGAGTAGGATTCCGAGGGGCCGCGCCCGGCCGGACGGCCGCGCCGCCCCGGACCCGCCCCCTCCCCGAAGGCACCCACATGAGCAACCCCCTCGGCATCGGCTGGCGCCTGCACGGCGACGGCAAGACCATCCGCCCCGGAACCGTCGTGGCCCCGGACGAGCGCCTGAACTGGCTGCAGACCGCGGGCATCGGCGTCCAGCACGTCATGGCGATGTTCGGGGCCACGGTGCTGGTCCCGGCGATCACGGGCTTCCCCGTGACGACGACGCTGCTGTTCTCCGGCGTCGGCACGCTGCTGTTCCTGGTGGTCACGGCCGGGCGCGTGCCCAGCTACCTGGGCTCCTCGTTCGCGTTCATCGCCCCGGTCTCCGCGTCCATGTCCGCGCACGGGCTGCCCGGCGCCCTGGGCGGCATCGTCGCGGCGGGCGCGGCCCTGTTCCTGGTCGGCGCCGTCGTCCAGAAGGCCGGAGCGGGATGGATCCACGCGCTCATGCCGCCCGTGGTCATGGGCACGATCGTGGCCCTGATCGGCCTGAACCTGGCCGGCACCACGACGTCCGCCATGCAGGAGCTGCCGCTGACCACGTTCGCGACGGCGGGGGCGATCGTCGTGGCCGCCGTGCTGTTCCGCGGCCTGTTGGGCCGGTTGTCCATCCTCGTCGGCATCGCCGTGGGCTACGTGGTGGCGCTGGCCCAGGGGCAGGTGGACTTCGCCCCCGTCCCGGCCGCACCCTGGCTGGGCCTGCCGCCGTTCACGCTGCCGCAGTTCCACGCGGACACGCTCGCCCTGTTCCTGCCCGTCGTGTTCGTCCTGGTGGCGGAGAACATCGGCCACGTCAAGACGGTGGGCCTGATGACCCGCCGCGACCTGGACCCGGTCAACGGGCGCGCGCTGATGGCCGACGGGGCGGCGACGGTGGTCGCCGGACTCGGCGGCGGCTCCGGAACGACGACGTACGCCGAGAACATCGGGGTCATGGCCTCCTCCCGCGTCTACTCGACGGCCGCGTACTGGGTGGCCGGCGGCGTCGCGATCGTCGTCGCGTTCCTGCCGAAGTTCGGGGCGGTCATCAACACGATCCCGGCGGGAGTCACCGGCGGGGCGGGCATCGTGCTCTACGGCATGATCGGCATCATCGGCGCCCGCCTCTGGGTGCAGAACCGGGTCAACTTCTCCAACCCCATCAACCTGATGACGGCCGGGACCGGCCTGATCATCGCGATCGCCAACCCCACCCTGCAGTTCGGCGGCATGGCGTTCGGCGGCATCGCGCTCGGCACGGCCGCGGCGCTGCTGGTCTTCCACGGCATGACCGGCATCGCCCGCTGGCGCGGCACGGAGCCGACGGACGCGCCCGAGGACGAGGGCACCCAGCCCAGCAAGCTGGGATAGCGACGACGGCGGCGCCCGCGCGCCGGGCCCGCGGAGAGGGGTGGAACCGTGGCGGAATGGAACGACCAGTGGGACACCGGCGCGTGGCGCGCCGAGGCGCTCGCGTGGGTGGACCTCGTGCTGGAGACGTACGGGCTCGAGCGCACCGGCGACGCCGAGCGCCAGCGCGTGCGCCTGCACGCGACCGTGTTCGCGGTGCCGACCGACCACGGCCGGCTCTACGTGAAGGCCGTGTGCCCGGGCCAGGGCGGCGAGCCGTCCGTGACGGCGACGGCGGCCCACCTGGCCCCGAACCAGCTCGTGATGCCGCTGGCGATCGAGCCACACCGCGGCTGGATGGCGTCCCCCGACTACGGGGACACGCTGCGGACGGTGGCGGGCAGCGACTACCAGGTGTGGGCCCGGATCGTGCGGGACTTCGCCCGGCTGCAGGTCGAACTGCTGCCGTTCGGCGACACGCTCTTCGACGCGGGGCTGCTGCAGCTCGACCCTGCGTGGCTGCCGCAGCACATCGACGGCCAACTGATGCTCCACGCGTCCCTGCCGCCCGCGCACCCGCTGCACCTGCCCGCCCGCGAGGCGGAGGAGCTGGATGCCCGGCTCCCGGCCGTGCGGGAGATGTGCGCGGTGCTGGCCGCGGGGCCCGTTCCGCTCGGGCTGGACCACAACGACCTGCACCGCGGCAGCGCGTTCCTGCCCACCGGGCCGGACGAGCCGCTGCGCTTCCTCGACCTGGGCGACGCGTACTGGGCGCACCCGTTCTCGGTGCTGCGCCGCCCGCTCGCGGAGCTGCGCACCGAGCTGGGCTGCGGGCCGGACGATCCCCGGCTGCAGCGGGTCGTCGCCGCGTACCTGGGCGAGTGGCGGGACTTCGGGACGGTGGAGCAACTGCGGCCCCTCGTCGAGCCGGCCCTCCGCCTGGGCCGCGTCCAGGACCACGCCGTGTGGATGCGGATCCTCGAGGGCGCCTCCGAGGCCGACCTGCGCCGGAACGCCGGCGCGCCGCTGCGCGCGCTGGCGGAGCTGCCGGACCCGGTCCTCGCCTGAGCCTCGTCCCCGGCCGGGCGGCGCCCGCTCCTACCCGGCCCCGCCCGGCGGGCGCTGCGGCCACTGCCCGCGCTCGGCCATGACCTCCGCCAGCAGGTCCGCCCGGTCGGCCATCACGCCGTCGACCCCCAGGTCGAGCAGCCGGCGCATGTCCGCCTTGGCGTCCACCGTCCACACGTGCACGTGCAGCCCGGCCGCGTGGGCCCGGGCCACGAACGCGGCCGTGGCCACGGGCACGCCGCGGAACCGCTCCGGGACCTGCAGGGCGGCGAGCCCTCCGAGCCGGGCCCGCACGAGGGGCAGCAGCCCCACGGCGCCGAGTCCGGTCACGGCCCCGACCACGCGGGAGCCGGGGCTCGTGGCGACGGGGCGGCCCAGGGCACGCACGAGCCGGCGCCGGCGGGCGTCGGAGAACGAGGCGACGAGCACCCGGTCGTGGGCCTCGTGCTCGCGCAGGGCGCGGGCGAACGGCGCGACCCCGGCGTCGTCCTTCACGTCGATGTTCAGCCGCACGTCCGGCCACTCGGCCAGCACCTCGCCGAGCGTGGGGATCGGCTCGCGGCCTGCCACGCGCAGGCGGCGCAGCTGCGCGAGCGTGTGCGCCGAGACGGGGCCCGTGCCGTCCGTGGTGCGGTCCAGGCGCGCGTCGTGGATGACGACCAGGTGCCCGTCCCGGGTGGTGCGCACGTCCAGCTCGAGGTAGCCGTACCCGAGGGCGACGGCGGCGCGGAACGCGGCCAGCGTGTTCTCCTCGCCGTGCGGCGCCCAGCCGCGGTGGGAGAAGGCCAACGGCCAGCCGCGCCGGCCCGCGTACGTATCATGCAGATACGCGATCCCGTCCCGCCGTGCCTTGCCCACGGTCGGGACTCTACCCCCAGGAGGTGTCCGCGGCATGGACGCGCTGTTGGCCGAGGGGCAGGCGCCCGCGGACCCCGCCGAGCGGTTCCGGGTCCTCGAGGCGTGGGCCTCACGCGCCGCCGCCTCCGGCGCCCTGCTGCTCGCCGTGCCCACCGGCTTCTTCGGCGCGTCCCCCGACGCACCCGGCGGGGAGCTGCGCCGCCGGCTCGCCGCGGCGGCCCGGCGGGCCGGGGTGGCCCTCGCCGCGGCCACCCCGGAGCAGGCGCCCGGCGGGGTGTACGCGGCCGCCTCGCTGTGGGACCGGCACGGGCAGCTCGCCGGGCACACCCGCGCCCGCCGGCCCTCCGCGGCGCTGCGGGCCCGCGGCTTCCGCGGCTTCTCCGGCGCCCCGCCCGTCCTGCGCGCGCCCGGGTTGCCCCCGCTGTCCGTCGCGCACGCCCCGGACGCCGGGGCGGCGGACTACCGCGCCTACCTGTCCGCCGCCGGGGCGTCGGTCCTGGTGGTTCTGGGCGAGGCGGACACGGCGCTGGAGCCCCTCGCCGGGCCCGCGTCCTGGAACGCGACCCGCACCGGGGTCCCTTTCCCGCAGCCGGGGCCGCTGCCCGAGCCGCTGCTGCGCCCGCTGCCGCGGGACGCGGCCGCCTGGTACGCCCGCCTCGAGGACACGGAGCCGCGGCCGCCCCGCACCGGCGGATCCTGAGCGGCCGGACCCCCGCGCCGGAGGCGCCGCCCCCCGCAGGGGCTAGGCCGTGGCGTGGTCCGCGAGCAGGCGCTCCACGGTGCGGGCGACGCCGTCGTCGTCCAGCGTGCCGGCGAGCGCGTCGGCGGCCGCGCGGGCCTCGGGGTGCCCGTCCGCCATCGCGTAGCCGCGGCCGGCCCACCCCAGCATCTCGATGTCGTTGGGCATGTCGCCGAAGGCGACCACGTCCGCGGCGTCGATGCCGCGGGCGGCCGCGAAGTCGGCGAGCGCGACGGCCTTGTTGACGTCGCTGCGGGCCATCTCCAGCAGCGCGGTGTCCGGCGCCGAGTGGGTGACGGCGACGAGGTGGCCGACGCGCGGGTGGACCCGCGCCAGGAACCCCTCCGCCGTGCCCGTGTGCGACCGGGCGAGGAACTTCACGACGCCCTCCCGGGCCAGCGTGTCCATCGGGAACGGCCCCGGGACGCGTCCCTCGAGACCGCGGCCCTCCCGCTCGCCCGCGAACCCGGGCTCGAGGTACAGGCCGCGCGTGGTCTCGGCCGCGAAGCGGGCGCCGGGCTCGAGCCCGAGGATGAGCCCCCGGGCCTCCTCGAGCGCGTCGACGTCGATGGTCTTGGCCTCGAGGATCCGCTCCTGCTCGAGGTCGTAGACGAGGGCCCCGTTGGAGCAGATGACCGTTCCGAGGTGGCCGAAGGCCCGGCCGAGCGGCTCGAGCCAGCGGAACGGCCTGCCGGTCACGAAGACGATCCGCACCCCGGCCTCGCGGGCCGCGGTGAGGGCCCGGACGGTGCGCGGGGAGAAGGTGTCGTCCGGGCGGAGGATCGTCCCGTCCAGGTCGCTGGCGATGAGCCGCATGCCGCGGCTAGGGGATCTCGTGCCGGAAGGGCGGGTTGGCTCCGGGCCGGGACACGGTGACGGCCGCGGCGCGGACCGCGTAGGCGAGGATCTCCTCGAACTGCCCCGGCGTCAGCTCGCGCAGCTTCTCCCGGTGGGCGGAACCGACGAGCCCACGGTCCACGAGCGCGGAGATCAGCGCGGCCATGAAGGAGTCGCCGGCGCCGACGGTGTCCGCGACGTCGACGACGGGCACCGGGGCGGTGGCGTCGCCCGCCGCGACCAGGCCGTACGGGCCGCGGGACCCGTAGGTCGCCACGACCATGGCGGGGCCCAGCCCGAGCCAGGCCCGGCAGGTCTCCTCGACGCTCCGGCCCGGGTAGAGCCATTCGAGGTCCGAGTCGCTGGCGCGCACGACGTCGGAGAGCGCGACGAACCGCTCCACCTGGGCGACCGCCTCCTCGTGGTCGTCCATGAAGTTCGGGCGGACGTTCGGGTCGAACGTGATGGTGGCGTGCGGGCGGGCCCTGCGCACCGCCTCGAGGACCGTGCCGGCGCCGGGCTCGACGACCGTGGCGATCGACCCGGTGTGCAGCAGCTGGGCGTCCCCGAGGGCGCGGTCGGCGACGGCCTCGAAGCCGGCCAGGTCCCAGACGAGGTCGAACTCGTAGGTGGCCGCCCCGGCGGGGTCGAGCGTGCCGTGGGCCGTGCTGGTGGGATGGGAGTCGGGCGCGAGGACCTCCTGGACGGAGTTGTCCCGGAGGTGTTCGTGGATCATCCGGCCGTACCCGTCGTCGCCGTAGCGGCCGACGAAGGTGACGGGATGCCCCAGCCGGGCGAGCCCGACGGCGACGTTCATGGGGCTGCCGCCCACGTAGCTCTGCGGGGCGGAGAGCCCGCCGGAGAGCACGTCGACGAGCGCCTCACCCATGACTGTCAGCACACACTGCTCCCTCACCTCGGCGTTGACGCGGTGCCCTCAATATACCGGTGCGTCCGGCCGCGGGCCCATCCCCCGCCCGGGGCGGCGTGGCCCGCGGCCCGCGGCGCCGTGGCGCGGACTCGTTCAGCGGCCCGGGAACGCGGGGGCCTCCTTGGCCACGAAGGCGCGGCGCCCGACGGCGGAGTCCTCGGTGCCGAACGCCTCGCGGAAGCTGCGGACCTCGGCCTCGAGCCCCTCGGCAACGCTGGGCAGGTCGGCGATCTCGGCCAGGGCCGCCTTGGCGTTCGCGACGGCCGTGGGGGCCTTGGCGGCGATCTCGCCGATGGTCGCCAGGGCGGCCTGGAGCAGCGCGTCCGGGTCGTCGAAGACCGCGTTCGCCAGCCCGGTGCGCAGCGCCTCCCCGGCGGGGATCCGCCGGCCGGTCAGGATCAGCTCGCGGGCCATCGCCAGCCCGACGCGCCGCTGCAGCCGGACGGAGCCGCCGAAGCCGGGGACCAGCCCGAGGGCGACCTCCGGCTGGCCGAAGCTGGCGTTGGCGCTCGCGTAGATGAAGTCGCAGGCCAGGGCCAACTCGCAGCCGCCGCCGAGCGCGAACCCGTTGACGGCGGCGACGACGGGCACGGGCAGGCGCTCGAGCCGGATGGTGACCTCGTACATGCGGCGGGCGTAGGCCTCCGCGGCGTCGGCGTCCATGGAGCCCATCTCGACGATGTCCGCGCCGGCGACGAAGGCCTTGGCCCCGGCGCCGGTGAGGACGACGCCCCGGATGGGCCAGTCCCCGTCGCGGCCGACGGCGCCCAGGCGCTCCGTGAGGGCCAACAGGTCGTCGACGACGGCGCCGGCCAGCGCGTTCATCGACTCCGGGCGGTTGATGGTCACGACGAGCGCCGGGCCGTCGGTGCGGGTGTTCAGGGTCGGGTAGGTGCCCCAGTCCATGCGGTGTCGCTCCTGGTGTCGAGGTCTCCCCGCCGGGCGCGGCGGGCCACCCCCAGCTTGCCAGATGTGTGGCGCCCGTCATGCGGCACCCCTTTTCACTGGGGACAATCTGCATGACAATTGCCGCGGGCAACCGTCCCCGGGGCGGGCCGCCCCGCCCCGCACCCGAAGAGGAGGCCCCATGTCCTGGCTCGACCGCTCCCACTCGATCGCCCCGCCCGGCTTCAACCGCTGGCTGATCCCGCCCGCGGCCCTCGCGGTCCATCTCTGCATCGGCCAGGCCTACGCCACGAGCGTGTACAAGACGGCCCTGGTCGAGCACTTCGGAACGAGCCAGACGGCCATCGGCGTCGTCTTCTCGATCGCGATCGTCATGCTCGGCCTGTCGGCCGCGGTCATGGGCACGTGGGTCGAACGCAGCGGTCCCCGGCGGTCCATGTTCGTCGCCGCGTGCTTCTGGTCCTCCGGGTTCGTGGTCGGCGCGTGGGGGATCTTCGCGGAGCAGCTGTGGCTGGTCTACGCGGGCTACGGCGTCCTGGGCGGGATCGGCCTGGGCATCGGGTACATCTCGCCGGTTTCCACGCTCATCAAGTGGTTCCCGGACCGGCCCGGCATGGCGACGGGCATGGCCATCATGGGCTTCGGCGGGGGCGCGCTGATCGCCTCGCCCCTGTCGACGCAGCTGATGCGCGCCTTCGACCCGGGCTCGGGCGCGCCGGGCTGGGTGCCCAGCGGCCAGTCGGTCGGCCTGCTGTTCCTCACCCTGGGCGCCGCGTACTTCCTCGTCATGATGTACGGGGTGTTCAACATCCGCGTCCCGGCCGAGGGCTGGCGTCCCCGCGGGTGGGACCCCTCCACGGCGCGGCGTTCCGAGCTGGTCACGCGGAACCACGTCTCGGCGGCGAACGCCATCAGGACACGCCAGTTCTGGCTGGTGTGGACGGCCCTGTTCCTGAACGTCACCGCGGGCATCGGGATCCTCGAGCAGGCCTCCCCCATGATCCAGGACTTCTTCCGTTCGGGCGACGGGATCTCCGCCGTCGGCGCCGCGGTCGCGGGCGGCTTCGTCGGCCTGCTGTCCATCGGCAACATGGCCGGACGGTTCGCCTGGTCGAGCGCCTCGGACGCCATCGGCCGGAAGAACGTCTACATGGTCTACCTCGGCGCGGGCGCCGTGCTCTACGCGACGCTCGCCCTACTCGGGGGAAGCAGCCCCCTGCTCTTCATCGCCCTCGCGTTCGTGATCATCAGTTTCTACGGCGGCGGATTCTCCACCGTCCCCGCCTACCTGCGGGACCTCTTCGGCACGTTCCAGGTCGGCGCGATCCACGGCCGACTGCTGACGGCGTGGTCGGCGGCCGGCATCGCCGGCCCGCTCATCGTCAACGGGATGCTGGACGCCCAGGGCGAGCCCGGGACGCTCAACGCCCACCACTACCAGCCGGTGCTCCTCACGATGGTGGCACTGCTGGCCGTCGGCTTCGTCGCCAACCTGTTGATCTCACCGGTCCCCGAGCGGTTCCACGAACCGGAGCTCGTCGACGCCTCCCGGAAGGAGTCCTGACATGGATCCGATCCACGCCCCCCACGACGTTCCGACGCGGCCCTCGGCGGCGCGGCTGGCCTTCGGCTGGCTTCTGGTCGGGGTGCCGCTGGTCTACGGCATCGGCCAGACCCTCGCCCGGGTCGGGCAGCTCTTCCAGTAGCGGCCTAGCGGCGCCCCTGCTTCCCGGGACGCCGGGCCCCGCCGGAACCGCGGCCCTTCGCGCTCCCGCCCTTGGACGACTTCGCGGCCCCGCCGCCCTGGCCCGAGCCCTTCCCCACGGCCCCTCCGGCGCCCTGGCGGCGCCGCTGCGCCCGCGACGCCTCCTCCTGCTGGCGCTCCCGCACGGAGGGCTGGCGGGACGAGGTCTCCCGGCGCCCGCGGACGATCCCGATGAACTCCTCGACGAGGTCGTCGTTGGGCGCACCGTCGGCGGGACGCGGCCAGGCGAGCGCGACGCGGGTCGGTGGGGCGCCCTCGAGTACCCGCGCCACGACGTCCCGGCGCTGGAAGAGGCGGGCGACGGACATCGGGAGCACCAGCAGGCCCGCCCCGGAGGCCACGACCTCGAGCGCCATCTTCGCGCCGCCCACCTCCGGCGGGTAGTCGGCGAGGTCCAGGAACACGCGCCCCTCGAGCTCGGACGCGGGGACCGATTCGTCGTACAGTTCGACGTCGTCGTCCTTCGGCGCGCACACCACAGGCAGTTCCTCGTAGAGGGGGATCGCGTGGGTCGCCCCATCCGCCACGGTGTCCCCGTCCGGGTAGCGGACGAACACCATGTCCGCCTCCCCGGAGGCGAGCAGCGCGCGGGGGTCGCCGGAATCGTGGCGCCACGCGCGCACGGGGGCGTCCGGGCGGCGCCGGTTCCAGCGGTCGAGCCACTTGCCGGGCATCACGCCGGGGGCGTAGGCGATCCTCAGGGTGTCCACGCCCCAAGGCTACGCGGCGCCGCGGTGCCGGCCGCTCCCCCGCCCCTAGACTGGGGGCATGGCGAAACAACCGCAGACCATGAAGCCGGCGACGGCGGCCAAGAAGCTTGGCATCTACCTTCCCGCCGCGCCTGCGGACTTCCAGGAGCACCCGATCACGCGCGAGGCCCTGCAGGAACTGATGAACGATCCGCCCGAGTGGCTGCAGGAGCTGCGGGCGAACGGCCCGCACCCGCGCCCGGTGGTGGCCCACAAGCTGAACGTCACGATTTCCGGGCTGACCCGCGGCGGCGTGACGGAGCCGCTCACGACGCAGGAGATCGATGCGCTGCTCGCGGAGCGGCCGGAGTGGCTGCGCGCGGAGCGAGCGAACATGGCCGCGGTGCGCGAAGAGGAGCGCCGGGTCAAGGCCGCCCACGCGGCGAAGGACAAGCCGGCCGGGAGGTAGCGGCCGAACGGCGCGACGGCGGGGCACCGGTGCGGTGCCCCGCCGTCGCGCCGTCTGGCGGCTAGCCGGCGGTCTTGACGATGTAGACGTCGCAGGGCGCCGCGTGGGCGACGCTGCTCGCGACCGAACCCAGCACGCGCCCGAGGCCGCGCATGCCGACGTTGCCCACGACGATCAGCTGCGCCTTCGTCTCCGTGGCGACCTCGACAAGCGCGTCCTGGGGCTTCCCGAACGCGGCCCGCGCGGCGATGTCGGCGCCGGGAACCTGGTCGCGCAGGCGCGCCGCCGTCTTGTCGGCGAGCTTGCGGGCCTGCTCGGCGTCGTCGAGGATCCAGGTGTCGCTGCCGATGCGCACGACCTCCGTGTTGTCCTTCGTGTGGGCGGTGACCACCAGCAGCTGGGCGCCGAGGCCCGCCGCGACGGTGGCGGCGCGGCTGGCGGCCTTAAACGCGGTGTCGCTGCCGTCGACGCCGACGATCACGGTTCCTGACATGGGTTTCCTCCTTGGGAAGTGCCGGCGGCGGTCGTCGCCGGCGGTCGGTGGGGGTGTGGTTGTTCAGGCGGCGGAGGCGCCGAGCCGGTCCTTCAGGAAGCCGACGGCGCGCTCCCACGCGGCGCGGGCGTGCTCCGGCCGGTAGTTGCCCTGCGGATTCTCGTCGTTGTGGAAGGCGTGCGGGGCGTCGTAGAAGTGGAAGACGACGTCGGCGCCCGACTCGCGCCGGATCTGCTCCTCCTGCTCCCGGGCCTTCTCGGGCGGGTACATCCCGTCCTGCTCCGCGTAGTGGCCCTGGATCGCCGCCTTGACCCCGGTGTAGGAGTCGGGGACGGCCTGGCCCACGCCGTAGAAGGGGACCGCGGCCGCGACCTTGTCGCCCTGCTGCGCCGCCAGGGCCAGCACGAACCCGCCGCCCATGCAGAAGCCGATGGCGCCGACGGCGTCCCCGGTCGTCTCCCCGAGCGAGAGCAGGTGGTCGACGGCGCCGCCGAGCAGCCGCGCCCCCTCCTCGGCCGGGAGCCTCTGCATCATCTCCCCGGCCTCGTCCCCGTCGTGCGTGATCCAGCCGCCGTACAGGTCCGGCGCCAGCGCGACGAACCCCTCCGCGGCGAGCCGGTCGGCCACGTCGCGGATGTGGTCGGTCAGGCCCCACCACTCCTGGATGACGATGACGCCCGGGCCGCGGCCCGACTCGGGCAGCGCGAGGTAGCCGTGGGCCTGCTCCCCGTTGGAGGTGAACGTCGTGTTCTGGTGGGGCGTGCGTTCCGCCATGCGTGGCGCTCCTTCGCTTTCGCTCGGGTCGGCGCGCCGCGGATGCGGCGGCCGGGCACCAGTCTATGCATGCCCCCCACGGCGTCTGTGGGACACGTCACTTCCCCTCGTCGTCGAGCCCCGCGGTCTCGTCCGGCTGGTGGATGCCGAACGTGTTGCCCTCCGGGTCCAGGTAGTACCCCTGCCAGGCCATCCCGGGGAGCGCGAACTTGGGGAGGGCGAGCTGGCCCCCCGCCCCGAGGATGCGCTGCTCGGCGGCGTCGTAGTCGTCGACGACCATGGTGACGACGTAGGCGTTCGTGCCCTGCCCGATCTCGGGGGCCGGGGCGGGCCGTTTCAGCAGACCGCCGTTGATCCCGGGCTCGGAGTCGCCTCCGGTGGTGATGCCCCAGTACGTGTCGCCGGTGAATTGGGAGTAGTCCTCGAAAGTCCATCCGAAGGCGGCGCCGTAGAACTCCCGGGCGCGGTCGACGTTGTCGGCCTGGATCTCGAAGTGGACGGGACGTGCCATGGCGGCCTCCTGGGGTTTCGGGTTCGGCCCTTCCCATCCTGCGTCCCGGCGCGCCCGCGTCAAGGGGTCCGACTCCAGGGCCGGACCGCGGACGAACGAAAGGCCCCGGTCCAGGGGACCGGGGCCTTTTCTCGCCTCGTGCGCGAGGGGGGACTTGAACCCCCACGCCCTTGCGGGCACTGGCACCTGAAGCCAGCGCGTCTGCCAATTCCGCCACTCGCGCGAGTCGCTTTCCGCGGGCTTCCGCCCCGAACAGCGAGATCCATCATAACCAGCTTTCCCCGCCGATTCCTAATCGGGGCCCCGCCCTCCCGGAAAGTGTGCGCGACGCCACCCATTCCGGTCCCGGAACAGCCGGGATCCGCGCCGCCGCGGGAACCGCCGGGCCCTAGCGGACGTTGCGATGGGGGAGCGAAGCGGCCGGCACCGGACCCATTCCGGGGCCGGGCAAGTAGTATCGGACGAACACGGGCCCGACGCCCGGGGGTTCCGCCGTGCCTGCGGACGGAGCGAGAACGGACAAGCGGAACAACGGAAGGAGCCGCGCCATGGGACTGGTGGACAACGTCGAGCGCGGCCTCGAGAAGCTGGTCACGAGCGTGTTCCGTTCGGGTTCGGCCGAGGTCAAGCCGGTGGAGATCGCCAGCCGGCTGCGCAACGCGATGGACGCCAAGTCGCTGTCCCTTTCGGAGGGCCGCACCCTCGCGCCCAACGTGTTCACGGTGCGACTGGGCGAGAACGACTTCGCGACGGCGCGCGGGTGGGGCCAGGCCCTCGCGGCCGAACTCTGCGACGTCGCCGTCGACCATGCCCAGTCCCAGCACTACACGCTGCAGGGGACGGTGCGGGTGTCGTTCGCGAAGGAAGCCGGGCTCAAGCAGGGCCACTTCGCCGTCGACGCGGAGATGGTCGGGGACCGCGACGCCGCCCCGCAGCGCCCCGCGACGCCGGCGCGCGACCCCCGGCCGCTGCAGCCCGTGCTGGACCTGGACGGACAGCGGTACGCCCTGAACGCGGACTCGATCGTCCTCGGGCGCTCCGCCGAGGCGGACATCCCCATCGACGACCCCGGCGTCTCGCGCCGGCACGTCGAGATCGTGCGCGACGGAGGCGCGGTGTTCGCGGTGGACCTCGGCTCCACCAACGGCAGCTACGTCAACGGGCAGCGCGTCGAGGGCCGGTTGGAGCTCCTCGACGGATCGGTCCTGGCAATGGGCCGCACGCGCATCACCTTCCGGCTCCTTCCCCCCCCGTAGTGGAGGACGTGCATGAGCGAAATGAGCGACCTGGTCCTGACCGTCCTGCGGCTGGCCTTCCTGATCCTGCTGTGGCTCCTCGTCCTCGGCGTCGTGGGGGCCCTGCGCCGGGACCTCGCCGTCGGACGCAAGGACCGCACCGGCGTGCCCGCGTCCTCGCGGGAGGCGCGGCGGCACCCGGAGCGCGCCGAGCCCCCCGCGCCGGCGGCCGCCCGCCGCCCGGCCCGGACGCTGGCCGTCGTGGAGGGCCCGTCCACTGGGACCACCATCGACCTGGCGGCGAGCCCCATCCTGCTCGGCCGGGCCCAGGAGGCCACCCTGGTCCTCGAGGACGACTACGCCTCCGGCCGGCACGCCCGCCTGTTCCCGCAGGGCAGCCGCTGGTTCCTCGAGGACCTCGGCTCCACCAACGGCACCTTCCTCGGCGACTCCCAGCTCACCCGCGCCCAGCCCGTCGAACCCGGACAGCGCATCCGGATCGGCAAGACCGTCATGGAGCTGAGGCCCTGACATGCCCCTCGTGCTGAGGTTCGCGGCGCGGTCCGACGTCGGCAGGGTCCGCGCCAAGAACGACGACTCCGGCTATGCCGGGCGCCACCTCGCGGTGGTCGCCGACGGCATGGGCGGGCACGTCGGCGGCGACGTGGCGTCGTCGTCCACGGTGCTGGACCTGGTCCACCTGGACCAGGAGACGTCCGAGGACCCGGAAACGGTCCTGCCGGACGAGATTCAGACCGCGAATTCGATCCTCAACGAGCTCGTCAACGCCAACCCCAAGCTCTCCGGCATGGGCACGACGGTGACGGCGCTACTGCTGACCGGCGACACATTCCGCTACGCGCATATTGGCGACTCCCGCGCCTACCGGCTCAAGGACGGTCAGTTCGAGCAGATCAGCAAGGACCACACGTTCGTCCAGCGGCTCGTGGACGAGGGCCGCCTGCGGCCCGAGCAGGCCGAGTCCCACCCCCACAAGAACGTCCTCATGCGGGTCCTCGGCGACTCCGACGCCAGCCCCGAGCTCGACATCGACTCGTTCCCGGTGGCCCCCGGGGAACGCTGGATTCTCTGCTCCGACGGCCTCAACGCCGTCGTCCCGGACGAAGTGATCGAGCAGATCGTCCGCGGCACGAAGTCCCTGCAGGAGACGGTCGACGACCTCGTCGAGACGACGCTGGCCCACGGTGCGCCCGACAACGTCACCATCGTCGCCGTCGATGTGGTGGAGGACGACGGTTCGGACCCGGTGCCGGCGCCCGCCGAGCCCGAGGGCACGGCCAGCCCGGACACCGGCCAGCTGCAGAGCCTCGGCGACGAGTCCGACCTCGAGGTCAGCGCGGCGATCATCCGGCACGAGATGGCCCGCCGCCCGCACACGATCGTGGGCGCCGCGGCCCTGGCCACCGAGACCGGCCAGATCCCGATCGTCACCCAGCGCTCCGCGCAGAAACGCGCGGCCGCGATCCTGACCCACAAGGCGCTGGACGCCGACAGCCCGCGGGCCGCCGTGGCCCCTGCGCGGCGGCGGCGGCGCATCACCCGCTGGCTGGTCCCCGCGTTCCTGGCCCTGATGGGGCTGACCCTGGCCGCGGTGCTCTGGTTCGGCTACGCCTGGACCCAGACGCAGTACTACGTCGGCAACCACGAGGGACAGGTCGCGATCTTCAAGGGCGTCTCCCAGGACCTCGGTCCGATCGAGCTGTCCCACGTCGACACGCTGACCGAGATTCCCCTGGACGTGTTGCCCGCGTACACCCAGCAGCGGCTGCGCAGCTCGCTCGCCGCCCGGGACCTGGCGCACGCCCAGGACATCGTCGGGGAATTGCGCATCACCGCACGCCAGGCCTGCCCCGTCGTCGTCCCCGAGGACGGCAACGCCGCCGGAAGCCAGCCCGCTGACCTACCCGCCTACTGCCAGGAGGTGGAGGGACGATGACCGAGATGCCCGAGACGACGACCCCCGGCCGTCCCCGCCGGAACACCGAACTGCTCCTGCTGCTGCTCGCCCTCGCGGTGGCCATCGGAGCCAACTACCTCGTCAGCCTGTCCAACCCGACCGGCCTGGACCCGCGCTTCGCGTCCCAGGGCGCCGTCCTGGCCGGGCTCGCGCTCGCCCTGCACGTCGTCCTGCGCCTGTGGGCCAAGTACGCCGACCCGGTGATCCTGCCCTGCGTCGTGGCCGTCAACGGGATCGGCATCGCCATGATCCACCGCCTGGACATCGTCAGCGGCGACGACGCGGCGACCAGGCAGCTGTTGTGGACCGGGCTCGCGATGGTCGCCGCCATGATCACCGTGTGGGCCATCCGGGACCACCGCATCCTGCGCCGCGCCACCTACACGTTCCTCGCCATCAGTGCGATCCTGCTGCTGCTGCCGCTGATCCCCGGGCTCGGACGGGAGATCAACGGCGCGCGGATCTGGGTGGGGATCGGCTCCTACTCGTTCCAGCCCGGCGAGATCGCGAAGATCACGCTGGCCCTGTTCTTCGCCGGCTACCTCTCGAGCAACCGCGACCTGATCCTGCTGGCGGGGCGGAAGTTCGGCCCCCTGCAGCTGCCCCGGGCCCGCGACCTCGGCCCCATGGTCGTGGCCTGGCTCGTCAGCATCGGCGTGCTCGTCTTCCAGCGGGACCTGGGCTCCTCGATCCTGTTCTTCGGACTGTTCATGGTGATGATCTACGTTGCCACGGCCCGCATTTCGTGGATCCTCATCGGGCTCTCCCTCGTCGCCGTCGGCGGGCTGCTCGCCGCCCAGTTCATGGGCCACGTCACGCGGCGCATCGACGCGTGGATCAACGCCTTCGACCCCGAGGTCATCAACGCCGTCGGGGGCAGCCACCAGATCGTCCAGGGGCTCTTCGGGCTGGCCAGCGGCGGCCTCGTGGGGACGGGGCTCGGCAACGGGCGCCCCGACCTGGTCCCGCTCGCGAACTCCGACATGATCGTCGCGGCGCTCGGCGAGGAGCTGGGCCTGGTGGGCATCTCCGCCGTCGTCCTGCTCTACACGGTGATCGTCAGCCGCGGCATCCGGGCCGCGCTCGGCACCCCGGACGCGTTCGGCAAGCTGCTGGCCGCGGGGCTGTCCTTCACGATCGGCCTGCAGTGCTTCGTGGTGATCGGCGGCATTACCCGCCTCATCCCCCTGACGGGCCTGACCACGCCCTTCATGTCCGCCGGCGGCTCGTCGATGCTCTCGAACTGGATCATCGTCGCCCTGCTGCTGCTCGTGTCCCACGGGGCCCGCCGCCCGGCGGCCGTCGGACCCATGACCGATCCCGTGCCCGACCGGCCGGGAGTGCTGCCCACGAAACAGGGAGGAGACGCGTGAACCAGGCCCTCCGCAACGTCTGGATCGCAGTGACCGTGCTGTTCCTGTTCATCCTCGGTTCCCTGAGCTACGTGCAGTTCTTCGCCGCCGACCAGCTGAACGCGAACCCGCTCAACAACCGCCAGCTGTTCAAGGACTTCGACCTCGCCCGCGGCGCCCTCCTGGTCGACGGCGAGCCGGTCGCCGAGTCCGTCGAGTCCGACGGCCAGTTCCAGTACCAGCGCACGTACAACGACCCGCTGCTGTACTCGCACCTGACCGGCTTCTACTCGCTCGCGTTCGGCTCCAACCACCTCGAGCACGTGATGAACGAGGAGCTCACCGGCCAGAGCTCGGGACAGTTCTTCGACCGCATGGTCAACCTGCTCTCGGGCAGCACCAACGAGGGCGCGTCGGTGGAGCTGACGATCGACCCCGAGCTGCAGCAGACCGCCTACGACCTGATCCCGGACGGCGTCCAGGGCACGATCATCGCGTCGGACCCCAAGACCGGCGACATCCTGGCCATGGCGTCGAAGCCGAGCTACGACACGAACAAGCTCGCCGTGCACAGCACGTCCCAGGCCCGCGAGAACATGGAGGAGATCCTCGAGGTCGAGGGCCTGAGCCCCAACATCAACCCGGCCACCGGCCACCTGGTCCCGCCGGGTTCCACGTTCAAGATCCTCGACGCCGTGGCGGCCCTCGAGTCGGGCGAGTACACGCCGGAGACCGTGCTGGACAACCCCCCGACGGTCACGCTGCCGGGCACGTCGGCCCAGTTCAGCAACTTCGGCCAGGGCAACTGCGGACGCCAGGCGCGCGCGTCGCTCGAGTTCATCATCGCGCAGAGCTGCAACACCCCGTTCCTGGAGATCAGCCAGACCGTGGGCGAGGACAAGCTGCGCGAGGTCACGGAGAACTTCGGGTTCGGGCAGCCGCTGGAGATCCCGCTGCGGGTGACGCCCAGCCGCTTCCCGGCCGAACTGAACGACGCCCAGCTGGCCCAGTCCGCGATCGGCCAGTTCGACGTCGCCACCACGCCGCTGCAGATGAACATGGTCGCCATGGCCATCGCGAACGACGGCGTGATCATGAAGCCGAACCTGGTGGAGAAGGTCGTGGCCCCGGACCTGCGCGTCCTGGACGAGCCGCAGCCCCAAGAGTTCAGCACGGCGACCTCGCCCGAGGTGGCCGAGCAGATGACCCAGCTGATGCGCGGCCCCGTCGAGAACGGCACGGCCACGCGGGCCGACATCCCCGGCATCGACGTGGCGGCGAAGACCGGCACGTCGGAGATCGGCGAGACCGATCTGGTCAATTCCTGGATCACGGGCTTCGCGCCGGCGGACGACCCGCAGGTCGCGGTCACCATCGTCATCGAGAAGATCGACTACGACGTCGGGCACACCCTAACGAGTCCGAACCTGAAGAAGATGCTAGAGGCGGTGTTGATCAAGTGAGGCCAAGTTCGGGAACCACCCTGGGCGGTCGGTTCCGGTTGACCGAGCGGATTGCCATCGGCGGCATGGGCGAGGTGTGGAAGGCGCGGGACCAGATCCTGGGCCGCGTCGTCGCCATCAAGATCCTCAAGGAGGAGTACACCGGCGACAAGGGGTTCCTGCAGCGTTTCCGCGCGGAGGCCCGGCACACGGCGCTGCTGAACCACAACGGCATCGCGAACGTGTTCGACTACGGCGAGGAGGAGGGCTCGGCCTACCTGGTCATGGAGCTCGTCCCCGGGCAGCCGCTGTCGGCGATCATCGAGCGGGAGCAGGTGCTCTCGCCGGACCGCACGCTCTCGATCATCAGCCAGACCGCCCGCGCCCTGGCGGCGGCGCACGCCCAGGGCCTCGTCCACCGCGACGTGAAGCCGGGGAACCTGCTGATCCTGCCGGACGGCCGCGTGAAGATCACCGACTTCGGGATCGCCCGCATCGCGAACCAGGTTCCCCTGACCGCGACCGGCCAGGTGATGGGCACGGCCCAGTACCTGGCGCCGGAGCAGGCGACGGGCCAGCAGGCCACGGGCTCCTCCGACCTCTATTCCCTGGGGATCATCGGCTACGAGTGCCTCGCCGGCCGCCGGCCCTTCTCCGGGGAGTCCCAGATCGCGATCGCGCTGGCGCAGGTGAACGACCAGCCGCCGCCGCTTCCCGAGTCGATCCCGGAGCCCGTGCGAGCCCTGGTCATGGCGCTGCTCGCCAAGGACCCGGCCGACCGGCCGGAGAACGCGACGCGGCTCGCGGAGGCGGCCGACGCGATCCGCGCCGGCAACATCCGGGCCGCCGAGGCCGCCGTGCCGGGCATGCTGGCGTTCGGCGGCGGCGACGCGCCCACCGCGGCGATGAACGCCTACGACACCCCCACCCGGGCGAACCCGACCACGGGCGCGTCCGGCTCGCCCCGCACCAGCGCGCTGCCCGCCGTAGGCGCGGCCGGCGCGGCGGCCGTGGGTGCCGCGGCCGGCTCCGCGGCGGCCGGCGAGGCCCGCGACGCGGCGGGTGCCGGGGCATCCGCAGGCGACGGCGGCGGACGGGGCGGCGACTTCGACACCCTGTTGGGCGCCAGCCGCAGCTGGGATCCCGACGCCGGGGCGGACGACGACGGCGCGGCCGGCGGGGAGCCGCCCGCGCGGCGGCGCAGCCCCTGGACGTGGCCCCTGATTGCGCTGATCGTCCTGGTGCTGTTCACGCTGCTGGGTGCGTGGCTCGTCCCGATGCTCACCGGGGCCTCCGAGGCCGACCCCACGCCGACGGCGTCCGCCTCGGTCTCGACCTCCCCGGCGACGACGTCGGCAGCGACGACGTCCGCGTCGGAGGCACCGACGACGGCCGCCACCACCAGCGCCCCGGCCACCCAGGGGCCGCGGACGGTCACCATCAGCGAAAACGCCTTCCTGGGGCGGCAGCTGGAGGAGGCGCTGTCCGAGCTCGAAGCCCTCGGCCTCGAGGGGGACCCCCAGCCGCGGGAGACCACCGACCAGCCCGAGAACACCGTCCTGGCGGTCTCGCCGACGGGTTCGGTCCGGGTCGGATCGACCATCACCGTGACGTACGCGGTCCCGCCGGAGCAGTCCACGGTCCCCGACGTCACCGGCATGTCCGAACGCGAGGCCGCCGCGGCGATCCGCCAGGCCGACCTGGTGCCGGTCTCGGGAGGGACGACCGCCAGCGACCAGCCCGAGGGCACGGTCGTGTCCGTGCAGCCGTCCGCCGGGTCCGACGCCGAGCGCGGTTCGGAGGTCGTGTACATGCTGTCGGAGGGACCGCAGTCGCAGTCCCCGTCGCCCAGCCCGACCTCGGCGGCGCCGACGTCCGCGGCGCCCACGTCCGCGGCGCCGACGTCGTCCGCGCCGGCCACCCAGACCGACGCCGGATCCGCGTCGACGAGCGAATCCGGCCTCGTCGGCTCGCTTGCCGACGGAAGCTAGGCCGGGCATGGCGGACACGCGCATCGTCAACGACCGCTACGAGGTGGGGGAGCTCATCGGCCGCGGCGGGATGGCGGACGTCCACCACGCGACCGACCTGCGGCTGAACCGCGAGGTCGCGATCAAGCTGCTGCGGCGCGACCTGGCGCGCGACCCCCTCTTCGAGGCCCGGTTCCGCCGGGAGGCGCGCTCGGCCGCGGGCCTGAACCACCCGGCCATCGTGGCCGTCTACGACACGGGCGAGGAGGAGTTCCCGGACACCGGCGAGGGGCCCCTGCGCGTGCCGTTCATCGTCATGGAGTACGTGCGCGGCCGGACGCTGCGGGAACTGCTGCGCGCCGACGAGGTCGACGTCCCCGCCGCCTGCCGCTACACCCTCGGGGTGCTGGGGGCCCTCGAATACAGCCACCGGATGGGCATCGTGCACCGGGACATCAAACCCGCCAACGTCATGGTCACCGCCGACGGGGCCGTGAAGGTCATGGACTTCGGGATCGCCCGCGCGCTGGCGGACACCGGCAGCACCATGACGCAGACCCAGGCCGTCGTCGGCACGGCGCAGTACCTCTCCCCCGAACAGGCCCGCGGAGAGACCGTCGACGCGCGCAGCGACCTCTACTCCACGGGCTGCCTGCTGCACGAGCTGCTGGCCGGCACGCCCCCGTTCACCGGCGAGAGCCCGGTCTCCCTGGCCTACCAGCACGTCAGCGAGGAGCCGCCCGCGCCCAGCGCCGCCAACCCGGAGGTCGGCGAGGCGCTGGACGCCGTCGTCGCCACGGCCCTGCGCAAGGAGCGGGACCGCCGCTTCCAGGACGCTGCCGCCTTCGCCGCCGCCCTCGAGGCGGCCGCCGCCGGCCGGGCCCTCCCCGCCGCCGGTCCCGCGACCGCGGCCCTGGACCCCGACGCGACCCAGGCCTTCGGGTCGGTCTCCCCCGAAACCCGTCCGGTGGACCGCTCCGGCATGGCGCCGGCCGCCGCCGTCGGAGCCGCGGCCGGGGCGGCCGCGGCGGCCGGCCACGACGGGGCCGGACGCGACGGCCACCCGCTCGAGGGGTTCGCAGGCGGCCCCCCGGCGAGGCGCTCCCCGGAGGAGGAGGAGTATGCGCGGCGGCGGCGCCGGGCCTGGGCCACGGTCCTGGCGGTCGGTGCCGTCCTGGTCCTGGCCGTGGGCGCGTGGCTGTTCGTCAACTGGTTCCAGCAGGAGCAGGCGCGCAACGCGCTGGTCAGCGTCCCCGACGTCGCCAACATGGAACTCACGGACGCGCAGAACACGCTCCTTTCCGCGGACCTGGTGCCGATCACGGAGTACCGGTTCGACGAGTCGGTGCCGCCCGACACCGCGATCGGGACCGACCCCGCGGCGAACGAGCAGGCCCCGGCCCGGTCCGAGGTGCGGCTGTTCGTCTCGCAGGGACCGGAGAACGTGGTGCTGCCGGAGGACCTCCGCGGCCAGTCCGAGGCCACGGTCCGCAGCGCCCTCGCGGAGCTGGGTCTGGTCGTCGATCCGGAGGTGCTCCGGGAGAACAGCGCGACGATCCCGTTCGACCGGCTCATCGGGACGAACCCCGAGCTCGGCGAGCAGGTCAAGGCCGGATCCACCGTGCAGCTGACCTTCTCCACCGGCAACGTGACCGTGCCGAACCTCCTCGACCTCTCTGTGGAGGAGGCCCGCGCAACCGTCGAGGACGAGGCCGTGGGCCTGTCCCTGCGCGTGGTCGAGGAAGGGAACACGGTCCTGGAGCCCGGGACGATCACGGGACAGGACCCCGCGGCCGGGGCGGACATCGAGCAGGGCGGGACGGTGACGATCACGGTGGCCACGGCCCCGGACGAGCCGTCCCCGGCGCCCGCGCCCGAGGAGACCGACAACAGCGGGGAAGGCTCCGGAAACGACGGGGCCAAGGACGACTCCGGCAAGGGCAGCGGCCAGGAGTCCGGCGGCCCGCCGTCCGCCGAGCAGGGCAACTCGGACCAGGCGCCGGGCCAGGGGCAGGGGCAGGGGCGGCCGTAGGGCCCGGTCGGTGTCCCCTACTCGCTGATCAGGGGGCTGAGCGTCGAGGCCTTCGCCGCGGCGCCGGCCAGGCCCAGGGACTCGAGCCAGTTGCCGAGCATCTGGTAGCCGCCCTCGGTCAGGACGGACTCCGGGTGGAACTGGACGCCCCACAGCGGCGCCTCCCGGTGGGCCAGGCCCATGACCACTCCACCGCCGGTCTCCGCGGTGATCTCCAGGTCGTCCGGGATCGACGCGCGGACGGCCGCCAGGGAGTGGTAGCGCGTGGCCGTGAACGGGTTCGGCACGTCGTGGAACACGGGGTGCGGGCCATGGTGGACCTGCGACGTCTTGCCGTGCATCAGCTCCTCGGCGTGGGTGACCACGCCGCCGTACGCCTCGGCCAGGGCCTGATGGCCCAGGCACACCCCGAGCATCGGCTTCGCTTCCCGCCCGCACCAGCGGATGAGCTCGATGCAGACGCCCGCCCCGGCGGGCTCGCCCGGGCCGGGAGAGACCAGGACCCCGTCGCGGGCCGCGGCCAGTTCGACGGCCTCGCCGAGGGTCACGTCGTCGTTGCGGACCACGGTGGTCTCCGCCCCGAGCTCCTGCAGGTAGCCCACCAGCGTGTAGACGAACGAGTCGTAGTTGTCGATCACCAGGATCCGCACGGGAGCCGTCATGGGGCGAACACCAAGCCAATCATCGAGCCGGCCCGGGCGCCGGTCCTGCCGGACCCGGGGACGCGTTTTCCGTCACGGTCCAGTATGGCGGCGGGCCAGACCGCAACGGAAATGCGAGCACCGGCCCCGACGCACGTCGGGGGCAGCCGGTAGTATGGGCAGGGAACGCCCAATGATCGGAGACGCCTTGCCCGAGTCGCGGACCCGCCGCAGCAAGCGGCGCCCGGAAGCCGCCGCCGCCGGCCCGAAGCCCCTGCCCGTCTGGTACAAGCCCGTCATGTTCGGGCTCATGATCCTCGGGCTGCTGTGGATCATCGTCTACTACATCTCCCAGGGCGTGCTGCCCATCCCCGTCGCCGGCGGATGGAACATCGTCATCGGCTTCGGCTTCGCCATGCTCGGGTTCGTCATGACGACCCGCTGGCGGTGACCGCCCGCATGCCGGCCGGCGGAGCCCCCACGTCCACCGCCCCCGCCGGAAGCCGCCTCGCCCCGCGCCGGCTCTACGGAGCCGTCGCCCTCGCCGAGATGGTCACGTGGGCGCTGCTCATCCTGGGCATGGTCCTGAAGTACTCCGGGACCTCGGACGCCTTCGTGCCGGTGTTCGGGCTCGTCCACGGCGTCGCGTTCCTCGCGTACTGCGTGGTCACGGTCTTCGTCTGGGTCAACCAGCGCTGGGGCGCGCTGCGTGGACTCGCGGGCCTGGCCTGCGCCGTCGTGCCGTTCGCGACCCTCCCGTTCGAGCGCTCGACCGATCGGGCGGGGCTGCTCGATGGCGGTTGGCGCCTCGCCCCGGGCGGGGACGAGCCGTCCGGCCCGGTGGAGGCGCTGCAGGCCTGGTGCCTGCGCCACCCCGTGGCGGCCGCCCTCGCCGGCGCGGTCCTCGTCGGGATCGCCACGGCCGTCCTGCTGGCCGTCGGGCCTCCCGTCCCCCGCGCGTAGGGCCGCGCCGCCGAGGACGGGCCCTGACCGCTCAGCGGACGTAGGCCGGACCGCGTCCGGACGCGAACCGCTCCCGGATCCACTCGCCAAACGGAATCCCCGGCTGGCGCGACGCGGGCTCGAGGGCCGCTCCCGAACGGAACGCGGCGACCGCCCGGCCGGGGAACGGAACCTCGAGCACCCGCGCCCCGCGGCCGCCGGAGCCGCGGCGCGCCGCCAGCCATTGCTCGGCGGCCTGCCGGCCGCCCAGTTCCTCGGGCCCCCCGGCCGCCAGGATGCGGCGGCGCGGCCCGCCGTCGAGCGCCGCGACGAGCACGCGGGCCGCGTCGGCGGCCGCGAGCGGCTGGAAGCGGAGCCCCCGCGGCACGGGGAGCACGGGTGAGGACCCGAGCACGGACAGGGCGGAGTCCAGCAGCTCGTGGAACTGGGGCAGGCGCAGGATGGTCCAGGGGAGGGCGGCGTCCGCGACCCGGTACTCGGCCGCCAGCTTCGCCCGGTAGTACTCGAGCGGGATGGCCTCGATGCCCAGGATGGACGCGTGGAGCAGGTGCCCCGCGGTCGACCGGGCCGCGGCCTCGGCGAGCAGGCGGGTCCCCTCGACGTCTACGGGCCGGAAGTCGCCCGGGCGGCGGGTCGCGCTGGCCAGGTGGACGACGGCGTCGGCGCCGTCGCAGGCCGCCTCCAGGCCGGTGCCGGCCGCCAGATCGCCGACGATCCCGCCCTCCACGCCGGAGCGGCGGGTGAGGACCCGCACGTCGTCGCCGCGGGTCCGCAACAGCCGCACCACCTCCCGGCCGAGCACGCCGGTGCCACCGGTGACCAGTATCCGCATGGCTCCAGACTTCACCCGGCGCGCAGCCGCGTCAACGTGCCGCCCGTCACACGCGGCCTTCCGCGGTGGGGCGGCGGTCGCTACCCCGGGCCGACGCGCCGTGCGAAGGTGGCCGACGTGCGCACGCGGACGAAACCCGAGCGCTCGTAGAGGCCGACGGCGCCCGTCGGACTGTCCGCGTCCACGTGCAGGTCGACCCTGCGGTAGCCGGCGTCGCGCGCGGCGGCCACGACCTCCGCCAGCAGCCGGCCCGCCAGGCCGTGGCCGCGCGCGCGGGGGCGCGTGCCGACAAGGCTGACGAAGAGCTCGCCGGGTTCCCACTCGGCACTCAGGACATACGCGTCGACACCGTCGGGGCCCCGTCCGGGCGCGAGGGCGACGCGGCTGAGGGCGGGGCGGAACGAGCGGGCGGCCGTCGTCGTCTCCGCCCATCGCTCGGGGCTGCGCGGGACGGAACCCCAATGGTCGGCGAACGCCTCGTTGTGGGCGAGGCGGACGGCCTCGGACAGCCCCGGCGAGAACGGGAGGATGCGGGACGCGCCCGCGGCCGGCGGCCCGGCGGCCTCCGGCGTGGGGACGGCCGTGTCGGACGGCCCGAAGTCGATGCGCATCGCGTGGAAGAAGCGGACGGGCCGGTAGCCCCGGGCGCGCGCGAGGCGCCCGGCTGTGGAGTCAACGCCCGCCTCGAGCTGCATGTCGACGGGGCTGCCGGGATGGCGCGCCTCGGCCAGCGCGCCCGCACGCGGCTCGAGCCGGTCCATCACGGCCCGGCCCAGCCCCCGGCCGCGGTGCTCCGGGTGGACCCCTCCGTCCAGGTAGGCGCGCACCGCGCCGTCGCGGGGTCCCTCGGCGACGCGCAGCTGCCCGAAGGCCACCATCTCGTCGCCGGACCAGACGGCCAGCGTGTCCCTAGCCGGGTCGACGCCCTGTTCCTCCAGCTCCTCGGCGAGGTCCTCGGGCTGGTAGGACTCCTCGGTCCCGTCGTGGTCCGCCAGGACGCGCGTCAACCGGCTCCACGCGGGCGTGTGGTCCGCACCGATGCTGGTCCATGCGTAGCCCATTCCGCCCCCGCCCTCCGCCGTCGCGCGCTCCCGCGGGAGTCCGCAGCCCGAGTCTAGGAGTCCGGCGGAGGGGAAGCCAGAGGGCGGCGGGTCCCCGGCGGCGTCGTTGGCCGCGGCCGGGCGGGCGATGTCCGGCGGGGCGCCCCCACCGGCCCGGCCCCGGTGCCGCGTCCCGTGGCCCCGCGCCCGTCCACGGCGCGGACCGCCTTGTCCCGACTGCACACAGCATGTGCACACGGTTATCCACAACTGGGGAGAAGTCTGTTGGTAACTGTGTTCGATTCCCCGGCCTCGCGGGGCAGGCGGCCCCTGTGGTGACCGAATCACACGACTGTAAGTTATTAACACTGTGGAGAACGGGTGTGGATATCCCGCGGGAAGGGCCGCGGTGCCGCGCCCAGGCCGCCCTCGGGGCGGGGGCCCGGCACGAAAACCGGCTTATTTCACGCGGGAATCGGGCGTGATCCCCTCGGTGTCCGATCCCCACGGTCCCCACGATGTGCACAGAAGTTATCCACAACTGTGGAGCCCGCTGTGAGTAACCCCCCAGCAGCGAACCCCCCGTTCCGCGCGATCGCGCGTTTCGGGGGGTTCGTCGGAGGCCGCCTCGGCCGGAATTACATGGGTGTCAGTTATTAACAGTGTGGATAAGCCATGTGGACAGTTAGCCGAGGAGGCGGGGCAGGACCGTCTGGGCCCCCAGCCAGGCGCCCGCCAACAGCGCTGCCGAGACGAGGGCGACGCCGGTCCACTGGAGGGCGGCGCGCCGGGGTCCGCGTGGGGCGTAGGCGAAGACCGCGGCCAGCGCCAGGCCCGTCACGAGCCCGCCGAGGTGCGCCTGCCACGCGATGTTCATCCCGGGCAGGAAGCCGAGCACGAGGTTGATGCCGATGAGGATCAGCACCGGCACGTAGTTCCCGCCGCGGGCCCGCATCACGACGAGCAGCGCGCCGAACAGGCCGAACACTGCCCCCGAGGCGCCGACGACCGGCACGCTGGGGTTGGACAACAGCAGCACGCCCACGGAGCCGCCGAACCCCGACACGAGGTACAGGACCAGGAAGCGCAGCCGCCCGAGCATCGGCTCCAGTCCCTGGCCGATGACGTAGAGCGCGTACATGTTGAACGCGATGTGCATCAGGAAGCCGGTGGAGTGCAGGAAGTTCGCGCTCAGCATCCGCCAGGGCTCGAACGGGACGAACGGCTGTCCTCCCGTGTACAGGCCCGCGTATTGGAGCCGCTCCTGGAGCCCCGGCACCGCGAACTGGAGGAGGAACACGACGGCGCAGACCCCGATGAGGCTCAGTGTCACGACGGGGCGGCCGGCCCGCTGCCGGCCCCCGTACACGGTGCGGGTCCGCGGCGCGTTGGCGCGCGCCTGCGCCAGGCAGTCGACGCACTGGACGCCGACGGCGGCGGCACGCTGGCACTCGGGGCAGGCCGGTCGCCCACAGCGCTGGCAGCGGACGTAGGACGGGCGGTCGGGGTGCCGCGGGCAGACGGGCACTTCCATGCCGGGCTGCGTGGGCTGGGGGCCGAAGGCCATGTGCTTTCTCTCCTGGTGCCTGGGCGTCGCCGCGGTCGCGGCCGCTCCTTAAAAACGGGAGGGTTCCGCCCCGGGTTCCTGACGGCCCCGCGGCGGAACCCTCTGGTTCCCGCCTGGTCGTGCGCTCCTAGAGGGCGTCGACGTCGATGCCGGTGATGGTGACGTCCTCGACCGGCTTGTCGCGGCCATCGGTCTGCACCGCGTTGAGGCGGTCCACGACGGCGCGGGACTCCTCGTCGGTCACGTCGCCGAAGATGGTGTGCTTGCCCTGCAGCCAGGTGGTCGGGACGGTCGTGATGAAGAACTGGGAGCCGTTGGTCCCGCGTCCGCCCTGCGTGCCGGCGTTGGCCATGGCGAGCTTGTACGGCTGGGTGAAGTCCAGGTCCGGGTTGATCTCGTCGTCGAAGCGGTAGCCGGGGCCGCCGGTGCCCTGGCCGAGCGGGTCGCCGCCCTGGATCATGAAGTCGGCGATGATGCGGTGGAAGATCGTGCCCTCGTACAGGGACTTGCCCTGCTGCTCCTCGCCGGTGGCCGGGTGCACCCAGGCCTGCTCGCCCGTGGCCAGCCCGACGAAGTTCTTGACGGTCTTCGGCGCGTGGTTGCCGAAGAGGTTGACGACGATGTCGCCCTGGTTCGTGTGGATGGTCGCCTTGTGCGTGGGGATTGCGGTCATGCGGCCCATTCTTCCACGGCGGCCCGCCGCCGCGGGCGTCTACTACGCCGACGGCGGAACCCCGTCCGCCGCGCAGCGTCCGCCATCGTGGCCCGCCACCGGGGCACCGCGTAGGCTAGGCGCGGATGCCCCAAACGATCGGGAGGAACGTGTGAAGAAGACAGAACGCATGGCCCGCGGGATCGGCGACTCGGTCGCCGGCCAAGTGGAGGGAGCCCGCGACTGGGCCGTCCCCAGGGTGGAGGCCGCGGTGAACTGGGCGGTTCCGCGCCTCGAGAGGGGCATCGACACGGCGTCCCCGAAGATCCAGGAGGGCCTGCACCGGGCCGCCGCGGAGCTCGCCGGGGGCGTGGCCTGGGCGACGCCCCGGGTCCAGGAGGGCCTGGAGAAGGTCGGCCCGAAGATCTCCCGGGTCGTCGACGACGCCACGCCGGCCATCCAGCACGCCCGCGACCGGGTGGTCCACGTGTACATCCCGGCGGCCAGCGCGAAACTGGGCGAGGCGGCCGACTCCACGGCCCGCCGGCTCGACGGCACCCGGATCCCGCAGCCGGTCCACCAGGCCGTCGCCGCCGTGTCGGGGGACAAGAAGGCCGTCGGACGCGCCCAGAAGGCCGCGGCCGAGGCCGCCAGGCAGGCCGGCAAGCAGCTGAAGAAGGCCCAGAAGCGGGAGGGCCGCCGCCGCGGACTGCTGGTCTTCGGGATCATCGCCGCTGCGGTCACCGCCGGGATCGCCGCCTGGCGCGCGTCCAAGCCGGTCGAGGACCCGTGGAAGGCGCCCGCCCCCGTGGAGCCGGCCCCGGTTCCGCAGCCGGCCGTGTCGACCGAGGCCAGCACCGCCGAGGTCCGCCAGCGCATCGCCGAGTCCTCCCAGGCGCAGACCGGCCAGGTCCCCGCCGCGGACCGTGCCCCCGGGCCGGTGGCGGCGGCAGCCACGACCGAGAACGTCGACGCGGACCTGGCCCGCACGGAGGCCACGCGTCCCGGGCCGCGCCGCCGCGCGGACGGTCCGGCGGACGCCTGACCGCTCCCACGCGCGGACAGCAAAGGGCCCCGGCCAACGGCCGGGGCCCTTCGTGCGGTGGAGGCAAGGGGACTCGAACCCCTAACCCCCTGCTTGCAAAGCAGGTGCGCTACCAATTGCGCCATGCCCCCGCGGGAGTGGAAACTATTCGACCCGGTCGGTCTGGGAGCTCCAGGCGGTGCGGTCCGCCTCTGCTTCCTTCCACTTCCGGTACGTGAAGACGCCCGCCGCTGCAACGGCCAAGACCAGGAGCTTGCGCATGCGTGGCCTCCTTGGGGGGCACCGGAGGGAGGGAATCGTGGGCGTACCAGGACTTGAACCTGGGACCTCTTCGTTATCAGCGAAGCGCTCTAACCGCCTGAGCTATACGCCCTCTCGTGTCCCCTCGGGAACGAGATAAGACTCTACCCGACCATCCGTCTTGCAACCAAATCGGCCCCCTCCCGGGCGGGAGGGGGCCGAGCTGCGCCGGGTCGGTGCCCGGAAAACGCCTAGTCGTCGGTCAGGGTGATGCCGATTCCGCCGACCAGGGCGGAGGAGATGTTGTAGAGGACGGCAGCCAGCATCGAGAGCACCGTGAGCAGCACGACGTTCACGACGGCGATGATCGTCGCGAAGGACGCCACCTGGCCGAGGTTCACCATCTCCATGAGGTCGAAGCCGCCCTGGCCCCCGACCACGTCCTGGAGGAGGACGTTAATGCGGTCGAAGATTCCCGTCAGGTCCAGCACGGTCCACAGCACGACGGCCGCGACCACCGTGACGATCCCCAGGGCCACGGACAGCAGGAACGCGAGCTTGAGGACCGACCAGGGGTCGACCTTGCTGACGAGCAGGCGGGCCTTGCGGACCTTGGCCTTCGGCGCCGGCCGCACGAGCTGCTCGGGGCGCTGCCCCGGACGTGCCGCGGGGCGCTGCTGCGTCCGCGGCTGGCCCTGGCGGGGCTGCGCCTGGGTCCGGACCGCGGCCGTGCGCGCCGTTCCGGCGGGCGCAGCCTGGCGCCCGGTTGCGGGACGGCCCCCCGCCGACCCGGAGGGACCGGTGCCCGCGGGGCGGCCGGTGCCCGTTCGGGGAGAGTTGGGGGTGCTCACGCATTACCTCCATCGTTCTGTGAATCCTCGCCGCCGGACGCCGGGGCGGTGTCCGCGGCATCCGCGGGAAGAGCCGTCGAGTCGCCCTCGACCATGGTCTCCTGCGGCTGGTCTGGGTCCAACGGTACTGCATCGTCCTCGGCGTCCCCGCCCAGTCCGCGCTCGGTGTTCTTGGCCACCGCGATGATCCGGTCCTTCTTGGACGGCTTGGCGAAGATCACACCCATCGTGTCGCGGCCCTTGGCCGGCACCTGGTCGACGCGCGAGCGCACCACCATCCCGCTGGCCATGACGACGAGGACCTCGTCCTCGTCCTGGACCACGAGCGCGCCGACCAGGTCGCCCCGGTCCTCGGCGTACTTGCCGACCTTGATCCCCAGCCCGCCGCGGCCCTGGACGCGGTACTCGTCCATGGAGGTGCGCTTGGCGTACCCCCCGTCCGTCACGGTGAAGGAGTAGGAGCCCTCCGTGACGACGTCGGCGCTGAGCAGCTCGTCGTCCTCCCGGAACTTCATGCCGGTCACGCCCGAGGTGTTGCGGCCCATCGGGCGCAGGGCGTCGTCGGTGGCCGTGAAGCGCAGGGACTGCCCCCGGCGGGAGACGAGCATGAGGTCGTCGTCGGGCGAGACCAGCTGCGCGGACACCAGCTCGTCGTCGTCGCGCAGGTTGATGGCGATGACGCCGGCGGAGCGGTTCGTGTCGTACTCGGACAGCCGCGTCTTCTTGACGAGTCCGTTCCGGGTCGCGAGCACCAGGTAGGGCGCCTGCTCGTAGTCGCGCAGGGCCATGACCTGGGCGATCCGCTCGCCCGGCTGGAAGGCCATGACGTTGGCCACGTGCTGGCCCTTGGCGTCGCGGCCGCCCTCGGCGAGCTCGTAGCACTTGCTGCGGTAGACGCGGCCGTGGTTCGTGAAGAACAGGAGCCAGTGGTGCGTCGTCGTGACGAAGAAGTGCTCGACGACGTCGTCGCTGCGCAACTGGGCGCCGCGGACCCCCTTGCCGCCGCGGTTCTGCGAACGGTAGTTGTCGCTGCGCGTGCGCTTGACGTACCCGCCCCGGGTGATGGTGACGACCATCTCCTCCTCGGGGATCAGGTCCTCCATCGACATGTCTCCGTCGAAGCCCATGAGGATCTTGGTGCGGCGCTCGTCGCCGTGCTTGTCGACGATCTCCCCGAGCTCCTCGGAGATGATCGTGCGCTGACGCTGCGGGTCGGCCAGGATCGCCTTGTACTCCGCGATCTCGGTCTCCAGCTTCGCGTGCTGGTCCTGGATCTTCTGGCGCTCGAGGGCGGCCAGGCGGCGCAGCTGCATGTCCAGGATCGCCTGCGCCTGGAGGTCGTCGATGTCCAGGAGCGACTTGAGGCCCTCGCGGGCGTCCTCGACGGTCGACGAGCGGCGGATCAGGGCAATCACCTCGTCCAGCGCGTCGAGCGCCTTGAGCAGGCCGCGCAGGATGTGGGCCGCCTCCTCGGCCTTGCGCAGGCGGAACGCGGTGCGGCGCACGATGACGTCCACCTGGTGGGTGACCCAGTGGCGGATGAACGCGTCGAGGGAGAGCGTCCGCGGCACGCCGTCGACCAGGGCGAGCATGTTCGCCGAGAAGTTCGACTGCAGCTCGGTGTGCTTGTAGAGGTTGTTCAGGACGACCTTGGCGACGGCGTCGCGCTTGAGCACGATGACCAGGCGCTGGCCGGTGCGCCCGGACGTCTCGTCGCGCAGGTCCGCGATGCCGGTGATCTTGCCGTCCTTGACGAGTTCGGCGATCTTCACGGAGAGGTTGTCAGGGTTCGCCTGGTAGGGCAGCTCCGTCACGACGAGGCACGTGCGGCCCTGGAGCTCCTCGACGCTGACGACGGCGCGCATCGTGATGGAGCCGCGGCCCGTCCGGTAGGCGTCCTCGATGCCCTTGTGGCCGAGGATCTGCGCGCCGGTCGGGAAATCCGGGCCCTTGACCCGCCGCAGGAGCTCCTCGAGCAGCTCCTCCTTCGTGGCCTCCGGGTGCTCCAGGTACCACTGCACGCCGTCCGCGAGCTCGCGCAGGTTGTGCGGGGGGATGTTGGTGGCCATGCCGACGGCGATGCCGGACGAACCGTTGGCGAGCAGGTTCGGGAACCGGGCCGGCAGGATCGTCGGCTCCTGGTTCTTGCCGTCGTAGTTGTCCTGGAAGTCGACCGTTTCCTCGTCGATGTCCCGGACCATCTCCATGGCCAGCGGGGCCATCTTCGTCTCGGTGTACCGCGGCGCTGCGGCGCCGTCGTTGCCCGGCGAGCCGAAGTTGCCCTGCCCGAGCGCCAGCGGGTAGCGCATCACCCAGTCCTGGATGAGGCGGACCAGGGCGTCGTAGATCGCCGAGTCGCCGTGCGGGTGGTACTGGCCCATGACCTCGCCGACCACGCGGGCGCACTTGTTGTAGGCCCGGTCGGGGCGGTAGCCGCCGTCGAACATCGCGTACAGGACGCGGCGGTGCACGGGCTTCAGCCCGTCGCGGACGTCGGGCAGGGCGCGCCCGACGATGACCGCCATGGCGTAGTCCAGGTAGGAGCGCTGCATCTCGGTCTGCAGGTCCACCATCTCGACGCGGTCGATCACGGTGCCCTCCGCCGGCACGGCGGGCGCGTCCTCACCGGGCTGGGGGATCTCGGGGGTTTCGTCACTCATCTGCTGATGTATTCCCTACTCGATATATGAAGACTTCGGAATATGCGCTGGTCGCCCTAGATGTCGAGGAAGCGCACGTCCTTCGCGTTCTGCTGGATGAAGTTGCGGCGGGACTCGACGTCCTCGCCCATCAGCACGGAGAAGATCTGGTCCGCGGCGGCGGCGTCCTCCATCGTCACCAGGCGCAGCGTGCGGCGCTCCGGATCCATGGTCGTGTCCCAGAGCTCGGAGTAGTCCATCTCGCCGAGGCCCTTGTAGCGCTGGATGCCGTTGTCCTTGGGCAGGCGCTTGTTCCCCGCCTGCCCGGCGGTGAGGGCGCGGTCCCGCTCCGCGTCCGTGTACACGTAGTCGTGCGGCGCGTTGGACCACTTGATCCGGTAGAGCGGCGGCTGGGCCAGGTAGACGTACCCGTTCTCGATGAGGGGGCGCATGTAGCGGAAGAGCAGCGTGAGCAGCAGGGTCGTGATGTGCTGGCCGTCGACGTCCGCGTCCGCCATGAGGACGATCTTGTGGTACCGGAGCTTCGACATGTCGAACTCCTCGCCGATGCCGGTGCCGAACGCCGTGATCATCGACTGGACCTCGGCGTTGCCGAGGGCCTTGTCCAGGCGGGCCCGCTCGACGTTGAGGATCTTGCCGCGCAGGGGAAGGATCGCCTGGGTGCGGGGGTCGCGCCCCCGCTTGGCTGAGCCTCCCGCGGAGTCGCCCTCCACCAGGTAGACCTCGCACTCGGACGGGTTCTTCGACGAGCAGTCCGAGAGCTTCCCCGGCATGCCGAAGCTCTCCAGCGGGGACTTGCGGCGCGCGTTGTCGCGGGCCTTCCGCGCGGCGACGCGGGCCTGGGCCGCGAACTGGGCCTTGCGGATGATGTCCTTGGCCGAGACCGGGTTGCGCTCGAGCCAGTCGCCGAGCTCCTCGTTGACCACGCCGAGAACGAACCCGCGGGCACCGGAGTTGCCGAGCTTCGTCTTCGTCTGGCCCTCGAACTGGGGTTCGCCCAGCTTGACGGACACGACCGCCGTCAGGCCCTCGCGGATGTCGTCGCCGGTGAGGTTCTCGTCCTTCTCCTTGAGGATCCCCTTGTCCCGGCCGTAGCGGTTGATCAGCGACGTCAGGGCGGCGCGGAAGCCCTCCTCGTGCGTGCCGCCCTCGTGCGTGTTGATCGTGTTCGCGTAGGTGTGCACGGACTCGGAGTACGCGGTGGTCCACTGCATGGCGAGCTCGACGGACATCTGCCGCTCGGCGTCCTCGGCCTCGAACGCGATGACGTCCTCGTGGACCAGGTCGACCTTCTTGGAGGAGTTGAGGTGCTTGACGTAGTCGAGCAGCCCGTCCCGGTAGCAGTAGTCGACGCTCCGGTGCTGGACCGGGGCGTCCTGGCCCTCCGGGGCCTCCGCGTCGTCCTCGGCGATCTCGTCGGCCGAGTCGTCCGCGGTCCGCTCGTCCGTGAGCGAGATGCGCAGGCCCTTGTTCAGGAACGCCATCTGCTGGAAGCGGGCACGCAGGGTCTCGAAGTCGAAGTCGGTGGTGTCGAAGATCCCGGGGTCCGGATAGAACGTCTGCACGGTGCCCGTGGCGTCCGTGGCCTCGCCGCGGACGAGCTCGCCCTGCGGCTTCCCGCCGTCGGCGAAGGACATCCGCCACACGTGGCCCTGGCGGCGGATCTCCGTGTCGACGCGCGTGGACAGCGCGTTCACGACGGAGATGCCGACCCCGTGCAGGCCGCCGGACACCGCGTAGCCGCCGCCGCCGAACTTGCCGCCGGCGTGCAGGATCGTCATGACGACCTCGACGGTGGGCTTTCCCTCCGTCGGGTGGATGTCGACCGGGATGCCGCGCCCGTTGTCCTCGACCCGGACGCCCCCGTCCTCGCGCAGCGTCACCTTGATGTGGTCGCAGTACCCGGCCAGCGCCTCGTCGACGGAGTTGTCGACCACCTCGTACACGAGGTGGTGCAGTCCGCGGGGCCCGGTCGACCCGATGTACATGCCCGGGCGTTTGCGGACGGCCTCCAGGCCCTCGAGGACGGTGATGTCGCTGGCGCCGTATCCGGGGGCATCGGGGCGGTCTGGCGCGGTGTCCGCCGGGGGCTTGGCCGCGCGCGTCTCCTCGGGGGTGCTGTTCTCGGTGGCCACAGGCGCTGCAGACTCCTTGTGCATGGTCGGCGCGGGCCGCGGGCGGCCCGCTCGTGAACCGGCGTTCCGATCCGGTGCGGACGGAACGCCTCCCTGTAATTCTACCGCGCGGCGCAGTGGGCCGGGTGCGCGACGCAGGACCATGCCGCCATTGGCCCGCAACCCGCTCTCTGCGCGCCCATCCGGTTGCCGGACGGGGGTCTCCGTGTCCGCAGGGGGCCGGGAGCCTCTGCCGGGCTCCTAGGACTCCGCCGGAACCCGCCGGAGCGGCCGGGACTACCCGTACGTGTCCCGGGGCCCCCGGCCCTCGACACGGCGGGCGCCCTTGCGCCAGCTCGGGGCGGAGGGCCCGAGGACCTTGATCATGGTCACGGTTCCGTGCCCGAGCTTCTCGTCGAACGTCTTGAGCAGGCTGTGCGTCAGCAGGCGCAGCTGGGTGGCCCAGGCGGTGGAGTCGCAGCGGACGACGACGGTGGTGTCCTCGAAGGACTCCGGCGTGCAGTGGGCGGAGATCTGCGGGCCGACCAGCTCCGCCCAGCGCGGGATCACGGAGCCGACGGCGACCGGCGAGGACCACCCGCGGTCACGGACCATCCGCTCGAAGACCGACCCGATGCCCTTCGGGTCCCTGCCGTCGTCGTACTGGGCGGCCTTCGGTCCCTTCCGGCGGACCGCCCCTTCGGCGGCGCGGCGCTCCGCCGCACGGCGGGCGCGCGCCGCGTCGACGCGGATCTCTCCGCGGGCCTCGGCCGCCTGCCGCATCCGGTTGAGCATCGCCCGGGCGGCGTCGAACTCCTGGGGGCCCGTGCCCGGGCCCGGCCCCTCGGCGCTCACGGCCCCGACCCGGCGCGCTCGACCGTTCCGGGTCCGATCCTGAACACTGCGCCCCCCAGTTCGGCGGGCACGTCGCCGGGAACGGCGGCCGTGACCAGCGTCTGTTCGGCGTCGCCGATGACGGCGGCGAGCCGCGACCGGCGTCCCGTGTCCAGCTCCGCGAAGACGTCGTCGAGGATCAGGACCGGCTCCGCGCCGGGGCGGGGGTCGTCCTCGCGGAGGACCCGGTACGACGCGAGCCGCAGCGCCAGCGCCATGGACCACGTCTCCCCGTGGGAGGCATACCCCTTGGCGGGGGCCTGCCCGAGCCCCAGCACCAGCTCGTCGCGGTGTGGTCCCACGAGCGTCAGGCCGCGCTCGAGTTCACGCTTGCGCTGGGCCCCGAGCGCGTGGAGGAACAGGCGCTGCAGTTCCGCGTCGTCGGCCTCCGCCAGAGCCGGCGCCGGTTCCGCCGCGCGGACCGCGCCGTCGTCGTCCAGCTCCTCGACGAGCGTCGAGCGGTAGGTGGCCCACGCCCGCTTCGGGCTGTCCGCGATCCGCTGGTAGGCCTCCTCGAGGTGCGGCGCGACCAGGCGCAGGGACTCGAGCCGGCCGCGCAGCAGGCGCGCGCCGGCCTGCGCCAGATGGTGGTCCCAGACCTCGAGGGTCGACTCGTGCCCCGACGTGAACCGGCCGGCCGCCCGCGCGGACTTCAGCAGCGCGTTGCGCTGTTTGAGGACCCGCTCGTAGTCGCCGCGCGTGGCGGCCTCCGCCGGGCGCAGCGCGACCAGGAGGTCGTCGAGGAAGCGGCGGCGCTCGCCCGGGTCCCCCTTCACGAGCGCCAGGTCCTCGGGCGCGAAGAGCACCGTCCGCACGATCCCGAGGATGTCGCGTGCTCGGACGGGGTTGGCGCGGTTGATGCGGGCCCGGTTCGCCTTGCCTGGCGCGATGAGCAGCTCGACGGCGGTGGCCTGGCCGCCGCGGACGACGCGGGCGCGCACGACCGCCTGCTCGGCGCCGAAGCGCACGAGCGCCCCGTCGGCGGAGACCCGGTGGGAGGACAGGCCGGACAGGTAGCCGACGGCCTCGGCGATGTTGGTCTTGCCGACGCCGTTCTCGCCCACGAGGACCGTGGTCCCGGGACCCAGCTCGAGGTCGGCCTGGGCGTAGCTGCGGAAGTCGGTGAGGGACAGGTGGGACAGGTACACGCCGGCCGCTACGCCTCCGGCCGCCGGACCGCGTGGCCCCCGAACTGGTTCCGCAGCGCGGCAACGGCCTTCATGGCGGGCGAGTCGTCCTGGCGGGAGGCGAACCGGGCGAAGACGGAGGCGGTGATGGCCGGGGCGGGCACCGCGTTCGCGATGGCCTCCTCGACGGTCCACCGGCCCTCCCCGGAGTCCTCGACGTAGCCGGTGATCCGGTCCAGCCCGGGGTCCTCGCGGAGGGCCGCGACCAACAGGTCGAGCAGCCAGGAGCGGATGACCGTCCCCTCCTGCCAGGCGGCGAACGTACCGGGCACGTCCTTGACGATGTCCTTGGCGGCCAGCAGCTCGTAGCCCTCCGCGTAGGACTGCATGATCCCGTACTCGATCCCGTTGTGGACCATTTTCGCGTAGTGCCCGGCCCCGGTCTCGCCGGCGTGGACGAAGCTGCGGGCCCGGTCGCCCGGGGGCCGGAGCGCGTCGAAGACGGGCATCAGTTCGGCGACGTCGGCGTCGGCGCCCCCGGCCATGAGTGCGTAGCCGTTCTCGAGCCCCCAGACACCGCCGGATACCCCGCAGTCCACGAGCCGGATCCCCGCCCGGCCAAGCTCCTGCGCGTGACGCTGGTCGTCCGTGAAGCGCGTGTTGCCGCCGTCGACGACCAGGTCGCCGGCCTCGAGCCGGTCCCCGAGTTCAGCGATGACGGAGTCGGTGGCCGGGCCGGAGGGCACCATGACCCAGACGATCCTCGGGGTCGGCAGGGAGGCGACCATGGCCTCGAGGGTCGGGGCGTCGGAGACCTCGGGGTTGCGGTCGTAGCCCGTCACCTCGATGCCGGCGGCGCGAAGCCGGGCCCGCATGTTGTGGCCCATCTTGCCCAGCCCGATCAGTCCGATGTGCACGGTGAGCTCCTTGTCGTCGTCGGGTCCGCCGCGGAGCCTAGTTGGGGAGCCGGACCGGCATCACCAGGTAGCGGTAGTCGTCCTCGTCGGCCCCGTCGAGCTCGCGCTGCGCCGTCATCATCGCCGGTTTCGGGGCCGAGGTGAAGGAGAAGCGCACGAACTCGCTGTCGAAGGCGTTCAGCCCCTCGCCGAGGTAGGCGGGGTTGAACGCGACGGTGATGTCCTCGCCGTCGAGCAGGGCCTCCATCGCCTCCTCCGCCTGGGCGTCCTCGCCGGTGCCGGCGTCGAGGGCGAGCTGGCCGTCGCTGAAGGCCAGGCGGACGGGCGTGTTGCGCTCCGCGACGACGGCGACGCGCCGGACGGCCTCAACCAGTTCGTTGGTCCGGACCGTCGCGTGGATGGGCGTGTTTTCGGGGAACAGCGACCGGATCTTGGGGTAGTCGCCGTCGACCAGCAGCGAGGTGGTGCGCCGGTTGGTGCTTTCGAATCCGATGAGGTCGCTGGATTCGCCCAGGGAGATGCGCAGGTCGCCGCCGCCGGCGAGGGTCTTGGCGACCTCGTTCAGGGTCCGGGCCTTGACCAGGGCGGACGTCGAGAGCCCGGGGCGGGCCGGCTTCCAGTTCACCTCGCGCATGGCCAGCCGGTAGCGGTCCGTCGCGAGGAACGTGATCCTGTCGTCCTCGAACTCCATCTTCACGCCGGTGAGGATCGGGAGGGTGTCGTCCTTGGAGGCGGCGACGATGACCTGGGCGACGGCCTGCGCGAACGCCTCGCCGTCGACCGTGCCCGCGAACTCCGGCAGCACGGGCAGGTCCGGGTACTCCGCCACGGGCATGGTCGCGAGGTGGAAGCGGGAGCGTCCGCAGGTGACGTTGACCTTCGAGCCCTCCGTTTCGAGGACGACCTGGGCCTGCGGCAGGCTGCGGCAGATCTCCGCGAGGAGTTTTCCGGAGACGAGGATCGTGCCCTCCTCCGCGGTGTCGGCCGGGATCTCGAGGTGCGCCGAGATCTCGTAGTCGAATCCGGCGAGCGTGACGGTGCCGCCGGTGGCCTTGATGAGGATGCCCGAGAGGACGGGCGAGGGGGGCCGCTGTGACAGTGAGCGGGCGGTCCAGGACACGGCGTCGGCCAGAACGTCCCTTTCAACACTGAACTTCACGAAGCGTTCCGCCTTTCACAGCAGCGAGGTGACAAAGATCCGGTGACAGCTTAGCCGCTGGCGGCAAACGTGATTTCACGGCCTGCGGGGGACGGGATTCCCCGTCCGGGCGGCGGATGGGCGGAGGGGGACTTGTTATTTGGGATTTTCCAAAGGAAGAGATTCGTAGTGTTAATAACCGGTGTGGATACTGTGGATAACCGAGGGCATCGGGGAACCCCCGCCATTCCCGGGTGTTGATAACTTGTGATTGTGCAAAGGCACAACGCCAGCTTGCCGGTGGATGGGGAAAACCCGCCGATTAAGGGATCCACAGCCCCCCGGGGGTTTATCCGCAGGCCCACCCCCGTGGTCCACCGGGATATCCCCACTCTTGTCCACAGCTGTGCGGAACGCCGGGTGGGACTGGGTCCCACGGGGTTTCCGGGGCCCCTCCGGCCGGCTAGCCCTCGCGCTGCTGCTGCTTGATGCGGTTCGTCAGTTCGGTGACCTGGTTGAAGATCGCCCTGCGCTCCGCCATCAGCTCGCGGATCTTCCGGTCCGCGTGGATCACCGTCGTGTGGTCGCGTCCGCCCAGCTCGGCGCCGATCTTGGGGAGGGACATGTCCGTCAGCTCGCGCAGCAGGTACATGGCGATCTGCCGCGCAGTCACGAGCGTCCTGGTGCGGGACTTGCTGTTGAGCTCCTCGATGGAGAGGTTGAAGTACTCGGCGGTCTGGGCGATGATCGCCTGCGGCGTGATCTCCTGGGCGTCCTCGTCCGTGATGAGGTCCTTGAGGACCTGCTCCGCCAGCGTGAGGTCGACGCCCTGGCTGTTGAGCGACGCGAAGGCCGTGACGCGGATCAGGGCCCCCTCGAGTTCCCGGATGTTCGTCGAGATCTTCGAGGCGATGTACTCCATGACGTCGTCCGGCGCCGAGAGGCCCTCCGCGGTCGCCTTCTTCCGCAGAATCGCGATGCGCGTCTCGAGCTCCGGCGGCTGGATGTCCGTCAGCAGGCCCCACTCGAAGCGCGAGCGCATCCGGTCCTCGAAGCCGCTCAGCTGCTTCGGGGGCAGGTCGGACGTGATGACGACCTGCTTGTTGTGGTTGTGGAGCGCGTTGAAGGTGTGGAAGAACTCCTCCTGTGTCGCGTCCTTGTTCGCAAGGAACTGGATGTCGTCGATGAGGAGGATGTCCACGTTGCGGTACGTCTGCTTGAAGCTGGCGCCCTCGTCGTCGCGGATCGAGTTGATGAAGTCGTTGGTGAACTCCTCGGAGTTCACGTACCGCACCCGGATCCCGTTGTAGAGGTGGCGCGCGTAGTGCCCGATGGCGTGGAGCAGGTGCGTCTTGCCCAGCCCCGAGTCCCCATAGATGAAGAGCGGGTTGTAGGCCTTCGCGGGTGCCTCGGCGACGGCGACGGCGGCGGCATGCGCGAAGCGGTTCGAGGAACCGATGACGAACGTGTCGAAGATGTACTTCGGGTTCAGCCGGCCGAATTCCTGCGAGTTCGACGGCGGCGCCGGCTGCGGCGACCGTTCGGCACCGGGCCGCTCCACCGGCGCCTGCTTGACCGGGGCGGGCTGCGGTTCCGGCTCGGGCTCCAGGTCCGCCACGATGCTGAAGGCGCAGATGATGTCGTCCTGGAACACCTGCCGCAGCGCGTCGTCGAGCGGCTGCTTGAGCTGGGTCTGCAGGACCTCGCGGGTGAGTTCGTTGGGAACCGCCAGCAGCAGGGTCGTCCCGATGAGTCCCTGGGGGCGGGCGAGCACCAGGAAGCCGCGCTGGCGGGGAGTCACCCGGTCGTCGTCCTCGAGGTTGCGGACGACCTGGCGCCAGGCGCTGCCGACGCTGTTCGACTCCTCCGTGCTCACGCTGATGGATCCCCTCGCTGGTCTGGTGGGCCGCCGGTGCGGCGGTGGATCGGACGGCGGTCCCTTGTGGGGGCGGCCGGAGGTTCGAGTCTAGCGGCTATCCACAGTGTTATTCACAGCCGGTGGATAACAGCGCCTGTGGGTATTCCTGTGGATGGCTGTGGATATCCACCGGGCGGCGGCGCCCGATCGCGGCGGCCGCGCGGATCCGGCCCGTGGACAACGGGGAACCCTCCCTCCACACGCCGGGACACGGTCCACATCGTGTGGAGTGGCTGACCACAGCCTGTGAAAAGATGGGGGCGGGCCCAGGTGCGCGTCCGGTTTGACGTGGCGCCCCGGATTCCCCTACCGTTGTTTAGTCCTGTGCGTGTGCTTTCCCGTGCCCACTGGCGCCCCTCCCTCCGCGGAAGGGGCGGACAGCGAGCCGGGCGGGTGCCGCACGAAGCACGCGTCAGCCTGTTCCTCCGCCGTAGCAACGGGTTAAGGCGCATCCCTTAGATCGTCTTGGAGTTACTACTGTGAGCAAGCGGACTTTTCAGCCGAATAACCGCCGTCGTGCCAAGAAGCACGGCTTCCGTCTGCGCATGCGGACCCGCGCCGGCCGCGCCATCCTGGCTGCCCGCCGTTCCAAGGGCCGCACTGCGCTCTCTGCCTGACCGGACACCGGTCCTCCGGGATCATCCGCGGGTGCCCCGGCCAGCCGGGCGGTAGCGATGCTGCCGGCACCCCACCGGATGCGTTCCGGCGCGGACTTCTCCGCCACAGTACGTTCCGGCGCCCGTTCTGGGCGCCGGAACGTTGTGCTGTATCTGCGGCCCGCCGCGGCGGAGCCGGACTCGCCGCGGTTGGACGCCCCGCACGGGGCGCCGCCGTCGCGCTTCGGCTTCATCGTGTCCAAGGCCGTCGGGAACTCGGTCACCCGCAACCGCGTTAAGCGCAGGTTGAGGGCGGTAGCAGCCGAATGGCTGCCCCGGGCCGGGACCGGGTACGACGTCGTCGTGCGCGCCCTGCCGGCCGCGGCCGACGCCAGTTGGGACCAACTCCGCGGGGACGCGCTGTCGGCCCTTGAGGCGGCCCGCCGGGCCGCCGAACGGGGACCCCGGCACCGAGGGAAGGAGCAGCATGGGCGGTAGCCGCACCCTCCCGCGCATGCTCCGGTTCCTCGCGGGGCTGCCCCGCCTCGCCGTCATGGGCCTGCTCATGGCCTACCGCAGGATCGTCTCCCCGCTCTATGGCGATGTTTGCAAGTACTTCCCCAGCTGCTCCGCCTACGCGCTCGAAGCCGTGACCGTGCACGGCGCTCTTCGGGGCAGCTGGCTGGCGGCGGGCCGCGTGGTCCGCTGCAACCCGTTCAGCCACGGCGGCATCGACCATGTCCCCGCGGGGAAGCGGATTTGGCCCGAGGGGAAGACCCCCCGGATCATTGTCCTGAACCACCCGCCGATTCCTGCCGACGACGCCGCCGACGCGGCCTGAGGAGCACAACCGAACCATGGGTTTCTTTGACACGCTGCTGTGGCCATTCCGCCAGGTGGTCTCGTGGATCCTGATGATCTGCCACGAGGGGCTCGCGGCCATCGGCATGGATCCCGACTCCGGTTGGACGTGGACGCTGTCGATCATCATCCTCGTGCTGCTCATCCGCACGGCCCTGATCCCGGTGTTCGTCAAGCAGATCAAGGCGCAGCGGGCCATGCAGGCCCTGCAGCCGGACCTGCGCAAGCTCCAGGCGAAGTACAAGGGCAAGAAGGACCAGCTCTCGCAGCAGGCGATGATCGCCGAGCAGCGCGAGCTGTTCAAGAAGCACAAGACGAACCCGCTGTCCTCGTGCCTGCCCATCCTGGTGCAGATGCCGTTCTTCTTCGCGCTCTTCACGGTCCTGAACAACACCTCGCGGGCCAGTGACTCGAACGAGGGCATCGGGGCCCTGAGCGCCGACCACGTGCGCAGCTTCGACGAGTCCTCCATCTTCGGAGCGCGCCTCTCCGACACCTTCCTGGGCAGCCTGAACTCGGGCGACCCGAGCATGGCGGTCATCCTGACGGCACTCGTGATGATCATCGCGATGACTGCCTCGCAGTTCATCACCCAGAAGCAGATCATGTCGAAGAACATGACGAAGGAGGCCCTCGAGGGGCCGTTCATGCAGCAGCAGAAGATGATGCTGTACATCCTTCCGCTCGTCTTCGGCATCGGCGGCATCAACTTCCCCATCGGCGTCCTGGTCTACTGGACGGCCTCCAACGTCTGGACGCTCGGCCAGCAGTACTGGGTCATCCGCAACAACCCGACGCCGGGCTCCCAGGCCGAGCGCGAGCTGAACGAACGCCGTGCCGCGAAGGGGCTGCCTCCCGTGGGCCAGAAGAAGGCCGCTGAGGCCGCCGCGGCCGAGCAGACGGCCCCCGTCGAGCCGAAGGGCCAACGCCAGCAGCCCAAGCGCAAGAACCGGAGGAAGAAGTAGAGATGAGCGCCGAAAACACCGTCCCGCCGGTCGACGACGACGCCGCGGAGACCCCCGTTTCCCGCCTCGAGGAGGAGGGCGACGTCGCGGCCGACTACCTCGAGGAGCTCCTGGACATCGCCGATCTCGACGGCGACATCGACATCGAGGTCCGTGCCGGCCGCACCTACATCTCCATCCTGAACGAGGAGGAGGGCGGTTCCGACCTCCGGCTGCTCGTCGGGGAGCACGGCGAGACCCTCGAGGCCCTTCAGGAGCTGGCGCGGCTGGCCGTGCTGACCTCCACCGGCAACCGCTCGCGGCTGGTCCTGGACATCGACGGCCACCGCGTGGGACGCTCCGGCGAGCTGCGCCGGCTGGCCGAGGACGCCGTCTCCAAGGCCAAGGAGTCCGGGGAGGACGTTGCCCTCGAGCCGATGAGCGCCTACGAGCGCAAGCAGGTGCACGACGTCGTGGCCGAGCTGGGCCTGTTCTCCGAGTCCGACGGCGAGGGCGCCCGCCGCCACGTCGTCGTGTCCGTCAACGGGTAGCGGCGCATGGAGACCGAATACGACGCCTCCCCGGAGGAGCTCCAGGCGGCCCGCACCGTCTTCGGGAACCGGCTCGAGTTGGCCCAGGGTTTCGTTCGCCACCTGGCGACGAGCGGCACGGAGCGGGGGCTGCTCGGTCCGCGGGAGGTCCCCCGGCTCTGGGGCCGGCACGTGCTCAACTGCGCCGTCGTCGAGCAGCTGGTCCCGCAGGGCGCGGCCGTGGCCGACGTCGGCAGCGGCGCGGGGCTGCCCGGGCTGGCCCTGGCGATCGCCCGTCCCGACCTGTCCCTGACCCTGATTGAACCCCTGGAGCGGCGCTGCCTCTGGCTCTCCGAGGTGGTGGAGGACCTCGGTCTGGACAATGTCACCGTGTGGCGCGGCAGGGCCGAGCAGGCCGTCGCGGAGGTGGATGTGGATGTGGTGACGGCCCGTGCGGTGTCTGCCCTCTCGAACCTCGTGGGGCTCACGCTCCCGCTGCTGCACGGAAGCGGCGAGCTGCTGGCCATCAAGGGCCGCAGCGCCGCCGAGGAGATCGCGAAGGCCTCGAAGGTGATCCGCAAGCTGGGCGGCCGGGGGGCCGAGGTCGTGGTCGTCGGTGCCGAGGTCCTCGCCGAACCGACGACCGTGGTCCGCGTCCCGGTTTAGGCGTCCGCGGGCGATAGTCTGTACGGGTGGCCGTGGGGCCCGGGAGTGAGGAGGCCGTAGCCGTATGCCGCGTGGGAAGAAGATTCCGCCGTTTGCCGCCATGTTCGGCCGCTCACCGCGCCCCGAAGAAGAGCAAACGGAATCGTTTGGCAGCACCGTCACGGATGTTCCACGTGAAACCCCGCCCCCCTCTGGGGGCGCGACGGAGCCAGCCGCCCCGGCCGAGCAGGGCGGGCGCATCGAGCCCGACGCCCGGCGTAGAGCGGACACGGAGACGAAGGCCCCCAACCAGCGGAGCGTCATGGACACCATGGATGAGAACACCCCGCTGGCCAACCAACTGGCCAGCGAGACCAAGCGCCGCGAGCGGCTGAAGGGACGCGTCCTGCCCAGGCCGGCACAGACCCGCTACTTCACGGTCAGCAACCAGAAGGGCGGCGTCGGCAAGACGACCACGACGGTGAACATCGCCGCCGCGCTCTCCAAGGCGGGCCTGAACGTCCTGGTGGTCGACATCGACCCCCAGGGCAACGCGTCCACGGCACTCGGCATCGAGCACCACGCGGACGTGGACAGCATCTACGACGTCCTGATCAACGATGTGCCGCTTTCCGACGTCGTCGCGCAGTGCCCCGACCTCGAGAACCTCGTGGTGGCGCCCGCGACGATCCACCTGGCTGGCGCAGAGATCGAGCTGGTCTCCCTGGTGGCCCGGGAGCAGCGACTCCGTCGGGCGTTGGAGCAGTACGCCGCCCACCGCGAGGAACAGGGCCTGGAGCGGCTGGACTACGTCTTCATCGACTGCCCGCCGAGCCTGGGACTGCTGACCGTCAATGCCTTCGTTGCGGCACGTGAAGTGCTCATCCCGATCCAGTGCGAGTACTACGCGCTGGAGGGATTGAGCCAGCTGCTCAACAACATCCAGATGATCCAGAAGCACCTCAACGGCGACCTCGTCGTGTCCACCATTCTGCTCACGATGTACGACGGGCGCACGAACCTCGCGGCCCAGGTTGCCGCTGAGGTGCGCGAGCACTTCCCCGAGCAGGTGCTCGAGGCCCTGATTCCGCGTTCCGTGCGGATCTCCGAGGCGCCCAGCTACCAGCAGACGGTGATGACGTACGACCCGAGCTCGACGGGAGCCCTCTCCTATCTGGAGGCGGCGTCCGAGATTGCCGAGCGCGCCCGGTAGAGGACAGCCTGTCGGGACATCGGCGGAGGGAAGTCGCAGTTAGGGGCCAGCGCCCGGGCGGAGCCGGCGACGTCGTGGGGCCGCGATGAGGGCGAGCCGGACCGGACGGCGCGCCGGTGGCCCCGCATCTTCACGGTGCGGCCCCACCCGCAGCCGTACCCCACCGCTTTTCCTTGTCCCAGGTCGAAAGCGTTACGGCGGGGAGGGGCTTGCGGTCCATTTGCCACCCGTTCCCCTCGGGTGGAGTCGCCATTCGTCCTCCACGCGGCAGCCCCGACCCAACCACTTGTTAGAACGCCTCTCAGTCAAACTGTTGACTTTGTTTCTGGACTAGCCGCGCGAGCGCAACGATACCCGGCGAAGACTTGGGCTGATCGTAGAATGGAGGGGTGCGACTGGCCGTCCGGCCGGCGTCCATTCGGAACTGGAAGAGAGATTCACCTTGGCGGAGAAGCGGCGCGGCCTCGGTCGGGGCCTTGGAGCACTCATCAGCAGCGCCCCTGCTGGACCCACTACTGCGACGGCAGACGAGGCAGCCCAGGAAGTGCAGGGATCGGCAGCGGGCGCGGGGAGCACGCCGGCGAGCCCCCAAGGCAGTCCGGTGTCCCCCGAAGAGCCGACCCCACGCGAGGATGCGAAACAGAACGGCGTTTCACGTGAAACCCCGCCGTCCTCGCGCCCGTCCACGGGCGCCCAGGCCAATGGTCCGCGTCGGAGCGACAGCCGGGAGGACGCTCCCCGGTCCGAGTCCGCGCCGAAGCAGGACGCAAAAAAGGGCGTATCGAAGGGTCAAGCCGCCCAGCCGACCGCGGATGGCGCCGGTGCCCGCAAACCACGCCCCGTCGACATGTTCTTCTCCGGCAGCGGACCCGCCGACAGTGGCTCCTCCCCGGAACGGAAGCCCACCGGTGGTGGAAAGCGGCCCGCCATGCCGGCCCTCAAGGTCAATGGCGCCAAGCCGGCCAGCACTGCACCCAACGACCGCGACACCGAGCTGCAAACTGAGGCGCCGTCGGAACCAGAGGCGAGCGTTGGCTCGTCTGTCGATGCCAGTCGCGAGACCGAGAGCGAACCGCCGTTGAAGGAGACGCCGACGGCACGGCCTCAGGGCACCGACGACGACCACGTTTCACGTGAAACCGGGCTGGCCCCGGTCCCCGGTGCCACCTTTGCAGAGCTCCAGGTCACCGCGATCCATCCCAATCGGAAGCAGCCGCGGACCAACTTCGACCAGGAGGACATGGACGAACTGGTCCATTCCATCCGGGAGATCGGCCTTCTCCAGCCGGTCGTGGTCCGTCCCTCGCGCGAGGTCGAGGGCCAGTACGAGCTGGTCATGGGCGAACGCCGCTGGCGCGCGACGCAAGAGGCGGGACTGGAGATCATTCCCGCGATCATCCGGGAAACGCACGACGTCGACCTGTTGCGCGATGCGCTGCTGGAGAACCTCCACCGCGCCGAGCTCAACCCCCTGGAGGAGGCGGCGGCATACCAGCAGCTCCTTCAGGAGTTCGAGTGCACGCAGGAGGAGCTCTCGGATCGCATCGGCCGCTCCCGACCGCAGATCTCCAACACCCTCCGTTTGATGAAACTTCCGCCGCTGGTGCAGCGCCGCGTTGCGGCGGGCGTCCTGTCCGCGGGACACGCGCGCGCACTCTTGGGTCTGTCCGATCCCGCGGACATGGAGCGACTCGCCCAGCGGATCGTCAACGAGGGACTGTCGGTGCGCGCGACGGAGGAAATCGTGTCGTTGAGCGATGGGATGCGTCGGCAGCGGCAGTCGCCGGCACGCAACACCGCGCGCCACGAGCGCCTGGACTATCTGGCCACCGCACTGAGCGACAAGCTGGATACCCAGGTCAAGATCACCCTCGGCGCCAAGAAGGGCCGGGTGTCGATCGAGTTCGCCAGTGTCGACGACCTGAACCGCATCATGGGCGTCATCGCCCCGGGACAGAACTAGCTAGACCAGCCCTAGGGGGACGGCGTTTCACGTGAAACGCCGTCCCCCTTCGTCGTTTCGCATCCAAGTTACTCGTGGATCGTCCATCGTCCTTGATTCTCGAAGGCTCCCTCAGGTGGGTCCCGCCGGGCCAGGGCTGGTGTCCGGAAGGCGGCGCAGCGCCGCAGGCCCCGTGTGGAGAAGAATGCGGTGCTCACTTCCAGCCGGTCCTTGCGGGACGGCCGGGACCGCTCAAGAGAGGGTGAGCAATACGTCGTCTCCCTGGGCCGCTCCCGCGCGGATGACCCCTCTGGAGCCTAGACGACCGGGACAGATGAACGATGTCGCTCTAGCGCCTTTGATCAGGGTTCCACTGCGGCTGGGGCTTCGGGGGCTGCTGGGCCGGGTCGACTCGAGATCCACTAGGCGGACACGACGGGCCCGGCCGCGCGGCGTCGGAACACAGCAAGGTAGGCCGGCGGATACCGTCTCTGACCTTGTAGCGGTCGTCGCCGTTTCGAGGAGGGGACGGGGCCCCTTGCGACGCCCCGGCATTGGGCGCGTCACGCAGCGGTCTGAGACGTGGCACGGACACCAGTTGCCCCGACTTCATCCCCTGGGTCTGGAGTACAAAATACGGCACCTCGTCTGTCTCCGTCCCGATGGCTTGCCCCTGGTGTTCCACGTGAAACGCTGGTGCGCCACCCGTCGTGCGATCGAGCGCGGGCCGGTCGCGGCGCTGTCGCTATGGGTGGTGGGATGCGCGGGGGGCTTGGTTCGCGGGCAGCGTCAATCTCCAGTCGCCCACCGACAGGGTCCGGTCCGGCAGGGGCACATGTGTGCCGCGGATGGTTTGTTGCGCGGAGGCAAGGGAACGCGGCCGTCGGGCGTGGGAGGCAGAACGCGAGCCAGAGACCCGTCTGTTCGAGGCCAGTCAGCGAGAGAGATGTGGGATGTTATTGGGTTTCGCGGGCCGCTCGCGGTTCTGGGGGCGCCAGCTGGGCACTTCCGTCGCACAGAATGGCTAGCCCTTAGAGCTGTGTGGGAGTCAGTTGTGTCCCTCTACAAGGGAGATGAGGTGATTCCAGCGCGCAGATCCCGCAGGAAACATCCGCAGCCAGGCTCAGCCGGTACCTCTGCACGCGGTCGCGCCATCATGGATATCGGCGGCACGACGCTGACCGCGGCTCGCCTGCTGACCGGCGTAGACAACGAGTGCGGACCGGCCGTCGCGCCCATCGGCCGGGCTTTCTACCGATCCCACGGAAGGTGGGCGGCGTGGTGGGGGCGTCGCGTAGCGGCGGAGGCTGTGTGCGGCCCCACGGCCCTCGGGCCTGGGCCCTCGACCCTGGATCTGTAGTCCGGGGGGAGGATGGCGAGCCCATCGGCGAGTGCACCCTAGGACCGGCGCAGTGGGATCCGGCGGCGGCTACGTGCCAACGCGCCGCGCTCCACGCAGGCAACGTGTCGGGCGCTAGTCCGGCACGCCGGGCCAGATGGATCGCAGAAGCGTCGAAAGCACGAGGAGGAAGTGCTGCTCGCCGTACTGTTGATTGCGCTCATGGCGCGGTTACCGAGGTCCCTGTCTGCAGCCACGGCGCCAGATGTGTGGGAGCGCGCGGGGGGCGCGGGTGCATGCGGCGGCGCTGATCGAGACGGCCGCCGCTGCCGTCAGGAACGTTTCGGGAGTCCGCACCGGTTTCACGTGAAACGGGGAGGAGACTGCTGTAACAAGGAGACCATGGATGGTCCAGAGCTTTTGCCCCGACTCCGCGATGACGCGGGCCAAACGCACTGTCCGCGGGCGACCCACCTACGGAGAGGAGGACCCGCCCCGCGTGCCACCCCTCCGATGCCTCGGTAGGGTGTCCTCTGGTGCATTGCGGATAAAAGCGGAATGCGTTGTGTTTGTCATCGTGGGCGGGGCGGATCGAATGCTCCTCGGCCGTAGACACGAGGAGGGCCCGCGGACCATCGGTCCGCGGGCCCTCCTCGTGGGCGAGCCGCTACAGGTAGGCGGCGAACTCCTTCTCGATGATCTGCTTCGGCTTGGCGCCGATCGAGGTGGCGACGTGCTCGCCGTCCTTGAAGACGTACACGGCCGGGATGCTCGTGATGCCGTACTTGGCGGCGATGCCCGGGTTCTCGTCGACGTTGACCTTGACCACGTCGATCTTCTCTGCGTGCTCGGACGCGATCTGGTCGAGCACCGGCGAGAGCATGCGGCAGGGGCCGCACCATTCGGCCCAGAAGTCCACGATGACGGGCTTCGAAGCCTCGAGAACGTCGGACTGGAACGACGCGTCGGTTACGTCCTTGGCCTGGCTCATGGGGTTTCCCTTCCTTGTTGGCTTACCGCGCCGCGGCTGCGGCGGAGGTGGTTTCGGGGGCGTGGTGGGCGAGGTGGTGTTCGACGTCGAGGGCGGCGGCGCAGCCGGAGCCGGCGGCGGTGATGGCTTGGCGGTAGGTGGGGTCGATGACGTCGCCGGCGGCGAAGACGCCGGGGAGGCTGGTGCGGGAGGAGCGGCCCTCGACGGCGATGGTGCCGTCGTCGGTGAGGGCGAGCTGGCCGCGGACGAGGTCGGTGCGGGGGTCGTTGCCGATGGCGACGAACACGCCGGTGACCTCGAGGCGGGACTCGGTGCCGTCGAGGGTGTTGGCCAGGCGCAGGCCGGTGACCTTGTCCTGGCCCTCGATGCCGGTGACGGCCTGGTTCCAGGCGAAGTCGATCTTGGGGTGGGCCAGGGCGCGCTCGGCCATGATCTTCGAGGCGCGCAGCTCGTCGCGGCGGTGCACGACGGTGACCTTGGAGGCGAACTTGGTCAGGAAGAGGGCCTCCTCCATGGCGGAGTCCCCGCCGCCGACGACGGCGATGTGCTGCTCGCGGAAGAAGAACCCGTCGCAGGTCGCGCACCAGGAGACCCCGTGTCCGGAGAGGCGCTTCTCGTCGGGCAGGCCCAGCTCGCGGTAGGCGGAGCCGGTGGCGATGATGACCGCCCGGGCCCGGTAGGTGTCCCCGTTGGCCAGGCGCACGGTCTTGGTCTCCCCGGCCAGGTCGAGGGCCTCGACGTCCTCGTAGAGGATCTCGGCGCCGAACCGGGCGGCCTGGGCGGCCATGTTGTCCATGAGCTCCGGGCCCATGATCCCGTCACGGAAGCCGGGGAAGTTCTCCACCTCGGTGGTGTTCATCAGCTCCCCGCCGGCGGTCACGGACCCTGCCACGACCACCGGGGACAGGTTCGCCCGCGCCGTGTACACGGCCGCCGTGTACCCGGCCGGACCGGAACC